>NZ_BLZR01000001.1:631684-947526 GCF_014193895.1 Clostridium fungisolvens | reverse complement strand
TATTGATATCACAGACATTAACATTATCCATTTACCTTTATCAGCACCAATGATTGGCATTACTATCATTGGAAATATTAATGCTACTATTATTCCTGTAATTACCGTATTTGCAATATTACTTATTACAGATAAAGTTCCACGTTGAGCTGTATTTCTTGTTGAAAGTGGAACCATAAGATTATGCCCAGCAATATACATTACCGATGCCATCCCAAAATATAAATTAAAGGAAATAACTATCCATACTAGTTGTACTGTTATGCTTGCTTTGGGTATTGTAAACATCAGTATTCCAGATACAGTTATAAACGGCGCTGATATTAATATCCATGGCCTAGCTTTTCCTTGCTTTGACTTAGTTCTATCTAATATAACTCCCATTATCAAATTCATAGCACCATCAAATAACCTTGAAGCTAATGGGAATATGGTCAGAAATACAACTCCATATTTAAAAACCTTAGGATCAGTTAATTTGAGTACATCAGTATAGTAAATATTAATGTATCCCATTATTAACGCATTCATTAGTGCAAACCCAGCTGGTCCAACAAGATAACCAAGCCATTTTTCTGCGCCAGTTACGTTAAGAGATTTAATTTTACTATCAAAAATCTTTGCTCCCATCAATTGTTTTATTTGCGTTTCTGTTTTCATAAAAAATTTCCCCCATTATTATAACCTCTTCTTTTAATCTAATATGGTTTTTAGGTATTTTCATTTTAAAAAATGATATTTCTACCTTTATTAGATTTTTTATGTATCTGCATTTTTCAACGTACATGAAGAAATTTTGTCAGGTAACAAGTTCTTCTTTTTTTACGCACTATACCCCAGTGTTTCCTTTAGATTATATTTAATATAAAAATTTAATTCTATAAACTTAACATTTGTCCACATTTGTTCACCTTTCTTAAACATAAAGAAGGTTTAAATTTCCAAACTAATTATAAAAATTTTTTTAATTTCTTTATTGTACTATTTTTTGTTTTTGGTAGCACAATAAGTATTTCTAAATAAAATTAAAAGGAGATTCTCTGCTACCCGCAAAAGTAATCTCCATAATTTAATATATACTATTCGCCCTTCATACCTATTGCCTCTGATTTTCCATCTAATATATCCAAGCATAGCTTAACTGAATCACCTATAGCTTTATCTATATCATCTGGTTCTACCCCTAATTTTTCTACAATTATGCTCTTTCCAATAAAAGTGTTTGCAGTCATAACTTTTGCAAATTCAACCATCTTAAGACCGCCGTCAATATTATTCTTCTTTTGTTCTTTAACAATGGATCTACATCCATAAGCATACATCCAAGTTGGAATTGTAATTATTTTTTTATCTGGAATTCCCATATACTTATGGAATATTCTTAACATCTCTTTCCATGTCATATTGTAATAACCTACCGGATAGTTGTTTCCACCAATATTGTTTTCTATGGCACCTGCTATGCACTGAGCAACTTGTTTAACTGTAACCATAGTTGTACCACCCTTTGGATACATGGTAAAACTCTTCATACTCCTAATTTGTTCTATTAAGAATGTCCATACAGGCTTTCTTCCTGGTTGAGTACCAAAAATATATGGCAATTCTAAGACCGCTACATTCATATCTTTATCAGCAAAAGATAGAGCCATCTTTTCTTGATCAACTCTACTTCTTATATAAGGATGAGTAGCTGCTAACTTCCATTCTGGATTAGTTCTATCAAAGTATGCAAAGTAAGACCCTAAAATAACTACATGTTTTACATGACATTCCTTTGCTATGGTTAATAGCCTTTTTAATGGTGCAATATTGAACTTGTAGAATAAATCATATATCGGCGCTGGTCCTTCTACTCTTTCATCCACTCCTGCAGCAAATACAAACCCTTCGCACCCAGTCATCTGCTTTCTAATTTCTTCATCAGACATTTCCATATAATTTCCTAATGATAATTCCATTTCCTTCGGGATATTTGCACCTGTTGGTATAGGTGGTAAGGATATAGAGGATACACTATGTCCTCTTTTTATTAACTCCTTTGCTCCCTCTGAACCTAGTAAACCAGTTCCGCCAATCATAAATATTTTCATATAACTACACTCTCCTAAAACAATTTTTCCATCCCAACATTAAGCTTAGACCTATTTGTTTTTATTACTCTTAATAATTTTCCTAAACCCCTTTATCATATGACCATTAGCAGCTTCAACAAAGAATTCTGCAACATTTAAAGGCATACTATCTGGACTGAATAGTGGCATTGATTTCATAGGATTATCCGAAGCGCTATCCATAAGCATCCTAAAACCAGGATTTGTGTAATCAACTTTCCCGCCATTATTCTTAGCAATAATTTTTTCCATATCCTTGTACATAATCTTACATATAAGGCTAGTCTCTTTCATTTCCTTAATAGAACTAGTCATATCGTAAGTACCCTTTATTTGAGGAACATAATCCTCATAGTTATGGTAGATAGTTACAAAGTCCTTCCTGCTCGGAATACCACTCAAAGAGTAATACCATGTACTACAATTTTTTCTAACAGGTTTTTCTCCCTCAAGCTCAATATGCTTTTCAAGACGAATATCCTTAATACTCGCACCAATTTGCAATGCATAAATCCCTTCTTCTATTATCCAATCCTTCTTATCTTGGTCGTATACTGCAAAACTTCTTTTATCTAAATTAAACCTAACTTGTTTACTTTCGCCTTTTTCTAATTGTACCTTTGCAAAGCCTTTTAGTTCTTTTGATGGACGATATACACCACCAGTAGATGCTGCAACATACAACTGTACGACTTCTGCACCATCAAACTCACCTACATTTTCAACGTTAGCCGTTACTTCAACATCATATAGCCCTAATTTTTTAACTTGTAGGTTTGAATACTTAAATTCTGTATAAGATAATCCAAATCCAAATGGATATCGTACTGGAACTTTTGCAGTCTCAAAATATCTATAACCACAATACATGCTTTCAAAATAAGCTCCTTGCTTTGGATTCTTATTAAAGTAAGTACTACTTACTACATCTTCATATATAAAAGGATAAGTTTCTGTAAGCTTTCCACTTGGATTCACCTTACCAAATACTATATCAGCAGCTGCTAAGCCACCTGCTTGACCAGATAATTGCATATGCAGTATAGCTTGAACCTTTGCAGCCCATGGCATCTCTATTGCAGATCCTCCAACAATTATCACTATGATATTTTCATTTACCTCCGCAACTGCTTCTATTAACTTAATCTGATTGGCTGGGATTCTCATATGTTCTCTATCAAAGCCTTCACTCTCATAGATATCAGTGAGGCCTATGCATAAAACTACTGTATTTGATGTTCTTGCAGCTTCAACTGCTTCTTTTAACAAAGCATCATCCTCTACATCCTTTAGACTGTATCCAGAAAAAAATCTATTCTTTCCAGCATACTCTCTAATTCCATCAAGTAAGCTACTTAGTTTTGTTGGTGTTACTAAAGAGGATCCATTTCCTTGATATCTTGGAATTTTAGCTAGTTCTCCTATTATAGTAACTTCTGAATCATCTTTTAAAGGAAGAAGCTTATCGTCATTTTTCAAAAGAATTCCACCAGCTGCGGCAATCCTACGAGCTAATTTATGATTTTTATCATGAAGTTCTTTTGTCACTGATTCTTTATTTCCCTTTGTTGTTCTTTCTATAAGAGTTAATAAACGATCTACTGCTTGATCAATATACCTCTCATCTAACAGTCCATCTTCAACTGCCTTCTTAACCTCTTTATCGAAGCGGCCTTTGCTTCCTGGCATCTCCAAATCCAGTCCGGCTTTAAATCCATCTATACGATTGTTCATAGCTCCCCAGTCAGTTATAACAGCTCCATCAAATCCCCATTCTTCACGAAGAATATCTGAAAGGAGTCTTTTGTTATCACTACAATAAGTACCTTCAACTTTATTGTAGGCACACATAACCGTAGTAGGTTTTGCTTCCTTAACTGCTGTCTCAAAAGCAGGCAAGTAATATTCTCTAAGTGCACGCTCATCAACTAATACGTTAGTGCTCATCCTCTTAAGTTCTTGATTATTCAATGCAAAATGCTTTAGAGAAGTACCAACCCCATTACTTTGCACTCCCTGTATCCATGCTGCTCCAATCTTTCCCGACAAAAATGGGTCTTCACTGAAATACTCAAAATTACGACCACATAAAGGGTTCCTTTTCATATTTACCCCTGGCCCTAATACTATATTAATATCTTCTTTTACAGCTTCTTTTCCAATTGCATCTCCCATTTCACGAATAAGATCAACATCCCAAGTTGCAGCAGCTGCACTTGCTGTAGGAAAACATGTTGTAGCAATACTTGCATTAAGGCCTAGATGATCACTTTCACCAACTTGCTTTCTCAGTCCATGAGGACCATCTGACAAAAATAAAGACTTAATACCATACTGCGAAAATTCCTGCGTCTCCCAAAAGGATTTTCCAGAACATAATGCTATTTTTTCTTCTAAGCTCATTCTTTCGATAATTTTTTTATGTTTCATAATTTCCCCCGAATTGATAGAATATAATTTAAAATTATAAAGGTTTACAAAAATTATTAATTGTATGATTTATAGTTTTTTGTACTTATCATCTTATAAATTAGGATTTGTTTAATATTATTGTTGAAACTAAAGCATTCCTTTGGAAATACTATATGCATTCGCTACTAAGATAAATGATTTTTGGAGGTAGAACGGCGTAAAGTTAAAATTAATGCATTTGAAATGCTAATAAAATGAACCCCAAAAAGTGTCTTCATATCCAATCACTCTTGGGGTTTATTGAGTCTTAGTCTCTTTTCATATCCTTTATAATACTTGCATCATAGTAATTAGCTTCATCTTTGTCATGCAGTGGATACCATACTTGTGCAAAGAATGGATTTCTCTTTGCTTCTTCATCATAATTCCATGGTGCTGGAAGACAATCTGGACACCAATGTCCTCCTAATAAAACCAAAGCAGGACTTGCTTCAAATTCATGGGCAAAAGCACATTGCCATTTAAGCTTTGTATATAAATCTCCCTTCACCATAGTATGTGACAAACATTTTCCACCTCTAAATTTAGCAGCTTGTCTCATATCGTTTATGTCCAGTTCTGATTTAGGTTTACTTTCATCATATCCATGATTTAATCTTCTTGGAGTTCTTGAAGGTTCAACATACTTATATTCTTTCCAGGTTGGTATGGCCTGCCATTTTTCTTTTGAACCGAAGAAAGAAGTTATTCTATCCTTAACATCGTGTTTCATCCAATACATGGTTCCAATCTCTTTGTTTGCCACAGGCTCAATTATAAACTTCTTAATTATCCCTGATGGTACAAACTTCGCCAGTTTCATCTTAAATGGTGCCTTCTTACCTAGTTCTGCAATAAATTCGTCTGCAGAACCACTTCTAAAGTGAAGATATTCTTCAAGTACATCTGAATCTTCATACCATTGTCCGTGGAAGTTTCTTGTTGCAAACCAATTTAAATCAACAACCTTTTCGAATTCCATCCCTAACGCTTTAAAGCTCTTTTGCATAAATTCATAGTTTGTTGTTCTGTACTTTTCTCCCCCGCCAATATTATAAACTCTTCTCCAAAACTCTTCTGGTACATCTTCTTCACAAACATTAGCTAAAAGTCTTCCTGAATCCTTTGCTGTAGCCCACTCAAATACACCTTGCACTGGTTCATGGAACATTATTGGATCTAGATTGTTTAACATAGCAGGGTATAATACTCCTGTTTGTCTTAAAGACACCCAGTATTTAAGCCCTGATTCTATTACTTCCCTTTCGGCTATAGTCTTTGTTATAGCATAGTTATCATATACACTAATTTTTATTGGATCTCCAGTTCTCCCCCAGTGTACTGGAGGATTTCTGTCACCTGTTTCAGCAATTGTTCCTATGTAAACTAGCTTAATTTTATCAGGATCTTTTTGAGCTTTTATTGCTCTTATTATATTTTTAACTGCTCCGATGTTTACCTTTGTAGTAACCGTAGGAAGATAGTCTGCTGCAGGGGAAACCATACCACCGACATGAAGTACATAATCAGAGCCTTGGACGCATTCTAGTACATCATTATAATTGGTTAAATCTCCCCATACTATCTTTACTCCTGGTTCATTTTCATACACTGACATTATTTGCTTATCTCTCTGTGTCGGTAAAACCAATGCTACTATATTAAATTTATCTCTTCTATCTAGTAACTGTTTAAAGCCTTGATGTCCCATATTTCCTGATGCGCCAGTTAAAAAAATTGTCTTTTTATTCTTCATAATTCTTCACTCCTATTTCTACAGCTTTAATTTATTTGACTTAATTTATTGAAATTAAATGAATCTTTCATCCAATTTGTTAAAATAAAAAACCAGTAGTTGATTAATAAGTTTTCTTTTTTCCTCTACGTTTTCAGTGCTTGCTAGAATTGTAAACATTCCATCTATTAAAATGGTGGCAAATACATATAAAAACTGGTCACAATTATCAAGCCCTTGTTTTGCGAATAAATCTAAATACTCAGATTTTAACCTTATATTCACTAGTTTTATTAAATCATCCTTTGCATTTTCATAACCTGTTCCCTTGCTCTTGTACATCATAATCATAAGTTCCGTGCTATAGCTTAAATCTACTTTCATTGTTCTATCTACTATATCGATCAGATTAAAATTCACATCTACATCCGACGAAGTGGGTAAAAACTTATTAAATATTACGGCAGTAATATAACTATGAACAGGCTCTACAATGGCATTAAATAACTCTTCTTTATTCTTAAAATACCTATAAATATTCCCTATAGCTACACCTGCATTTAGAGATATATTTTTCATAGAGGCTTTCTCAAAGCCATTCTGCTTAAACTCTTCTAAAGCAGCTTTCATTATTTCTAACCTTACTTCTTCCTTTAGGTACTGCATAAGTGAATTACCTTTCATTATTTAAGTACAATATTGACTTGGCTTTATATTAATACTTTAAGAATCAAAATAATTGTATTATCTTTAGTTTTTTGTACTTATAATCGTTTTACAAATAAAACTTTTAACTTTTTAATAAATGTACTATTTTTTATTAGTTATGCTATAATTACCTTACTTTAAATAAAGTATTGCTTAGAAGGAGACTATGTAATGGAATTAGCAGATAAATCTATGGTATTAATAGATGATTTGAAATATATGTGCAGTAATATATTTGGAATGCTTCGAGTTCCTATAACTTTCTTAGACAGTAAAGGTGAGAGTATTCTCCAATTTCCAGATGAATACATATCAAACCCACTTTATCCAGATTATTTAACTCTATATGAACAATTCTTAGATAGTATTGAAGAAACAACTACTGTTTTTACAAATTCCACAAAATTTTTTGAGAATTATGCCTTTGTAGTTATTCGTGATGATCATAAATTTATAGGAACTATTATTATAGGGCCTTGTCTTTTTTCTGAAATAAATATAGAAGCTATCGATGATCTTATAAAGAATTTAAACATTCAAGTTAAGCATAGAAAGGATTTGCTTTATTACTACCAGCGCATGGCAGTAATAAGCTATGATACTCTAATAAACGCTTGTTCAATCTTTCATTATTTTATATACCATGAGCAGTTGAGTATAGTAACTTTGACAGAAAACGCAGATATTTATGATAAATCTTTTTCTCAGATAAAATATTCATTTTCAACAACTGAAAGAAAGCAAGATTTTGAAAGCTATATGCTAGAAAATATAAAAAATGGTTTTTCTCATCACTCGCCTAAATATGAGTTTGAGCTACTTAATTATATAAAAGAAGGGAATAAAGATAAATTAATAGAGTTTCTAGAAAAAAGACCTGCTGAAAAGTATGGAAAACCTTACAAAAATCCACTTAGAGATCAAAAAAACCTCTTTATATCTTTTATTCCACTAGTTTCCCACGCAGCTATTGAAGGTGGACTTGATTGGGAATTAGCTCTAAGCTTAGGGGATTATTATATTCATATTGTAGAGGAAGAAAGTAGCATAAAAGATATCTTAAACCTTTATCCTAAAATGTTTATTGATTTTGCAGAGAGAGTAAAAATAGCTACTGCCACTCATTCTACTCCAATCATAAAGTGTAAAAACTACATTTTTGAACATTTATTAGATAAACTTTCTTTATCAGATATCGCTGAAGCTACTGGTATGAATCGAAGTTATCTATCTCACTTATTTAAAAAAGAAATTGGATTGACTATTAGTGACTATATTCAAAGTGAACGAATTGAGTTAGCAAAGAAAATGATACTTACTTCCGATGAATCCCTATCAGATATTTACACTACTTTAGGTTTCATAGATCAAAGTCATTTTACAAAAGTGTTTAAGAAATTTACAGGAGTAACTCCTAAAGAATTTAGATTAAATCATAAACATACTTAACCGTTATACATATTTATATATTTTCTTCAGAATTTAAGTAAGGTGATTTAAATTGCTAAAAATATTGTGCAATTAAATCACCTTACTTAATGATTTTAGAGTTAATTTATTATTCTAAAATGTTAGTTCTAATAAAATCATATTTATTAATTTTATGAAAAGCGTCGTATAAATGCTTTCAATTCACTATAATATTTTTTCTTTTCAGGTATCGGGAATAGCGGAAAAACATGACAAAGACCATCCCATACATGAGTCTCAACATATCCTCCAGCACTTTTCACCTTCTTTTCCAACAATAAAGAATCATCAAGTAGCATTTCCTCAGTTCCTACATCTATCCTAAGTGGTGGAAAATCCACAAAGCTTCCGTTTATAGGAGATATATAAGGATTATTTAAATCAGCAGTTCCAATATAAGTATTTCTGATTTCCAAATCAAAGTTTCTAGATATAATACAGTCTACTTTTTCTTTCTCTTTTCTTGATGCCAGATTTCCACTAAAATCAGTTGGTGGTGATATAACACATATTGCTTCAGGTTTTCTCATTTTTTCATCAATAATATAGTGTGTAAGTGCCAGTGCAAGATTACCTCCTGCCGAATCTCCAAGTATAATTATTTTGCTATTTTTAGCTATTCCATCTTTAATCCACTTATAAATTGTCATACATTCTTCAAGTTGAGTTGGATACTTATACTCTGGTGCAAGTTTATATTGAATCGAAATAACTTTTGTGTTTAGGTTATGTGCAAGTTCTGCTGCAAATGGCCTCGCACTTATTAAAGAACCATTATTAAATCCACCACCGTGAATATAATAGATTATATTATCATTTAAAGTTTTTTGCGGACTTAAAATTTCAATAGGGATTTCGTTTACTTTATATTGTTCAATCGATATATCTTTTTTTATTTTTAGTTTTGCAGCTCTTGCATCATTCTTATCTCGTTGCCCTCTGTAATCCTTTGGAAAATTAGGATCGTATATTTCTTTAGTTTTCATCAACATTTTTATAAAAAACTTCATTCGAAGACTTGCCATTCAATTTACACCTCATTTACTTTTATTTTCATTGAGTCACTTTTACATAGATTAATTTGATTATCTCTTCTTTTATAATTTAGTGCTCCTAATAGTTCCTCTTATCTATTAGAAAACTATAATATCCTGAACCAACCTTACAATAAACACTATTATTTTGTATTTCTAGATTACAGTCATTAGGAAATTCTACCACCTTTTCTATCAAATCAACTGGCAAAATTATGGTGGCTTCCGTATTAACAGGCACATCTACTTGAACATGCAATTTATTGTCAATATATTCCCACTTACTTTTAATCTGACCATTTATAGAATTATAAGTTGCTTCAGCTCTAGTCAAGGATCCTCCTGGTTTAGGAGCAACAGTGAATTTCTTATATCCATCGACTGGTTCTTTTATTCCAGCCACGGAACGGAACAGCCATCCAATAATAGCTCCATATGCATAGTGATTCATTGAATTTTTCGGTTTTCCTTCTTCATTGACTCCATCCCAGCATTCCCAAATAGTTGTTGCTCCTTTTGTCACTGCATACAACCAGCTTGGAATAGTTTTCTGTTCAAGCAAACGGTAAGCTGTATCTAAATATCCGTAACGCTCAAGCACTTCACATATGAAAGGCGTTGATAAAAATCCAGTATTAATGTGATAGTTGTTTTTGATAACTAATGAATTTAAATTATCAGCGACCTTTTGTTCATCCTCTTTTTCTAGAAGTCCAAACATTAATGGGCGAACATACAAGCACTGTCTCTCCGAATTTATATTATTTCTTAAAAATTCATACTGGTACGCTTTCTTTGAATTTTCAGCTGCTTTTGCATATTTTTTAGCATTTTCCTTATATCCTAATATCTCGCTTACTTCTGCTAATAATTTACAAGAATAATGCATATATGCCGTCGCAGTCTCTGGACATCCAAAAAAAACAATATTAGAAATGTATGCATTTGTTTGACCAGGTTCCAACCATTCTCCCCAATGGAATCCAGTATCCCATAAATATTTTTTATATCTGTTTCTAGAAAATTTTCGTAAAAGATGTGACTTTTGAGCTTCTCCTAACTCAAAGTCAACCCAAGCTTTCATCGAATCATAATTTTCCTTTAAAACTTGAGTATCTCCATACTGCTTGTACAACTTATAGGGAATAATAACAATTGCATCTCCCCAACCTGCACTTCCATCAAAGAACGAAAACTTTTTATCTGGCATAGGTGCTATATTAGCAATTTTACCATTTGGCGATTGGGTAGCACGTAAATCTGCCAGCCATTTTCTAAAAAACTGTAACCCATCCATAAGCATAGTTCCAGTCTCAACATATACCTGTGCATCTCCAGTATACCCAGATCGTTCTCTTGTAGGACAATCTGTAGGTACATCAACAAAGTTTGATTTTTGACTCCACTTTGTATTTAAAACTAGTTTATTTATCAACTCATCTGAGCACGTAAAACTACCAGTTTCTGAAACATCTGAATACACAGCATATGCAGTAAAGTCTTCCGGAAATGGTTCATAAGGCCAATTTTTTAATAGAACATATCTAAACCCGAACACTGTCATAGAAGTTTTATAATATTGATTAGCTTTTTCAGAAACAATATAGTTTACTTCTTGCTTCATATGTGGCTTTTTTTCAGATAAAGGTTCTAGATGCTTAAGTGTAAAGTTTCCATCCTCATCCAATGCTTCTCCATGAATCAGTGTTATACAAGTTCCTTTTATTTCTTTGCTTCCTTTTATATCGAAAGACACATACCCAGACATATTTTGTCCAAAATCTAATACTGTTTCTCCATTTGGTGTGGAAAGAATCTTAGGTTTAAATTGTTCATGTTCAGTAATAGGAACACTGTTTGAACCAATTAATGTACTATTATCCCATCTATACTCAAGTACTCCATGCCAACTTGAATCATCATAATATGACTCTGACCACTTTCCTAAATAAAAATTGGCATCATAAGTTTCACCTTGCTGCACATCATTAAACCTTATAAAACCTCCTTGAGAAGCTTTCCATGAAGCATCACTGATTACTGTTTTTCTTACTCCATTTTCATAAACTAATTCTAGCTGTAATAGCAGAGCTATGTTATCACCATAAATATTTCTTTTACGATTCATTCCATTCATACCTCTAAACCATCCATCACCAAGTACTACACCAACAGCATTATCTCCATCAAAAATATAATCTTTCACATCATAAGTTTGAACTTGTAAACGCTTATTATATTGAGTTGTCCCTGGAGTCAGCACTTGGTTCCCTACACGTTTACCATTTATATAACATTCATAAAGGCCACAAGCAGTAGCATATAATTTTGCTTCCTTCAATTTTCCTTCAACTTTAAAATCTTTTCTTACATAAGATGCTGGATATCTTTTTTCAGGATTTGTTTCAAGCTCTGGATTAATCCATTTTGCACTCCAATCTTCCTTTCCAAATAATCCTGTTTCAAAGTAGCCTATATCACTATAATCACTCTCTTGTCCATCCTGATCCCAAACCTTTACACACCAGTAAATACGACTCCTACTTTGTAGATCTGGTTCATAAGGAATATGGCAGATATTATCACTGAATACCTTTCCACTATTCCATATATAAATTTCTTTCCGTAGGTTCTCCTCACTCTCTGCAGCAATAATCTGAAAAGCACTCTGTTTCTGATACTTTTTATTTGAGTCGCTTATAAGACTCCAACTAAGCTTAGGTTGCTTTATTGTAATTCCAATTGGATTATTCATCAATTCTGTTTTTAAATTTATAGGTTTCAACACTTTCTCTCACCTCTTTAAATAATGCTTTAATCCTTCTTGACATAACAAAATATCAATTTATTTAAATTATATAAATACACCTTAACAAACGAATGAATGTCTCCCGCTACCAATTGTCTTTATGTCTTTTCCTAATTTCAATTGTGCAGTGACACCTACAGGAATCTCTACTTGTAAAATTACCTTTCCTTCTTCCTTCTTCCATTGAACATATATCGTACCATGAATAGAATCGTAATGTCCCTTTGCCCAATCAAGACCACAATCAAAATCAGGAGTAATTAATACATCATTATAACCAACCCCCAAGTTTCTTATTCCAAGAATATTGCGGTATATCCAATCTCCAACACATCCAAAGGCATAATGATTGAAGGAACATCCATCTCTCGATCCATCAGGCTTAATAGCATTCCAGGATTCCCACATTGTAGTTGCTCCATGTTCTACCTCATATAACCATGACGGACACTGATTTTGATATAGTAGCTTGTATGCTATATCTTTTCTTCCATTTTCACTAAGCACATCTAATATATATGGTACTGACATAAATCCAGTATCCATACAATCATTATTAGCCTTTATTAAATCAACTAAACGATTCAGCAATAGTTCACGTTTTTCTTCTGATACCATATTCATCTGAAGTGCCAAAACATAAAGTCCTTGTAAATCATTTTTTAGTTTTCCATCTTCCATTAAATATTCTTCTTCAAAGGCTTCCCTAATTCGTTTTCCTAATTTTCCGTAGTATTCTGCCTTTTCCTTATGTCCTAAAAGCTCGTTTACTTCCTTCATTATATCTGTCATAGATGCAAATAAAGCTGTTGATACAGTATGACCTGTAAGGAAAGAAGATGCAGGTCCATCTGCAAACCCTGCAGCATTCTTAACGCTTGGAACTAACCATTCACCAAAATGAAAACCTGTATTAATCAAATAATGCTGATTTTCTAAATGACGTTCGCTCATTAATTCCGCTTCAGGAGGCAGCTGATCATAAGCTGATTTTTCTACAAAATTAACCCATGCTGACATCGCCTCATAATTTATTTCTAGAACCTTCTTATCTCCATAAATCTGATATAACTGCCAAGGAAGTGTAACAACTGCATCTCCCCATCCTAAAGAACCCCCTAAGCTCATATGAATATAACTTTTAACCATCGGAACAGTATTTAGAACCTGACCATCTGGAAGCTGTTCTAATCTTACGCTCTTCAGCCATTCCTCAAAGAATTTATACATATTCTGATTGAAACAAGCAGTCTTTCCATACACCACAACATCTCCAGTCCATCCAGCCTTTTCTCTTGTGGGACAGTCAGTTGGAACTCCTATAGTATTAGCCCTCTGACTCCACATTATGTTCTGCTGTAAGCGATTAAGCTTTTCATTCGAGCATTGGAAACTTCCACTTATCTCGTTATCTGAACTGATTACAATTCCCTTAAACTGCTCTTTTTTCAATGTACCCTCAAAGCCTTTAATTCGTACATATCTAAATCCATGATAGGTGAATCTTGGTTCGAAAACCTCTTCCCCCTCTCCACTTAAAACAAATACATCCTTTTGTTCTCTAGTGGAATTTGAGAATGGATAAATAAAGTTCCCATTCTTATCAAGTTCTTCTGTATGTTCAAATGTTACTTCTGTTCCTGTTTTTCCTTGCATTACTGCTCTAAGATGACCTGCAATATTCTGTCCAAGATCTAAAACAGTATCTCCCTGTGGAGTCACTAGTATATCTTTTATATCTAACTCTGCAACTGTTCTTATTGGCTCGTTTGTTTGAACTTCAATATTTTCATAGCCATAATTCATTACATGAACAGGCTTCCAGTTAGAAGCATCCATATCAGTTAACGCGAAGTTTTTAACCTTCATGCGTGCATCCTGCTTTTCTCCTGTGAATAGGTCTGCATAACGTACATGTCCATCATAACTGTAAACAAAATTTTCATCTGAGCAGATACATTCAGTACTTCCATCCTCATAGGTAACATGAAGTTCCATCAGTAATGCCGGATTATCTCCATAATCATTACCTTTTCCTATAGCGATTTTTCCTTTATACCAGCCATCTGCAATCGTTACTCCGATGGCATTATCTCCTTGTGATAAACCTTTGGTAACATCATAAACCTGATATTTTAGTAGTTTATCATAAGAAGTAAACTCAGGTGCTAATTGAACATCAGATACCCTATCTCCATTAATTTTAAATTCGTATACACCGTGAGCTGTCATATATAAACGAGCCTTATGGATTTTTCCACTTAGCTTAAACTTCTTATACATCATTACTGCTGGATGATATGGCTGAGCTGGAAGTGTCTCCATTAACTTATCAACATCAACATACTCAGCTTGCTCTCCTCGCATTGTCTTCATCACAAATTCCATCCACTTGTTTCTTGTTATATCTAATGGATTTTCATCTAATGAAGGTAATTTATCCGGTTCAATAAACTTAGCTTTCCATTCATCTTTATCTAAAAATACAGTTTCAAATGTGGCGTTTTCAGTTGCAGTCTCTCCTCGATTGTCCCAAACTGTGACATTGTAGCAATACTCCGATTTTGAATCTAAGTCCCTTCCGGCATAGCGTATACCATGAGTTCCTCTATTCTCTTGCTTACCGCTATCCCATACAATTTCATTTCCTTTTCTTACTATAAGCTGCCATGCAGCTTGATATATATTTAAACCATCAGATTCAAGCTGCCAGCTAAACCTTGGATTTTTTGTATCAACAGTTAGAGGATTAGTCCTATATTCACATTGTAATTTCTTGATTTTAAGCATAAGATTATTCCTACTTTCTCATATTCTTATATATGCCTGCATTTACAAGCATCATCTAAATCTAATAAATACTTTAACCAATAGTTATTTATGTTTTTTCTTTTATTAAGTTATTCTTTAAAAACAAGTAAATTATGTCATTCCCAATTGAATTAATTAAATACTCACATCTAAAAAATATTGTTTCATTTCATCTCTCCTACTATTTTCAGCTTTCATAAGAATTACCAAACTTTTGTATTTTTTAATTTAAATATAACTAATAGCTCATCTACAAGATTTTTATAAAACTCCAATCTTTTTTCATTTATTTTCCCGATTCCACCTAGTAGTATTCTTATTCATGCTATAGAGAAACAATAAGCTTTTAGTCCCATTTCCATCATCATAGCCACATCTTCTTTATAACGATGATAATGATCACATGCTAAAGCATCATTATTACCATTCTTTATTTTGTCAAAAGCATAATGTCCTCCTTTTATATAAAAATATTTTCAGTTCATTAATCCTGTATACAAATAGAATTCTAAATGTTTTCAAGAAATTTTTATTGTATAATAATTAGATATTGGTATTAAACTCACCAAATTTATTTATACGTATTAAAAAAGAGATGCTTCCGCTCAAAGCAAGAAACATCCAATTATTTACAATTTTATTAATGAAAATATTTATGTGAATTTATGTTTTTATTCTGACTTATAACTTTTATTTAATGTATCAACTACCATTTGGAACAATGGTTGTATATCTGGTGCACTTGATAAAACCTCTGCTAACGTATTTTGGTAAACAAGCTTTATCATAGGATTATCAAGCATCTGTGGTGCATATTGAGTAAATATTTGCACTGCTATAGGTTCATTCATTATTTCCTCTAATTTAGTGTCCATAGAGAACCTTTCCTTTTCTAAAGAAGTCTCAGTAACATACTCGTAATGATACGATCCTGATCCTATTTCAATTGGATTTTCTTGTTCTGGTAGATATACTATGGCTGTTGTGTTAGCAGGAATCTCTATGTCAACCTTTATACATTTGTCCTTACAAATCCATGCACTCTTTATTTCACCATGAACTGACTTAAAGGTTGCACTTACTGAATTAATTCCCTTTATAAATTCAGGCTTAATCAAGATTTTCTTATAACCTGGTTCAAGTGCATTTATACCTGCCAATCTCTTGTACATCCACTCTCCAATAGAGCCATATGCATAATGATTCAAAGAGTTCATGCCTGAAACATCGAAATCACCATTAGGTAATATTGAATTCCATCTTTCCCAAATAGTTGTTGCACCTTTTTTTACAGAATATAACCATGAAGGGTAATCTTCTTGTAAAAATATAGTTCCTGCTAAATCATGAAGGTTATTGTCTGATAAAGCATGGCATATATAAGGAGTTCCTACAAAGCCAGTGGAAAGATGATTTTTATGATTAGCTATGTTTGTTGCTAATGCACTTACTATACGTTCCCTATACTTTTCTTCCGCTAAGTCAAAGTGAAGTGCTACTACACAGCCAGTTTGAGTTTCACTAACCATTCTTCCTGTCTTAGTAATGTATTCATCATTGAATGCTATCTTTATTTTTTCATATAGTTCATCATAAATCTTTGCATCTTCATTTTTATTAAGAATTTTAGCGGCTTTTCTTACTATATCTGTAGAGTAAGCATAATAAGCATTTGCTACCAAATACTTGTCTGTAGCCCCTGTCCTATCTGCGCTTTCTTCCTTATCTAAAGCCAGCCAATCTCCATATTGGAATCCAGTCTGCCATAATCCATTTTCTCCACAACGTGAAGTAATGAAATCTACCCAGCCTTTCATGCTTTCATATTGATCTTCTAGTATCCTCACATCTCCATAGGTTTGATAAATTACCCATGGTATTATAGTTGCCGCATCACTCCAAGCAGATGCTCCTTCTTGTGCTCCTAAGATATTAGGAATTACATGTGGTACTCCTAATTCTTTTGTTTGCTCTGAAGCAAGATCACGAAGCCATTTTGTAAAGAATAAGGCCACATTATGGTTATAGGCTGCTGTAGCTGCAAAGACTTGAGCATCCCCTGTCCATCCAAGTCTTTCATCTCTTTGAGGACAGTCTGTAGGAATATCTAAAAAGTTATCTCTCTGACTCCACTGAATATTACTTTGTAATTGATTTACAAGGGGATTAGAACAAGTAAAACTTCCTGTCTGTTCCATATGCGTATGCATTGCACAAGCAGTGAAATTTTCAAGCTTTATTTCCTCTAAACCTTCTATACAAATATATCTAAATCCATGAAAAGTAAAGTGAGGTATAAAAGTTTGCTCTTCTCCATTACATATATATACATCATGAGAAACAGCCTGTCTAAGTGTCTCTGGATAGAAGTTACCATCTTTATCTAATACTTCTGCATGCTTTATAGTGATCTTTTGTCCTACTGTACCTTTTACCTTTACTTCAACAAAGCCGGTTATGTTTTGTCCGAAGTCTATTAATCTTTCTCCCTTTGGAGTAACTATAAATTCTTTTGCTGATAGTCTTTCAGTGATTCGTACTGGCTCACTTTCTTGACCCACTATAATATTCTTATCAAATGAAAATAGCTGAACATCAGATACTTCATCTTCTATATAACATGAATCAATAGTTTCGCCCATATAGATTTCACTGCTACGAATAGCTCCTGTTGTTACCTTCCAACTTTCATCAGTTCCAATAATCTCCTTGGTTCCATCTACATAATTGATATGAATTTCAGCTAAAGCAGCTACTCTATCACCATAGATATTAGGAGTGCACATAAATCCAAATATTCCTTTATACCATCCATTACCTATAGTAATCTCAATCTTATTATCTTCTTTAAGCATTCCATCTGCTTTATAAGTTTGATATTGAAGCCTCTTCTTATAATTAGTCCATCCTGGAGCGAAGTAAGTATCTCCTATCTTCTCACCGTTAATTTTAATTTCGTACACGCCTAAAGCTGTAGCATACACACGCACAGTATCTATTTCTTTTTCTGTCTTAAATTCTTTTACAAATACAGGGCAAGCCTGTTCTTCCGCTTCAAAATTATGAGTGATCCAATCAGCCTTTAGATTTGTACCTTTTAATAATCCTGTCTCAAAGTAACTTTCAATACATGACTGATTACCCTTGTTATCCCATACTTCAACTAATACATTATATAAACTACATGGCTCAAGTTCTATACCTTGATATTCAACTAAAACAGAAGAGTTACTATCAACTCTACCAGTGTTCCAAACCGTTTCACCATCTTTTGTAACTAGAATGCTATAAGCCGTCTGTAAAACATTTTTTTCATCTGATGCTATAATCCAAGAAAATCTAGGTTTTCTCACATCTAATCCAATAGGCTTTGCTTGATACTCAATACGTAATTCTTCTAATCTCATAAAATTGCTTCCTTTCTTCCTTTACTTCCTATATGCATTGTCCATTTAATCGTGCTAAATCACAAAAATTTAATATCTAAAGTTTTTAACTATATTGTTTAATTAAGATGTTACTACAGAGCTGATATATGAACTTACAAATAAAATCCCGCAGTTTCTATAGATGTAGCATAATCAGAAACAAAATCAAGTTTTTAAAAGTCAATTATAAAATCATATATAGTTACACCTTAATTTCAATATAATACTTTGACATATTTAATTTTAAAGGTTTTCATCCAAACTTTATTGTATTATTATTAGTATTTAGTATAAAACTTATATGTTATAACAAAATTTTTACGCTTTCATATATAACAAAGAGATATTTTCTTCTTTTTAAATATAAATTTAGGAGCTGTATACAAATATTTAGTACAACAGCTCCAACTTTTTAAATCATATATTAAGTCTAGTTGGATCCATTTACTGCCTGTAATATTCCTTGAAGCATTTCTTCAGTAAATGATCCATTACTCATTGCTACAGCAGCACGCAATACTGTTCCCTTCATCATTTCTTGAGGATCTGTTCCAAGTCCATCTAAACTTGCTGATGCATCAACCGATGATGCTGGAGTCATTGCCTGCATTACTTGTGCTCCTATAGGATGCTCCATTAGATCTCCAAAAGTTGAATGTTTAGTTAAAACTTTTTTTAAATTAACTGTTGACTGCACTTCTAAAGTTTCTCTTAAAACTATATGTCTAGAAGATTTTCCAACTAAAATCTCAAAACTTCCAGTTTCTACATGCCAATCCTTTAGATTTACATTATAGTATGCAAAAGCTCTTTTATCTAATGTAAAGACAACTGTTTTTTCTTCGCCAGGCTTCAAACTTACTTTTTCAAAGCCTTTAAGTTCTTTTTCTGGACGGGATATAGAACTTTCTACATCTTTAACATATAACTGCACTATTTCTTTTGCTTCTATATCTCCTGTATTTTTCACTTTAACAGTTACAGTAACTGTTTGTTCATCCGTTATTGATTTTTTATCTAATTTGATATCACTATACTCAAAACTGCTATAACTTAATCCGTACCCGAATGGGAATAAAGGTTCTATATCTCTAGTGTCATAATGCCTATAACCTACAAAAACGCCTTCTTTATACTCAACCTTTTCGTCATCTCCAGGAAAATTTAAGTACGAAGGATTATGGCAAAGTTTCTTTGGGAAAGTTTCTGCAAGCTTACCTGATGGACTAACAACTCCAAAAAGTAAGTCTGCTATGGCACCTCCTAAAGCTTGTCCTCCCAAGTAACCTTCTAAAACAGCTTTTACCTTTCCAAGCCAAGGCATCTCAATTGGTGCTCCATTGCTTAGCACAACTACAATATTACTTTGCACTTCTGCCACTGCTTCTATTAATTTAATATGATTGTCTGGTATTCTTAAATGCTTTCTATCAAAGCCTTCTGACTCATATCTATCAGGCAATCCTACAAATATAACAGCAACTTTTGCATTTTTAGCAGCTTCTTTGGCATCATTTATTAACTCTTTGTCAATCTCATCACTTACTAAATCATAGCCCTCTGAATATGTTAGCTTTGCATTGCTACCAGCTAGCTTTTCTAACTCTTCATATATATTATCAATTTTTGTAGGGTTTATATGAGAACTTCCCCCACCTTGATATCTAGGTTTCTTTGCAAAAGCTCCAATAACTGCTATAGATTCGATACGCTTCAAAGGAAGTATATTATCTTCGTTCTTTAGAAGAACCATAGATTCTCTCGCCACTTCTCTGGCTATATCATGATGAATTTCTTTAGAGTAAACTGAATTCACTTTTTTATTTTCAATTGCTCTAAATACTACCTTTAAAACCCTTTCTAAGGCCCTATCGATAATCCTTTCGTCAAGCTTTCCACTTTTTACTGCTTCTAAAAGTTTTTTGTCACCAATGCCCCCACTATTAGGCATCTCTACATCCATTCCAGCTTCAACACCTCTATCTCTATCAACAACAGCTCCCCAGTCAGATACTACAAAATCTTCAAAGCCCCATTCATCTCTAAGAATTTCAGTTAACAGTCTATTATTTTCAGAACAAAAATCACCATTTACCTTATTATAAGCTGCCATTACAGTCCAAGGTTTACCCTGTTTTACTGGTTCTTCAAAGCTTGCAAGATATATCTCTCTTAAAGTTCTTTCATCTACTATTGCATCTATAGACATTCTTCTATGTTCTTGGTTATTTACTGCAAAGTGCTTAAGTGAAGTACCTACCCCTTGACTTTGCACCCCTTTTATAAAGCTTGTAGCCATCTTTGAAGACAAAAATGGATCTTCTGAGAAGTATTCAAAGTTTCTTCCGCATAATGGTGAACGTTTAATATTTACACCTGGCCCAAGAAGTATTGAAACTCCTTCTGCTTGAGCTTCCTCCCCTAGTGCTATTCCCACTTTTTTTGCTATTTCTTTATCCCATGAACATGCTAATCCAGCTGCAGATGGAAAGCAAGTTGCTGGAATACTTTTATTTAATCCCATATGATCACTTGCACCCTCTTGTTTTCTTAAGCCATGAGGTCCATCTGCCATCATGATTGCTGGTATACCTAATCTCTCAATGTCTCTTGTATACCAAAAATCTTTTCCCGAACATAAACTCACTTTTTCTTCCAAGGTCATTTCTGAAATCAACTTTTTTATATCTCTTTCCAATTTTGATTCTCCTTTTATTTGATTTTTTACTATAAATCTATTTACTATTTTAGATTGTTTCGAAAATCTTTTATTGTACTTATATTATTTAATTGTATATTTTTCACTTTGTTTTATAATTAAATTTTCCATTCTATTTACTACTATAAAATTATTATTTTTAATAATTAAAGTTCTAATAAAATCCATACTTGGTTACTTTGTTAAACCACTTTCTCAAAGCCAGTATCTGATTCATTCTTTATTAAATATCTCACAGACAAGACTTATATATAAAAATTACTGCATTACAACCTGTGTACTGCAGTAATTTTTTATACTTCATTAATTATTCTTAATTACAAAGCAGTACCTAAGTAAACTATTTCTAAAATACCACTTTTATTAACCAGCTTTCTATGCTTGGACTTGAGCTGCTTTTCTACGTTCTGCAAGTTCATGCGCAATTTGATGTTGTTTCTCTTCTGTTAAGTCAAACTTCCAAACTATTAATGTAAATGCATAAATTACAGCTGGAAGAATACTCATTAAAACCTTTAATCCAAATAATGTAGTGCTGCTTTGCTCTGCATTTGGCACATATCCAATGATTGATAATGCGCCAGCAGCTATAGCCCCCGATATAGCTGTTGCGAAGGTTTGCATAAAGCCTTGTAATGATCCCATGAAAGCATTAGAATTTATACCAGTTTTCCATTCCGCATAGTCCATAGCTGCAGGCATCAAGGTTCCTTGGGCTGGCATAGTAATTCCTCCAAATAATGCCCCTATTACCGAAAGTGCTATAAAAACTGTCATCCCATTTGGAGTTGAAGGGATAAATAATACTAATACAGTTGTAACTATTGAAATAAGTGAACCTACCACTAAATTATTTCTAACTCCAATTTTCTTAGTTATAACACCACTTAGCATTACCCCAAGCATAGTTGGAATTAATCCTACGATACCCATAGTTACCATAAGACCTTCATTATGGAAGAAATACTTAAAATAATGTATCATTATTGCAGATTTAAGACCATTAGATAAATTAAGTATGAATATAAATACAAGACCTATGATTGCTGTTTTATTTTTTAATACGCTATCAGCAATTTGTTTTAAGGAATATTTAGCATCTTTATCTCTAGGGATTACAAATCTCTCTTTAAGGATTGCAAACTGAGCAAAATTTAATAGTATAGCTACTATACCAACACTACCCATTAACATGCTAAATCCTTTAGCTTGGTTACCACTTCCCAGCGCATTAATTAGAGGTAATGCACCAATACTAACAAACATAGCTCCAATCATAACAAAAATGTAATTAAATGTACCAAGAGATATTCTATCATCTAGTCTTTTTGTCATAGCTGGTGTCATTGCTGCACCTGGAGCTTGTGCTATCGCCATACATACACTGAAAACTAAATACGTTATGGTTACGTATACAATCTTTCCAGTAGAACTCAGATCAACAGTTGTAAATGTTAGAAATCCAAATACAGCCGTTGGTATACCTATAATCAAAAACCAAGGTCTATATTTTCCCCATGGTGTTGTTACTCTATCTACAAGTATTCCAAATAATGGAGTAACGAATGCATCTATTATACGAACTACCAAGAAAAGCCCTGCAACATACAGTGGACTTACCTTAAAGATATCAGTATAGAAAAACAATAAATACATTTGAATCATTTGAAAGAAAAAAGTTCCTGTCATACCTCCTGAAGCAGATACGCATTTTTCTAAAAAGGTAAGCTTTCTGTTTTCATCTTGTAATATTTCTTTTGATTTCATAATAAG
Organism: Clostridium fungisolvens; assembly: GCF_014193895.1. Classification (NCBI taxonomy): domain Bacteria; kingdom Bacillati; phylum Bacillota; class Clostridia; order Eubacteriales; family Clostridiaceae; genus Clostridium; species Clostridium fungisolvens. Next base: position 924,474 of record NZ_BLZR01000001.1, on the reverse strand, counting down.
TTCCCCCTATAAAATTTTATTTGATTGGAACAAAATAATAGAAAATTTAAGATAAGTACAGCCCTTATAAATTTAAAATATTTAGTCCTAATGCCCGTCCTGAAATGAAATTCAGTTAATTTTCGTAACACATTGTTCCCATCACTTTAATATTATTCTAAAGGTTTTCATATAGATTTAATTGTATTAAACTTAGAATTTTGTACATTTCTTTTGCTTATATTAAATAATTTTTTTATATTTTAAGAGTTATTTAGATTTTTTCATTTATTTAGTTTACATATAGATTCAGTTGATATTTACCTAATTTGACACTATTTATACTTACTCATAAATAAAAAATTTTAAATTAACTTATAGTCTAGGGTTGATTATATTAGTGCAAAAAAACACCTATAATACTACATTACTGTAGTACTATAGGTATAATAAATAGTGTTTGATATAATTTAAAATTTGTCATCCCTAATATTCTTGACTAAATATTACTTTCTCTATTAGCCATTTTTTCAAGGACTTCACTTGACTCTTTAATCTGACCTATAAGCTCAAATATATTGCTTATGTTGTTATTCTGATTTTGAATTGTTGCTAGCATTTCCTCTATTGCTGCAGAGTGTTCCTCTGATATACTTGATACAGCCTCTATTTCCTGGCGTGTATTCTTAAAAATCATTGTAAAAGTTTCAAATATTCTAGTCTCTGAATCTATACGTTCATCAATGTCTTTAAAAGTTTTTTCTATATTTTTAAAACTATCACTAACTTGTTTCACAATCATTTCGCCAGATTTAATTGCCAGACTTCCTTCTTCAACTTCCTTTAATGCTGTTCTGGTCTTACTTTTTATATTATTGATTATTGAATTTATCAATCCTACTGTTTCCGAGCTTTGTTCTGCTAGCTTTCTTACTTCTTCTGCTACTACGGAAAAGCCTTTACCTTGTTCTCCTGCTCTTGCAGCTTCAATTGCTGCATTTAAGGCCAATAAATTGGTTTGAGAAGATATCTGAGTTATACTATCTAGAAATTTATTTATTTCATTCATGCTTTGTTCAAGCTCAAGTACTGTAGCTAGTGATTCCGATACCGCTGAATTAATAATAATTATTTGTTTACTCATATCATCTATATTGTGTGCACCTTGTGAAACGGCAATATTCGCCTTTGCCGATCTATCCTTAATATCACTTACTATTTCTATTGTTTCTACCATCTTGTTATCTGCTTCATTAATCATACTGCAAATATCACTTATACTTATAGTTTGGGCAACTACACTTTTCCCTACTTCCTCTGAGGTTACTGTAATACCGTTACTTCCTTCTTTTACTGACATTAAGTTATTATTGCACTCAATAATATCTGAATTTAAAGAAGTTGTATTGCCCTTTATTATATTCATTGTTTCTTTAAGTTCTAACAACAACTCCTGTGCCTTCTCTTCTTTTTCTATAGCTTCATTAATTAAATTGCTTCCATTTCTTGTTACAAAATAAAGGGTTATTGACGTAAATATAATTAATAAAAATGGTGCAAGTACTACAAAAAAATCATGAATGTAAAACACCATTCCAGTTAACAATGCATCTACAACTATTGCAAGTAATGCATAAAATTTCGTATCAAAATACAAGGTTATAAATACAATAAAGAAAATAAAACTATACATATATGTAATTCTTGAATCACTAGTTGCATTAATAGTTGCTACAGTTAAATAGAATAAAAATCCTAGAGAAATAATATTACGAATTAGATTTTTATTACCTTTTTTTAATACTAAAACTGTAGCTGTCAATAAAATAGTAAATAGTACTATCTCACTAAACACTGAAGCATTATTATGAATACTCACATTAATAGATATACTTACAATAAAAATAATCCATAGTACTCCAAATAAGATTTTGTTAACTTTATCTACATGTACACTTGTCATACTTCTCTCCATTCTAATTTCCCCTTTTGTTATTTAAATGAATACCTAATTATCTTAAGTATTTTCATAAATCATTTTAAAGGTTTTCAAACTTTTTTCATTGTACATTTCATATGTTTTGGTATATAGATTGTTTAATATTTATTTTTCAGTGGTAATTTTTTAATTTAAATATAATTTCAATTTACTTTTACTCAATTCAAATTCTTATGTTATAATTTTGATACATATTTACAATAACTGTATTGTACCGATTGAAAACTAAAGCTTTTATATACGTTATTCTAAGGAGGCTATAAATGGTTGCATTAAGAAGTAACTTATCCTCAATTGACGATATCAGATATATATGCAGAAAAATTTTTGGACTATCAAATATACCTATTTATTTTTTTGATGTAAATGGAGAAGTTTTATTTGAATACTCATATGAACATAGCCAGAACCCTCTATATACTGATAAGCATCAGATATTTAGCGAGCTAATCAATATTTGTAACTCTGATAAGTTTTTTGGGCTAAAAACCACCAAATATCTTGAGAACTTTTTTTGTTCTAAAATAATTATTAATGACGTTTTTACTGGTACTATTTTAATTGGTCCAACACTTTCCTCTGAAATTGATGAAAAATCTATTAGTAATTTAATTAAGGAATTCGATATACAGCATAAGTTTAAAAAAAGCTTAGTAGAGTATTATAATCACGTAGTTATAATGGACTACACTGCTTTCTTAGAGCTAGTTTCACTGCTTTTATATCAACTTTACAACTACAAATTGGATTTTGAAGACCTTCAAAATTACAGTGAGCTTATTAATGTTAACTATGAAAACAAAAATTCTTTTGACATTTCACAATCTAAAAAAAGAAGAGATAGTGTTTATCATCATTCTCAAGGCTTTGAGGTTCAGTTATTAAACTACATAAAGGAAGGTAATGTAGAAGAGTTAAAAGAATTTCTAATGTCTAATTCAGTAGGTGGCGAGAAAGGAGTCCATTCAAAAAATCCTTTAAGAAATGAGAAGAATATTTTTATTAGCTTTATTTCACTTATTTCTCATGCTGCAATAGAAGGAGGCCTTGACTGGGAACTAGCACTTAGTCTCAGTGACTTCTATATCCAGGCTATTGAAGAATGTAATACTATTGTAGGTATAAATGAGATATACGGAAAAGTTCTTTTTGATTATACGGAAAGAGTACATAAAATAAGGTCAGAAAACTACTCCATTAATGTAGTAAAGTGTAAAAACTATGTGTTCGAACATTTATATGAAAAAATAACCGTTTCTCAAATTGCTGATCATCTATCAATGAATGCCAATTACCTATCTCACTTATTTAAGAAAGAGGTTGGTATTTCAATTAGTGAGTATATTCAAAAAGAAAGAATAGAAGAGGCTAAAAAATTGATAAGAACTGGTGAAAAATCTCTAGCTGATATATATGCACCTTTAGGTTTTATCGACCAAAGTCATTTTACTAAAACTTTCAAAAAAATAACTGGAATTAATCCCAAAGAATATAAATTGTTATACCAATCAAATAATAAAAAATAAGGGCTAACTTATTAAATTGGCTCCATCTCCATGTTAGGGGTTACTCCATCTTTACCTAATGCTATACTGATAGCAAAAAAGAACGAAAAAACAAATAGGATATCTAGTTAAATAGTAATATATTTAACTAGATATCCTATAATCGTTTTATTGTATTAATTTATTCTTTCTTCTCTATTAAATAAGTATATACAAATACTATATCTTAATTTATTTTTAAAGCTTTTTTCTCCAATCTAATATTTACTTCTTTACGAAGTAAAACATAAGCTACTGAACATAAAGGAATGAATATTATCATACCTGGAACTCCGAATGTTTTTCCTCCTAAAGTTATTGCAAATAACACCCAAATAGAAGGTAGTCCAATTGAATTTCCCACGACCTTTGGATAAATCAAATTATCTTCCAATTGCTTGATTGCTATAAAAATAAATAAGAAAATACCTGCCTTTATAGGAGAAACCATTAAAATCAAAAATGCACCTAAAATGCATCCGATTGCCGAACCTAAAACTGGGATAATTGAAAAAGATCCAATAAGTATACTAACTACAAGAGCGTATGGTAACTTAAAAAGCATCAAAGCTACAAAAAACAGAACTCCTAAAATTGCAGAAACAGTACATTGTCCAGTGATGAAATTTGAAAAAGTCTCACTGGTTAGATTTAACACTTCTAGTATTGAATCTACATTTTCTTTTTTCATGAAGGCATATAGTAATTTTTTAAACTGGATACCTAATTTCTCCTTTTGTGCCAATATGTATATAGCAAATATAAACGCTAATATGAATTCTACTGTAGCACTTGCAAAGGTTGTTGCTGCGCCTAAAGTTGAAATTAAAACTGAAGTAGCTCCATTAAATGCAGTAGATTTTATAGTGTTAAAAATATGATTCCAATCTATGCCCATATTATTAACTAGGTTCATCACATTATTAGCTAACCAAGTATTGCTGTCAAGCCAGTTTTGAAATGCTATTGTGGAACTATCGAAGGCTGCTGGCAATATTTTAACTGTGTCAATAATATTTGGTATAATGATCGATGAAATTGCTGCTAAAACTCCAAGTATAAGAAAGCAGGAAAGCACTATACTGATGGCTCTGCTATATTTTATAATTACTTTACCATGGCCTTTCCTTTTAAGCTTCAACAATTTTTTAGATATAAATGTAACCGGTATATTAATAATAAAGGCAATACATCCACCTAATATAAATGGGAAGAACAATTCATATACACTGCTTAGCATTCCCATTACATTACCCCAATGGTTAAATACAATATATAGTGCAAATGCTAAAACAAGTAAAATAGTAATTTTCCCTCTAAGTTTCTTTTCTAAGTCCATTATAATATCACTTCCTTCTTTGAACTGTTATTTTTTAGATTTTATATCCGTATCCATCCTGATTTTATACTATGCAAATAAAAAAATTTACTCCATTATATCTGATAGTATAAAAATTTCATAGTACCATTTATATTTTTTAGTATATAAATTATTTTATTGAAGTATTAGAATTAATAAAAACTCAGACTTTCTGCCCAAAATAAAGGTTAGATAGTCTGAGTTTTCATCAATATCAAGATTTAAACTTTTTTTGTTTGCACTATGCTTTAATACTTATAGTTCCTTCATAGCCTTAGCTATCTCAATACATAAATCCTCTGCTTGAGCAACATGTCCTAATTTATCAATAAATGCATGAGTCATACCTTTATAGCGATAGCAGGTTGTATCTACTCCAGCTTCCTTAAGCTGTTTTGCATAGAACTCACCTTGAAGTCTTAAACCATCAAATTCTGCCACTGCTACAATTGTTTTTGGAAGTCCTTCATGTGATTTTGCAACCATTGGGCTTATATAAGGATTATAGATATCTTGAGCATTACCAATATATGATCCTGCCATCAAATCATCTTCAATTTTTCCTGGTCTTCCAAGTCCAAGACAACCTTTCTTGATGATTTCTCCATGCTCTTCTGATACTTCAAAGAAATCCTCATTCCATTCATACCCCTCTGCTTTAGCCTCTCCAATAGTAACAGCCGGATAGATAAGTACCTGCATTGCTATCTTTGTATCTCCTAAATCTTTTGATTTTAGAGATACCGCTGCTGCATAGTTACCACCAGCACTATCCCCTCCAACAGAAATTTTGTTTGGATCAATTCCGTAAGCTTCTGCATTATCATAAATATGCTTAACTGCGTAGTAGTTATCATTCAAACCGTTTGGAAATGGCTTTTCTGGAGCTAAAGAATAATCAACATTGAACACTACTGCATCTGCTAATTCAGCTATAAGCTTACAGAAATTTTCTACGGTGTATACACTTCCACCAATCCAGCCGCCACCATGAAAAAATACTAGAGCTGGCTTATTTTTAGTTTTCTCAGATTTTCTTGGATAATAGTGCCATAATCCTACTGTATTACCGCTTCCTGTTAGCTCCTCATATTTTGTATGAATCTCAACAGTATTTAGATTATAGTTTGGAAACCCCATAGAATCCCTTATGATTGGTATTATTACTTCTAATGGTGGCATTGTTTCAGGCATCTCTTGGTTAGAATTATTTTCTGCTTGCTTCATCATAATGCCTAGTTCTACTGGATCCAAATATCCTGGCCTATCTTCTCCTGGAATTGGTTTTAAAATAACCTTCAAGCCATTATTATCAATAACTTTAGTTTCTTTTTGAAGTTTTTCAATTGCGATGTCTTCATATTTTCTCATATCATTCTCACCCTTTTAATATACTTTTTTATTATAAATATATGCCAATGAAAGAATCGCTAATGTACCTTCAATTTGTAGTTTTATTTCACATCTACCTTTTATACATCAATAATTGAAATCAAAAAGTACATTAATCAATATTTAATACCTTCTTTAACCAATTATGCGCTAATATAGGCCAAACTGCAATACCTTCGTCAGGTTGTGATTCTGGTGCAAATTCACTCATTCCCTGTAATATTGCATCTCTAATATTTACTCCTTCTGGAAGCTGCCCAGCCATGTTAAATGGTGGTGGAAGCTCCACTTTATTATTAACTAAAAACTCCAATGTATCTAGAAATTGTTCTAAAGTATATTGCCCTCCAAAGTTATTCGTAGCCCAATCTTTATTTGCCAAAGACAATCCATGTCTTCCATTTCCAAATATATGTTGTTCAAAATTTACTTTTTGTGCCTTACAAGCCTCTGCAAACAAATAATTATTTTCTACCGGTACTAATTCATCCGTTGCAGTATGCCAAAGAAATACAGGTGGAGTATCCTTTTTAACCTGCTTGTCCAAAGACATAAATTCTAATTCTTCTTTAGTTGCATCTTTACCTAATAATGCTATAAATGACTCTCTATGTGCCTGTTCCCCAGTTGAAATAACAGGATAAGATAATATTACAGCATTAGGGCAATTGCTTATTCCTTCGTATTCTCCATCAATCAATAATTCCTTTATACCATGATGAACCGCCAAACTTCCACAAAGATGTCCTCCGGCTGAGAATCCACATATGGCTATTTTATCTAAAGCTACATGAAACTCTTCGTGTTTTTTTCTAACAACCATAACTGCTTTAGATAGATCTCTTAAAGGCTGCAATCTTAGAGGTTCAGTCATTAGTAAGTTTGTAGTATAGGTCACAACGAATGTGTTGTAGCCTTTATTATAAAATTCTAATGCAACAATTTCCCCTTCTGTTGGCGACACCATGGCATATCCACCACCAGGCACTACTATCACCGCTGGTCTTACCTTGTTATCCTCGTCATGAATGTAACTTACCATGTTAGGAATGAAACTTCCCATTACTGGGTAACTATATTGATCTTTCTTCCACAGACTATATTTTTCACTAAACACTTTCTACTCCTCCTAAATATTAAAATTATATTTTTTCTGTTCTAAACATTATTTGTATTACTTTATCTCTTTCTTTATGTTAGATATCTAATTAAACAGTATTTTTAACTTATGATATCTATTGTAATTGTTAACATATATAATTTATTGTATAGAAGTTTGAATTTTGTATATATTTTTGTTAAATCTTAAGTTTCTTACAAACTAAAAAAATTTTTATAATTAAATAATTATAACTTTATAAAAACAAATAATTATATAAATATATAGGAAATATGCCACTTGTAGCTTATTTCACTATATTAATAATCTGGCCTTAGAATACACACTTTCATAATACAATTAATATTTTGTATTCATCTCTAGTCTAGCAGTTTGTACATTCCAGCATTAGGTCTGCTTTCATTTTCTGCGACAAAGGATTTTTCATTATCTCTTTTTGTGATAGGCTTTTGATTTAAATAACCTTCAAACTTATTACCAAATAAAGTTTCAGGTCTTAAAAATCTTTCCATATCTGTTTCATACCATTCTAAAAATTTATTGTCTATAACCTTATAAAAATCATTAAGTATAAAACCTTCATTAAGTCTTGCTTTTATATTTTTAATAGTAATAGCACTAGTATGTTTATAGTTCATATTACCTTTTAAATTAAGATAATCTACAATCTGTTTAATAATATTATCTTTTACTTTATCTTCTTTATCTTTCTTTTTATATATATTATTTTTAATAGAATAATTATTAATAGAATAATTATTTGGTCCGTATTTCCATTCGATCGCTGCAGGATTATTATCCTTACCCCCTAAGAATTTCAATCCGTCCATAGAGAACTTTTCATCCGAGTTGATAATAGAAGTGCCTTCTATATTTTTTTCAACAGTGATTTTATTATCTTTGCGCTCCTCTTCAATTGAATCATTATTTAAGTCCACATCCATCTCAAATTTATTTTCAATTAAATTATTACTTACATTCTTTTTAACTTTATGACTATATTCTTTACCTGTAGCTTTAGCATGACTAGTGCTTGAAATTAAATCTAAATAATCCTCCCCAAAGGCATAGTAGGAATAAGTACCGTTAGCCCTAATAGTTAGGTGCTTCAAAATTTTTAATCTGACAAATTTCTTTAATCTTCTATAAACACTGTCAACATTATTAAACCCTAAAATAGGATATTTTTTTACTACTCCATCATATTTGATCCAGTAATACACTTCACCTTCAACAATTTCTTTCCTCATCTTATCAGTACCAATAAAGTCAATTAGGTACCTTAAAAGTGCTGCATCCTTAAGATCAAGCCCCTTCTCAATTAATTTTTCTTGACTAAATCCCATAACATTGTATTTCATATTACCCCTCCGAAAATATAATTTACTCCATAATATGTTTCCTATTATACCCATAAAATTTTCGTTAGAGTGGTTTGTAAGGAATTGTTAAGATATCTTTAAGAATTTATACGATTTATAGTGGTTAATTTCTTTCCATATAGCCATATATGCTCCTAATGTGATTTAATTTTATTTATTGTGCAATAAGGAAGAATACTTAAACATGTTCAAAATATAATTATCCAAAATAAAAGCAAGAAATTAATCATATGAAATACAGATTAACTTCTTGCTTTTTCATAAATACGTATATCTAAACACTAAACCCTATTCTACTTTTTATCTTCCAATTGCTTAATTTCTATAACCTATTTACATTTCCCTTTATTTTCAACAATTTTGATCATATCATTGATTGCATTTATTACATACTGAGGATTATCTTTCATGATATAATGTCCTGTATTTGGAACTAATATTTCCTTTGAATAATTAGACCAATTTGTCCACTCTTTCATTTTCTCATTAGTCATGTTTTGATAACTTTCCCCCATGCCTTCATCTGATGGGTGAAGTATTGTAAATGGAATATTTCTTAATACATCTCCTGCATGTCTAACTTGAAGTTCACTTTGTAATTCTTCACTTAAAGTTCCATCTGCAGCAGTAAATTGTCCTAAGAATAGATCTATAATCTCTGGCATTTCAACCTTAGCCCATGCAACAGCATCTTCTGTAACAGTATCCCAAGAACCATCTACGCTTACTATTCCTGCAACATCTTTAGGATAAAGCTTTGCAAACTCAACTGCCTCTAGCATTGATATAGAATGAACCACTAATATATATGGAGCTTTTACCTTTGTTTTGTCTAAAAGTGCGTGAAGGTCTCTCGCCCTATCAATTGCTGTTTTACCTGTACCTTTATTAAATATAGAGATATCAAACGGTATTTCCCCGCCATTTATAGCAGTATTTATATCTGCATCGCTTAAAGATGGTCTGTTCTGCCCTACATCACTCAATCCTAACCCAGCTCTGTCATAAGCGATTGTTTTAGCCCTTTTAGCTATTTCAGCTTGGACAGTTCCCCAAGTTTCAAAAGTTGGGTCTTCTGAGTAGGTATACAGTCCATCGCCGTATCCAGAATCAAACACAACAGATACATTTCCATGTCCCATTATCTTTGCATTTAGCCTCTTATCACCTATATTTACTAACCCCTCTTTTGATTTAATATTTTCCTTAGCCATTACATTCACTGAAGATAATGAGCCTGCCAATACTGTTACTAATAAAGCTGAGAATAACTTTTTTACAGATTTTCCTTTCAACATAAAACCTCTCCTGTACCATATACTTAATTATTTGTAATATTTTTACTACATAACTATAATATATAATTTTAACACTAAGTTCTAGTATATTTTACAATTTTATCTAAATAAATAACAAAAGCTTAATACCAATACATAATTTTATTGTTAAAAAACAACTATATGCTCTATCTCAACTATACATTTAATTAATAATATTTTATTTAAATTACAACTATATTAAATTTAAGTAAAATTTATGAATGGAGCCTTTATGATGGATAGCTAGATTTAAATACAGAGATGATGACAATTATTTCTATAATGGTGGATGGTCTGATATAACGTTTTATTATGATAAGTAGCTGTTTTAAAACAAATATTAATTAATCCTTATAGAATAAAAGCCATGCATAAAAGGAGTTTATTTACCTTTAAGCACGGCTTTATTTGTGTAATGAGCTTCTATGGATTTTATAACTTCTTAATTTTTCTAATAATAGTTATACTGTATAATAACTTTCTTATATCATAACTTAGACTCGTAATATACTAATGCAATAAAAAGATCTTAAATTCCTACATTCCCACTATAATACCTGAATAACTACTTTCTAAAGGCAGCCATTCTAGTACTCTAGAAATATCTCTATTCCATAAGATATTACTTTATCCATTGAATCTTTCATCTTATAAATTCTATAGTTTCTCTCCATTACTCTCTATAACATCTTTATACCAATAAAAACTCTTCTTCTTTGAACGCTTTAATGTACCATTACCTTCATTATCTTTGTCTACATATATAAAGCCATATCTCTTTTTCATTTCACCTGTAGAGCAGCTTACAAGATCAATACATCCCCAAGGTGTATACCCTAAGAGTTCAACTCCGTCTTTAATTGCTTCTTTCATAGCTAAGACATGTTGCTTTAGGTAATCGATTCTATAGTCATCCTCTATAGTTCCATCTTCATTAACAGTATCTACAGCTCCTAAACCATTCTCTACTATAAATAGTGGTTTTTGATACCTATCATATAGTTGATTTAAATATATTCTTAAACCAGTAGGATCAATCTGCCATCCCCATTCACTTGTCTCTAAATAAGGATTACTTATACCCATGGCAAAATTACCTGTCATTTTATTATCTTCAGGATCTGCACTTGTTACGCTTGACATATAGTAACTAAAAGCTAGAAAATCGGTTGTATATGTCTTAATAAGCTCTAAATCCCCGTTTTCAATTTCAATACTTATATTATTCTCTTCAAAATATCTATTGATATGAGAAGGATAATATCCCCTCATCATAACATCTGAGAAGAATAAAGAGTTACGTTCCATTTCAACATTCTTCCATACATCATTTGGATTGCAAGTTTTTGGATATGACAACATTCCAGCCATCATCATTCCAATCTTTGCATCTGGTATTATTTCATGACACGCCTTTACTGCTAAACTGCTGGCTACAAACTGATGATGTGCTGCTTGATATGCTTTTTGTAAAAACTCAGGATCTGTATGACTTAGCAACATTCCTCCTCCTAGATATGGCATCATTTTTACTACATTTATTTCATTAAAAGTCAACCAATGCTTAACTTTATCTTTATAACGTTCAAATACGGTCTTAGCATAAGTTTCAAAAAACTTTATAGCCTCTCTATTTGACCATGCTCCATATTTATTTAATAAACCTAGAGGCAATTCATAATGAGATAGAGTTATTACAGGTTTAATATCGTACTTTAATAGCTCATCAAAAAGATCATCATAAAATTGTAATCCTTTTTCGTTTGGAGTTTCATCATCTCCATTAGGAAATATTCTTGACCATGCTATGCTTGTACGCAATGTCTTAAATCCCATCTCTGCAAATAACTTAACATCTTCTTTATATCTATGATAGAAATCAATAGCTTCATGGCTTGGATAATAAATTCCATCTTTTATATCTGTGCTTATATTAAACAATCTTTCCATTACATTTCCACATATCAATGTATCAGCAGTACAAAGGCCTTTTCCATCTTCGTTATAAGCTCCTTCACACTGGTGAGCAGCTAATGCTCCTCCCCATAAAAATCCCTTTGGAAATCCTTTATTCATGTTCTATCCTCCTAGTTTTTCAAATACAATTCTAACCTAATAAGAATATGCACTTATACTTTATATTCAAATGATGCTTCTTTTACATCTCTACTGTTTTTTCCAATGAATAATTTGAACTTACCTTTTTCAGCTTCGAGCTTCATATTTTTTGTGAAGAATTTCAAGTCGTTTTCATTAATTACAAACTCTACATCTATACTTTCGTTTGGCTCAAGTTCAACTTTCTTAAAGCCTTTTAATTCTTTAACTGGTCTTACTACACTACCAACTAAATCTTGAACATATATTTGAACTGTTTCTTTCCCCTTTACTTTACCAATGTTTTTTACAGATATGGTTGCTCTAATAACACCATTAGTAGTTAGAATATCACTATCCAAGGTTATATCTCCATACTCAAATTCGGTATATGATAATCCATATCCAAATGGGTATTTCGGTTCATTGTCTATATCAATATATTTAGAAACGAACCTACCTGTATGCCCTGATCCAACTATTGGTCTTCCTGTTTTAAATTCATTATAGTAAACAGGAATTTGTCCAACATTAATTGGGAAACTCATACTTAATTTACCTGAAGGATTTACATCTCCACAAAGTATATCTGCAACCGCTAAAGCTCCTTCTGATCCAGGGAACCATGCCTCAATTAAACCATCTACTTTATCTAATACATTATCCAGAACTAAAGGCCTTCCATTGAATAATATACAAATAATAGGTTTATTTAACCCACTTAATTTTTCTAACAACTTTATTTGAATCTTATCTATTGTCAGTTCTGTACGACTTGCAGCTTCTCCACTTTGGAAAGCATGTTCACCTAAAGCTACAACTATTACATCTGCATTTGCTGCAACCCTTACAGCTTCTTCAATATCTTTTTCTATATCTCTCTTGGCAACAGAATTTTGAAAATAAGCTGCAAATTCTCCCATGAATGAATAATCATCTACAATATCACTTCCATGAGCACAAGCTAAGTTTTCTCCTATTTTGTTTTTCATAGCTTCTTCTAAAGTAGTTACTAACTTAGGATCTGTTGCAATTGCCCACATTCCAGTTAATGCTCTCTCATTAATGTAAGGCCCTATTAACGCTACCTTTTTATTTTTATCTATAGGTAAGACCTTATTATCATTTTTTAATAATACTATTGATTCTTCAGCTAAACTTCTAGATAACTTTTTATTTTCTTCAGAATTTATAATCATTTTCTCAATCTCAGCATCAACTGCACGATACGGATCTTCAAATAAACCTAAATCATTCTTTAAGTTTAATATTCTTAGTACGGCCTCATCTATAAGCTTCATATCAACTTCATTTCTTTCAACCAACCCTTTTAAATGTTTTGCATATATAGGTGTCTTCATGTCAAAATCTACTCCAGCTTCAATTCCAAGCTTTGCTGCATGATCTTCATCTTCAGCTACACCATGATCTATAAGCTCTTTAATAGCAGCATAATCAGATATCGTTACACCGTCAAATCCCCACTCTTCTCTTAGAACATCACGCATCAACCACTTATTTCCCGTAGAAGGGATTCCATCTACTGTATTGAAAGAGGTCATTACCATCTTACACCCTGCATCAACTGCTGCTTTGTATGAAGGCAAATAATCTTGTCTAAGCTTTCTTTCGGACATATCAACTGTGTTATACTCTCTTCCTGCTTCAGGTGCTCCATAAGCAGCAAAGTGCTTTACACAGGAAGCCACATGATTATTATCTAAATTTCCTTGAAAACCTTCTACCTCCGCCTTTGCGTAGGCACTATTTAGATAAGCGTCTTCTCCTGTAGATTCCATTACTCTTCCCCATCTAGGATCACGTGCTAAATCAACCATCGGAGAGAACACCCCATGTACTCCTGCTGCAGATGTTTCTTTTGCTACCATTTCAAAACCTTCTTTTACTAACTCAGGATTCCAAGAGCATCCAAAAGCCAATGGAATTGGCAAAATTGTTTTATATCCATAAATTACGTCTGCACAAAATAAAAGCGGTATCTTATGTCTGCTTTTCTTTAAGTAATCTTCTTGTATATTTCTTACTTTTTCTGCTCCATACACATTGTAAACAGAACCGATATTATCTATGACCTCATCGCTTATTCCTAATTTGGCTTTTGGTCCAGTAATTGCTGCTTTTTCACTATATAATGAAGCATCTAATTGAACTAGTTGGTAAATCTTTTCTTCTATAGTCATTTTATTTAAGAGTTCTACTAATCTATCCTTTTCCATAACCTGCCTCCATAACTTTATTATCTCTATGATATATAAAAACTGTCTCTCCAAAAAATTTAGAGAGACTATTGATTAAATTATGCAATTATTGTTGAACTACCACTGTTTCCTCTTCCAATGCCTTTTTATCAGCTATTTTAAAGAATGGGTACCATAATACTACCCACAGTATAACTAATACTACTTGGAATATAGCATTTCTCCAACCACCAGCTATTAGACCTTGTAGAACTATAGGAGTTCCAGATGGTGCCCCTATTCCATTTGGAGGTGGTATAATTCCTATTATTGTTGATACATATGCTAAAACTAACGAAATTACATTTCCAAATACAAATGGTATTACAAATATTGGATTCAGAACTAAAGGAGTACCAAATATAATAGGTTCAGTTATTCCAAATATTGCTGGCACAATCGATAATCTTCCAAGTGTTTTAAATCTTTCGCTTTTTGCTTTTAGCATAACTATTGCCAATCCTAAAGCGGTTCCTCCAAAAGTATATATAGTAAAGAACATCATTCCTACTATATTTGGCAGTGGTTTTCCTGCAGAATAAGCACTAAGTTGGGCAGCATCCATAGCCCCCCATATAGGCATCATTACTGAAAGTACCACCATACTTCCATGTATACCAAACGCCCATAATACTTGACTTAATATAGCTACGAATACAAGAGTACCAAAACTTCCGCCCAAATGTTGTAATGGTAATTGTAGGATTCCATAAATAAAAGCATGTACACTACCAAATGGAGTATTTGCAAAAACAGCAGATATAACTATAAATATTGTTGTTATAATTGTTCCTGGGACTAAACTTGCAAACGAATCCTTAATAAACGGTGGAACAGATTCTGGCATCTTAATAGTCCATCCTCTTTGTACTATAGCAACATACAGTCTTCCTACTACAAAAGCTACTATGAGTGCTGTAAATACGCCAGTTGATCCAAGCCAATCCATAGGAATCAATGTTGCATCCGTTCCATAAGCAGTTTTAGCTGTCTGCAAAGGAGTAAGTACTAAAAAAGAAACTAAAGCTATTATCGCTGGTCCAATTCCTTTTACATCAAAACTCTCAGCTAAAGTATAAGTGATACAAACCACAAATATTAAAGCTAATATGTTTGTTGTAAGAATTACAGGCAATTGTAAATACTTATCTATTCCATGAGATGTTATAAAACTTTGATATGGTGCTATTGGCAAGGATTTCAACAATGTTGCTAGTGATCCTATAATTGTTGCCGGCATTCCTGCCATCATTCCTCCCATCATTGCCTTCAAATATCTATTATTGGATAATTTATTTACTACAGGCTGAATCTTTTGTTGTATTCCTTGAACATTTATACTCATTTTTTTATCCCCCTTATATCCTTTTTTAATTTAAACTCTATAAACTTAAAGCTTTGTTTAAAACCTTCTCACCATTCATCATTCCATAGTCTATACTATCTATTACATCAACCTTCATCCCTTTTGGTTCATATTCTTTTTTAAAATCATTAAGCATGAACCCTACTTGTGGTCCTAATAGTAATACATCTGTTTTATCACTATATTCTTTTTTGAACTTTCCTTCAGCTGTAGCTCTTATTTCTGTTTCTATACCTTTATCCTTTGCTGACTTTTGCATTTTTGCTACTAACATACTTGTTGACATTCCACCAGCACATATTAAAGTAATTTGTAACATTTATAATTCCTCCTCAAATAGTTTAATTTATAATTTATTATTCATGCTTATTTATAAAGCAACTTCTATGCCAACACACATTACTTTACTTATAAACTATTATTTTGTACTTAATGTTAAATGTGTGTTAAAGTGTGTTTAATCTGTGTTATATCTGTGTTTTATTTATTATTCTTTAGCTCTAGCATCTCACAGTACATATCAATGAATTCTATTGCCATATCTTTTACTGTCATTGCATTCATAAGATGATCCTGAGCGTGAACCATAAGAAGAGACATCTCAGTCTTATTCCCTGCAGCCTCATTTTGAATTAATTCTGTTTGAACATCGTGGGCTTTTCCTAAAAAAACATTGGCTTCTTCGATTAGTTCTTTAGCTTTATCTATATTTCCCTTTTTGGCTTCTCTTATAGCATTCATTGCCCTGCTTCTTGCATCTCCGCCATTAACTATTATTCCAAATATCATTTCTTCCATAATGCGACATCCTCTCTACGTTTAAAGTGTTATGTTTGTTATACTAATAATACAAGCAATTTTCATGCCAACACACATCAAACAAAAACAAATCCTACAACCCATATTTTAATGAATTGTAGGATTAAAGCTTACGCTTTTTTTATATAATTCCTGTAATCAAAAAATCTCATTATATAACATATCTCATCTTCGGTAATTTCTATTTGGTACTTTTTATTTAAAAAATCCGTAGTACCTTTAACTACATTATACAATTCTGGACTTTCTCTAATATACTTCTCTTTATTCTCAAATTCATCAATATACTTTCCTTCTTTAAGCCTATCTATCATACTAGCCATATGAAAAGATATACCAATTAGAAAGTTAGTGTCTAGCTTTATATTAAGAGCCTCTTCTACCATACTGTTAAACCTTCTTATATCAATCAATGCTGCTTTACCACTTATATTTTTAAGCTGCATCTCCAGTGTATCTCCCATTTTAAGGTAAGCCGTCTGTAGATCAATGTACCTTTGCATTAATTTTATAGCATCAGGATTAAACATATCTTCCAGTCCAAATTGAGGAATTTTAGTATCTAGGCTAAAAGAACTTACTAGGCATACAACAGTATGATCTTTTTCTATTTCCTTTATCCTTTTATATACACTGCCTTTCCCAACAAGATTTATAGGTATAACCGCTAAAAGATTGCTATCAAAATCAAGCTCTCTGTGGAGCATATTCTTAACTGTTATTGCACTACCTTCTCCTGTAGTACAAATAGTTATAATAGCTAGTTTTTCTCCTATCTCATCTTCTTCTATAAGTTCTTCTTCATTAGCTTCCATCAAAACATTAACACTTAAGGTGTCTTTATATACTTCTTCAAGAGTATATCCCATCATAGCTTTTCTTGTTGCTTCTAAAACGTGAAGAGTACTTACCAGAGGTATTGTTTTTGTCCTTATTCCAAATTCTTTTTGAAGCTCTGCACCAAAGGTTGTAAATGATCCCATGTCTACAAGAAATAATACATCCGAATCTAATTTTGCTTCTTTAATATAATTTTTTATATTAGAAAGTATAGTTTTAGGTTTTTCTTCTATAGGTGCATTTATACCTATTGCATAATTTACGCCTAAAAGTTTGTTAGCTGTTTCAACCATCGAACTTGCTGTTGCAGGCCCATGAGCTATAACAATGACTTTTACATCTTTATTGTGTTCTTCAACAACTCTATAATCATAAATTAAGAAAAGTGATAAAAATCCAGCTTCATCAATAGGCATTGATATATCTAATGTCCTATCTATTATTTTTAAAAAGTCTAATGCCAAGTTAAACTCTTCTTTATATTGAGTTCTAATAGAATTTAACTGCGGATTTACTATTTTTCTATTTTTTCTTACTCTCTCTATAGAGTTTGATATATGCACAGCCATTCCATAATAAACCTTTTTGCTTAACTTTCTACCAAGTCTTTCTTCACTTAAACTTATTAATTCCTCAACAACTCTTATAACTTTCGGTTCAATTATATTTTCCAGCTTAGACATATCCACTTTACTACTTACGTCGTGAATGTAGTTATCAAAATAGTCTTCTATGTCTTTTTCCATTTCTTTATCTAATTCTTCGTCAGACACACCTTTGGTTTTTAACTCATGAAACCTTATGTCTATCATCTCATAAATACTTTCGTTATTATTATATTCCTCAAAGAGCATATTTTCTTCACTGGTATCAAAGATGCAGTATCTGTTATTTATACCGATTAACTTATTCCATATCTGGCGATGCTCAGTTCCCATATATAATCCTTCTCTTATATAAGGCGGTATATCTAAGCTACTTATAACTATTTCTTCTTTTCTATGAGCTATAAAATCCGCATAAGCCTTTGCACATAGTAACTGAATATCTGTTCTAAGTTGACCCACATTGTTTGGACAGCTATAGCTTAAAAGAGATCTCATTGTGTTTACAGAAACTTTTATTGACTTTCTAAGTCTTGCAGACTCTTCTCTCATAAAATCGCTTACTAAATTAAATCTTTCTTCCAAAGTTCTTTCATTAAGACTTGGAATTCTTATAATCATTGGTATTCTTCTCGTAAAGGTTTTTAAAAGCGTTGAGTCTGGATTTTCCGTAGTTGCAGAAACTATTAATACTTTTGAAGATCTTTCATTATCAGTTTCCCCTAACCTTCTAAAGGTTCCTTTATCCATAAAAGTAAAGAAAATTTCCTGACCTTCTGGAGGAAGTCTATGAACTTCATCTAAAAAAAGAATACCTCCATTTGCCTTTTCAATTAGCCCAGGCTTATCAGCATCTGCACCAGTATAAGCCCCTCTTACACTTCCGAATAGTTGTCCAAGTAGTAATTGAGGATTATTGGCATAATCAGCACAGTTGAAGGTTATGAAAGGTGCTTCCTCTGGCATTACTTCCATCTCAATGGCATATCTATGTACAAGTGTTGCAAACATTGATTTACCAACACCTGTATCCCCTAAGATCAGCATATTCATCCCTTTAGGCGGATATAATATTGCAGCCTTAGCCTGCTCTACCGCTGAAAAAAGGCTCGCATTCTTCTTTACAAACTTTTCCAGAATGTTTTCCTCAAGCTTAATTTCCTGGGGTACAAATAGTACTGGCTTACCTTTAATCTTTGAAACTTTTCCAGCTTCACTCAATTTATTTAAATCAGCACTTACATTTGCTCTATCTAACCCTAGTGATGTTGCTATTTCTCCTGCACTAATACCTTCACCATTATAAAGTTCAATAAGCTTTTTATAAACTTCATCTATTCTTTTCACTCTATACTCACCTCTATTCAGGTATATATCATAATTATTTATGCTTTAAATTATTATTGAAATTTATTATATACATTTACAGTTAATTTATCAAATTTAAAGTAACAGATTAAATTTTTATTCATAATAATTTTCCCTATTATTGAGACATAGTACAAATACGAAAATTATATTTTATGTAAAACTAAACAAATTGGATATAAACAAAAATATTTAAAAAACAATTAAAGAAAGTCACTTCTGACTTTCCTTAAAAGTTTCTGTATTTTTTACACTATTTAAATATCGAAGGAGCAAGTTGATTTTTACAATCTTCCTTGCTACATTTCCATAAGAGATAATCATTTTATTTGTATCTTCATTGGCTTCATAACAAGTGATATCAAAGCGATTAAAAATATCCATCTTCTATAAAAGGCTTTTTAGAATGTAAATCAACTTAACGCTCCACTTCCTAGAACTATTAGAAACAATAACTATCAATACTTATTTGATAATTTATTATAACGTGTTAGAATTTAACCATATACATCCTAAAATTTTCTAGATTCTAAACGTTTGTAAAAATATATATTCAGGTGATAATTATGAAAATTGATGAACTACAAAAAAGTATATTGGACTCTCTTCATGATGGAGTTCTAATTGCAGATAAGAATTGCACTATTATTTATATAAATCCATCTTATATTAGAATAACGGGAGTAAACCCTGATATCATCATCGGACAACCTCTACATACTGTAAGGGAAGGAAGTAAACTTCCTGAGGTTATTAATAGCGGACAAAAGCTTATTGGGATACCTAGAAAAGTTGATGACAAAGAATACGTGGTCAACATGGTTCCAATTATTGAAAACAATGAAATTGTTGGAGGTATATCTATTGTAAATGAGATTAATGATGTATATACCTTAATAAGGCGACTTACTAGGTCAAACAAAATAATAGGTAACTTAAGAAAACGTGTTACTCAGTTACATAATACCAAATATACAATAGATGATATTATAGGTA
The DNA here is from genome assembly GCF_014193895.1 of Clostridium fungisolvens. Lineage (NCBI taxonomy): Bacteria > Bacillati > Bacillota > Clostridia > Eubacteriales > Clostridiaceae > Clostridium > Clostridium fungisolvens. Next base: position 904,030 of record NZ_BLZR01000001.1, on the reverse strand, counting down.
TCGACTATAAATCTCAAAATACAAAGAACCTTGCATTAAAGATCGCAAAGAGAGATTCGAACGTACTTATAACAGGAGAAAGCGGAACTGGTAAAGAGTTGTTTGCTCAATCTATTCACAATGCCAGTTCAAGAAGCGATAGAGCTTTTGTAGCCATTAACTGCGCTGCTTTAGATAACAATTTGCTAGAAAGTGAGCTATTTGGATATGAAGAAGGAGCCTTCACTGGTGCAATAAAAGGAGGAAAACCTGGACTGTTTCGTGAAGCAGATGGAGGCACTATATTTTTAGATGAAATTTCTGAAATGGACTATAGACTTCAAGCAAAATTATTAAGAGCAATACAAGAGAAGGTAATAAGACCTGTAGGAGGTCTTTTAGAAACCACTGTGGATGTGAGAGTTATCGCTGCAACTAACAAAAGTCTAGAATCAATGATATTGGATAGTAAGTTCAGACAAGATCTTTATTTTAGAATTGCAGTTTTCACCATAGATTTATACCCTTTAAGAGAAAGACGAGATGATATCATACCGCTGGTAAAGAATTATTTATCAGAAGCACAAAACACCCTTGGTAAAGAAGTAATACTATCAAATGATGTCATAGAAGTTTTATATCATTACGATTGGCCTGGAAATGTAAGAGAACTAAAAAACACTATTGAGTATGCCTTAATGATGTCGGATAACTCTATAATAACTAGTAATGATTTACCTAAGAGGATACTTGATTCAGGATTAAAGAAAGAAATCATAGAAATAAAAACTTTAGATAGAGTTGTAAAAGATGCAGAGGCAAATGAAATAAAGAAAGCTATATCGCAATATGGCAATACCGTAGAAGGTAAGAAAAAGGTTGCAAAAGCACTAGGGATTTCACTTGCTTCACTCTATAATAAACTCAATACAGCTAAGTAAAAATAATTTCTAATTTTTTAGAAACCAAGTTCTTAAATTCTAAAAAATTAGAATTCTTTATTTATTGCTATTACAGGCATACAACATAAATTAAGCTATACAACGTCTAAATTTTTAGAAACTTATCTAGAATTAGCTATTATGAAGTTGTAATCGTTTGTAGAATTGTATTAATATAAATAAATATTTTCTCCCCTCACAAAGCTTGTATTTACAAGCTAAAATCAATCATTTTGCTATCCCTTTATAAATAAACACATCATAAATTAACAAACATTTACATATTGGCATAATTATTGCTTTAATCATAGTTGTGACATTTTTATTAACTACCTTTTCTCATCTAATACTAAAAATTACAACTAAATATATTATTACATTTCAGAAAATAATTATGGATTGTAACTGTTTTAGCAGGCAAAACCTAAATTTTTTATTAACGCTATATACAATAAGTTTTTAAGATTTAAATCAACTTAGAGTATCCTTATATAGTGTTTAATGACTATTTAGGTTTTTTTATTTATAAAAAACTACAATTTTAAGGGGGAAATAAAATGAAAAACAGCCTAAAGAAAGTTCTTATGTCATTGGCATTAGCTTGCACTACTGCTAGCTTTGCATTACCTACAGTAAAAGCCAGTGCTGTCACCGCTGCTCCAAACGTAACTGGTATTGTTGCAAATACCTATATTGGAGATGCAGGCAGAATGGTAAGTTCATTCCAGATAACCGTGGATGATATCAATAAAGTCTCAGATTTAAAAGCTTCAGATTTTGATATTACGGGGAACTACAACGGTATCCCTTTGACATTATCAAGTACAGTTACGCCTGATTATACTGATGATGGTATCTCATTGACTACTTCCGGTAATATAATTACTATGAATGTTAAACCATTCAAATATCAAGGTGCTATTTCTTTTGGTGGAACTACAAAGAATAATTTTGCTGTAACTTGCAGCAAATATTCGCAACTTACTTTTGATGCATCAAAAGTAACAAAGATGACTACAAGAACTGTAGATAATTTTACAGCTGGAAAGTTTACAGGAAGCAACGGAATTACTCTTCAATATAGAATGTATACATCTAAAAAGCCTGGTCCACAACCATTAATGGTTTATCTTCATGGTGGTGGCTCAGATGAGGTTGGTACTGATAATATAAGCCAACTTACTGCAAATAGAGCCGCTGTGTCTACTATAGAAGATGGTAGAAGTAACTCAGTACTAAGTGTTCAATTTCCCGAAAACTATAGCTATAAAATTTATAGTATACCAGATCAATTAAAGAAAATGCAGGATATGTTTGTTACCTACAAAGAATTAATCGATAGCTTAGTACAGACTGGAAAGGTAGATAAAGATAAAATTTATTTGGTAGGCGCATCAAGTGGTGGTGGCGGCGTTTTCAGATTTCTTATGCAATATCCTGACCTATTCGCCGGAGCTATAGCAATATCAACTAAGGATACAATTGGAGACTATAGCCAACCAGAAGATATAGCACTGCCTGATTTTAAAGAAAAATTAAAAGGAATAACAAATATTCCTCTTTGGATAGTAGCTTCAAAGAATGATTTAATATGCAACAGTAACGAAAGTAAATATGCCTATGACGCCTTAAAATCTTTAGGTGACACAAAAGTAAACTTAACACTTCTAAGTGATGAGTATATGGCTACTTTAGGACTTGGCGGTTTCCTACTACATTGGGCTTGGGTTCCAGTATACAATAACTATGCAGACACAAGTGTATCAAACACTGGAATGATGGACTGGTTATTCCAACAGACTAAGAGAACAACTCCAATTGCACAAATAAAAGGTATTACTGCAAATACTTATGTTGGTGATGCTGGCAGAATGGTTAGTTCATTTGAAATAACTGTAGATGATATAAACAAGGTTAAGGATATAAAGGCATCTGATTTTGATATCACTGGCAATTACGATGGATATCCTTTGAGCCCAGATGGAAAGTTAGCACAAAACAACTATACAGATGATGGTATAAAATTGACTATCACCGGAAACACCATAAAAATGGAGGTTAATCCATTCAAGTATTTTGGAGGTTATATAACTCCTGGTGCAGTTAACTGTGTAAAATATCCTGAATTGTCCTTTGATCAATCAAATATAACTAAGGTTACTACAAAAACTGCGGATGATTTTGCATCTGCAAAATTTACAGGAAGCAATGGGATTTCACTTAATTACAGATTATATACAAGTAAATCCACAACTCCACAACCATTAGTAGTTTGGCTTCATGGTGGCGGAGAGGTAGGTTCAGACAATGATGTAAATATCACTGCAAATAGAGGTGCAACAACTTGGATTGAAGCCGGAAAAGATACATCAGTACTAAGTGTGCAATTTCCAGCAAACTACGGTTGGGCTATTTATAAGAACCCAACAGAATTACCTCTAATGGAAAAATATAATGATGTGCAATATGAATTAATCCAGAAGTTAATAGAAAGTGGAAAAGTAGATAAGAACCGTATTTATCTAGTAGGACCATCAAGTGGTGGCGGTGGAACCTTTAGATTCCTTATGCAGTATCCAAAGTTATTTGCAGGTGCTATAGCAATTGCTGCTAAAGATACAATTGGTGACTATAGTCAACCAGAAGCTGTTGCAGTTGGCGATTTTATGGACAAACTTAAAGGAATAACAGATATTCCACTATGGATAGTTCACGCTGAAAATGATCCAACCTGTGATAGTAGAACAAGTAAGTATGCATATGAAGCATTACAGAAGCTTGGAGACACAAAGGTAAAACTAACTATTTACGACGATGCCTTTATGAACTCTCAGAAATTATATGGAGGACTTAGACATTGGTCATGGGTGCCAGTACTTAAGAATACTGAGATGATTAATTGGTTATTTGACCAAACAAAAGCTCCTGCACAAACAGGAAACAATAACGGTTCAACAACTACTCCTCAAACAGGAAATAACAATGGAACAACAGCTACTACTCCTCAAGCAGGAAATAACAGTACTCAAACAACTCAAACAGCGACAAATAGTAGCTCATCATCTACTCTTCCAAAGACAGGATCCGTAGTTGATTTCTCATTAATGATGCTCATTTCATCATCACTAGTTGCTTTAGGATTTGTACTATTAAGAAGAAAGGCAACAAACTAACAAAAAGTTTAGTTTTATTAAAATAAATATACCCTATAAAATAGACAGCAGAAAACTACGTACAAAATACTAGTTACTAATTCTATTTTATAGGGTCTTTTCAAATAGTTAAATTATATTATTTCTCTATTAGCTATCTCAGCAATTCTTTCATTTGGATTATCTGTAAATACTCCTCCATGATAGCAGATTACTGTTTGAATATCATACTTAGAAAGTTTCTTTAAGGACTCTGTAGCCTGCTTCATGTCAAAAGTAAACACCGGATTAGGGCCAGTAAGCTTTCCATCAAAAACGTTCAATGCATCTCCAGTTACTAAGGTTTTATATTTCTTTAAATAAAGACAGGTATGACCTGGTGTATGTCCTGGAGTGTATATAACTTCTATTCCTCCACAATAAGGAAGTACTTCCCCGTCTTCGATGGTTCTACTAACCTTAACTTTTAATTTTTTAAGCATTTCTAAGGTTTCATTTCTCTTATCCTCTGGCATAGAATTAAGACGTTCTGGAGTCATCTTAACAGGCATTTTATCTCCTTCAATATAAGACTTTTCTCCAGCATGAGATAGAACCTCTACCTCGCTCTTAGAGTTTTTAACAACACTAGCTAAACCACCAATATGATCTATATCGTGATGAGTTATGATTATCTTATCAATTCTATCAACAGACACACCAGCCTTAACTATTTCCTCAGAAACATTTTCAAACTGTCCAGGTAAACCTGCATCTATCAAAACTACATCATCTTCATCAAATATAAGTGTAGGATGCATTTGATGTTCCTTATTTCCTAGTTCGAGTACACTTAATCCTTCAGCAATGTTCATTTTATATTCCTCCATATCTATTTATATTTATTTTCTTTTACCCTCTATCTAATCTATCATAATTTTACCATAGTATTTATAAACATCAATAAAAGGACTTGGATATAATTTATCTAAGTCCTTTTTATTGATATTATCTTTATTACGCTATATTTCATTTCGCTACTTAGTTCAAAATGAAGTTGAATTCTATCATAGATTCCTCATATAACCTTCTTATTCCTTAGGAATCACATTAAGCTCATTGTTGATCCCCCCTAAAAGCTCCTTTGGTATTCTAAACATAGAACGCTTAGACATACCTTCAATTGATATAAGCCCCATCATCACCTTGAATCTAGGTTCTTCAGCTGTTTCTCCAAAGAATTTTTTAAATACTGCCTTTGCCTGCTCATTTTCATAAAGCTTTTCTACAGAATCGTATATGGAATAATATCCTTCCTTAACAACGATCTCTTTAACCTCGGATAAGTCAAACTTTTCAAACCAGTTAGTTACATGTTTTGTTTCCTCTTGCTTTGGAAGAATATATCTTGCATCCATTTCACTTACTCTGTTTAGAATCATCTCATCTGTATAAATATTGCTATTTACATCATAAGCTTCAACCTTTAAAGTGTTTTGTCCAAGCTCTAACTTAACATCTTTAAAACGCTTCATTGGTTCGCTGCAATTAATTTCTTCAACAAGCTTGTCATTCACATATAGCTTTATGTTAGACAGATTAGAAAGTACTGCAATATCATTAAGTTCCTTATGTCTATTTACGAATCTACTACCAGCTAGCTTTACAAAAAGTTCTTTCGACCAGTAAGCCTTGCATAAGTAAAACGCATCTTTCTTAACTTTTCTATCTATAGTAACCAAGCCCTTTTGGTTTCTTCCCTTTTCTCCACCTTCATTTCTAATCTCACTACCAAAATCAAACATAGCCCAAACATATCCACCTAAAACAAAGTCTCTCTCCTTAAAGGTTCTAAGTGCATTATCCTGGAACAATAGTTGGTATTCTTCAGTATAGTCCTTTACTGTTGGCTCATAAGAATGAAGTCTTGGGTTAGTGTCTACTCCATATTCAGTAACCATAACTGGTTTGTTAGGTCTTGCAGCATGGAAGTCATCTAGTCTTATTCCAAGATCTTTTATTTCCTTGTAGTACCATCCATAATATAGATTATATCCAATAAAGTCTGTTAAATCATTCAACGGACTTTCATTAACTACTGTATGAATGTTAGCTTGGGCAATAAATCTATTTGAATCTAACTTTCTCGCAATAGAAACAAGTTCTCCAACCATTTTATAGGTATTTTCATTTTCTACAGCTATGGTTATTTCATTTTGAACTCCCCAACAGTAAATTGAAGTATGGTTATATGCCTGCTTAATTAAGCACTCTAGCTGTTCTTTAGCATTCTTATTTTCCTTATCAACGGTGGTTGGTATGCTGATAAAAGGAATCTCCGCCCAAACTAGTAGCCCTGCCCGATCACAAAGTGTGTAGAAATAGTCATCATGTTGATAGTGAGAAAGTCTAATACTGTTTGCTCCTATTTCCTTTATGATTGACATATCTAGATCCATATGTTCTTTTGTTAAAGCATTCCCTATGCCAGCAAAGTCTTGATGTCTACTAACTCCATTTAATTTAATAGCCTTACCATTTAAAAACACCCCTTTGTCTGGTGTTATCTCTATGGTTCTAAAACCAATTTCTATAGTTCTTTTATCACATAAAACTTTTTCTGAGTAAAGCTCTGCTTCTAACTTGTAAAGATAAGGGTTTTCTATTCCTTGCCAAAGTTTTGGATTATCAATTCTTTCAGATAAATCAAATTTCAATTCCTTTTCAATCTCAGTATCAATGCTCTTATCAAATACTATATTATCATCTTTATCTAAGAGTCTGAACTGTAATTTACCAGTCTTAGCTTCAGTTCGTTCATTTACAACTGCTCCTCTTATCTCCAGTTCAAAGATATCATCAACTATTTTTCTTTGAGTTAAGTATATCCCATCTCTTCCCTTGTCCATCAAATCAAAATGAAGTGCCTCTGAAATAATTAATTTCACTTCACGATATATTCCTCCATAAAAAGAGAAATCAGCCATTAGAGGATACACATCTCTATGACTACTGTTATCCACTATAATAGAAATTAGATTTTCTCCAGTCTTCAAAAAAGGAGTCATAAATACTCTATACATTGAAAAACCACATCTGCTGTCACCAGCTAGCTTACCATTAACATAAACCTTAGATATTAGAGAAGCTGCACCTATTTCTAAAAATATAAATTTATTTAATTCTTCATCACTAATATTTAACTTTCTTTGATAAATGCATTCTCCTTTAAACATTCCTTCTCCGCTTTGTCCATCAACTGCGTTGAAACAATGGGGTAAGGTTACCTGTTCTGCTTCTACTATTTCCTTCTCTATATAAACTTCATTATTTTTCTTCGTAAAAGTCCATTTGTCATTTAAATCTATTATCCTCAATTATTTTCACCTGCTTTTATATTAATTTAAAATATATCTATTTTTAATAATATTGTTGAAATTAATTGGTTATACAGGAGATGCTATATGAGCGAGCTATTAGAATTAAATGATTTTTTCAGATGGAATGGCTCTAAAAAATCGCTAATCGTTCTTCATTAGTGATTTTTTTACGCATCTGCCTTTTCTGAACGGATGTGAAGAAATTCTGGCAGGCGATATATTTTCACTTTTTACTTTTTAATCAAATAACCTTTTTATTTTCTTAAACTTAAGATATGAAATATTTATAAAAAGTATTGATTATTAAAAAGTAAAACTGTACTGTTCGAACGAAGTGAGTTTACAGTTTTAGCCATGGAGTATGAAAAAATCATATTAATTCTTTGCGTAGGCTCATTAAAGCATCGGATGATTAACCAATTAATTTCAACACGGTACTTTAAAAGATAAGTTCACCCTATAGATAAGGTGAACTTAAACAATCTCTATATTATTTTACTTCTTCTACTGCTATTTCTTGTTCTTGAGCGTAAGCTTCCTTATCTGCTTTTCTAAAGAAAGGATACCAAACTGCCATTTCTAAAACAACAAGTAACACTTGAAGAACAGCTATCTTCCAGCTTCCTTCCATAAGTCCACTGAATACTATTGGCATACCGGTCATTGGAGCCATTCCAGCTACTCTTGGAACTATACCTATAGCAGTCAAGGCATAAGCAATAGTTATATTGATTGCATTCATAAATACAAATGGTACCACAAATCTTACATTGAATACTAATGGTGTACCGAAAACTAATGGTTCACTTATACCAAAAAGTGATGGTAATGTTGCTAATTTACCTAAGGTTTTGTATTGCTTACTCTTTGCGAATAATAACATAAGTAAGGCAAACCCAATTGCACTTGCACTCATAGTATAAGTACTAACAAATGCACGTCCTGTTATATTTGGAAGTGCTTGGCCTGCTGAATAAGCAGTTAATTGTGCCGCATCCATTGCTGCAAATATTGGAGCAACTACTGAGTAAATAACCAAGGTTCCATGTATACCAAAGAACCATAACACTTGAGCAAATGTCCATAAAAGTATAACTGATACTATGTTTCCACCAACACCTTGAAGCGGAGTTTGAACAAAAGCATATATAAATGAATGCATAGTCTTATACGGAGTTGCTGCAAAAATTCCTGAGATAGCTAAGAACAATATTACAACTGCGAATCCTGGTATTAAACTACTAAAACTACTAGATACTACTGGTGGTACACTAGCTGGCATCTTGATAGTCCAACCTTTTTGTTTAACAATAATATATAGTCTTGTTGCTACTAAACTTATGATCATTGCTGAGAATATTCCCTTTGCGCCTAGCCAATCCATTGGTATTGACGTAATAGTAGCATTGTTTACTTTAGTTACAGAAAGTGGTGTCACCACAAAGAAACACACCGCTGCTAATAAAGATGGTAAAATTGGATCTTCTTTATACTGTTTTGCATAACTACCTGCAATAGTAATTAAAAACACCACTGCTAAAAAGTTAGTTGAAAATTGAATAGATGTATTTAAAACCGCAGCTATTCCTGAGCTAGCAATAAAGCTTTTATATGCAGGAATTTGTAGATTTAAGAATAGTGAAGCAAATGCACCTAAAAGTGTCACTGGCATTGCTACCATCATTCCCCCAGTGATTCCGTTTGCCAATTTACTTTTTTGAATTTTATTTAATGTCGGAGCAAGTTTTTTATTAATAGCTTTTGAATCTAATTTAGACATTATTAATCCCCCTTTAGTATTTAACCTTTGATATGTTTCTTTATATAATTAACCTAATAATGCAAGTGCATCATTTAATACGTTTTCACCATTTAAAGTACCGTAGTCCATCATATCTATTACTGCAACCTTTATTCCCTTAGGTTCGTATTTTTCTCTTATTTCGTCTTCTAAGTAAGCTATTTGAGGTCCTAAAAGTAAAACTTCTGTTGGTTCTTCATATTCTTCAAACTTAGACTCTGACATAGCTATTATCTTTGCTTCAATTCCTTTTTTCTTTGCACTCTCTTGCATCTTAGCCATTAAAATACTTGTTGACATTCCTGCTGCACAAACTAATGTAATATATTTCATAATTTCTTCCTCCTAAAACTTCTATTATTTTGTTTTGAATCTATTTTTAAACAAGCTTGTTTTGTTAACTAATACATATTAATAGTTTTATTTTCTAAACTCTTCATACATTGAAATCATTTCTTGTGCTAAATCACGTACAGTGATTGCATTCATTAAGTGGTCCTGTGCGTGAATCATAAGTAAGCTTATTTCAACCTTGTCACCAGCTGATTCACCTTGTATTAAGCTAGTTTGGAAGTTGTGAGCTTTATTTAATGCTTCATTTGCTTCCTTTATTTTATCCTTCGCAGCCTGAAGCTCACCTTTTTTAGCTAGCTTTATCGCATGCATTGCTTTACTTCTTGCATCACCGCCATTTACTATAAGTTCCATAACTATTTGTTCTTTATCTACTGTTTCCATTGCTTCACCTTCTAATCAACATTTTTTTATTTGCCTTACGCCTATATATAAAGCAAGACCCGTGCCAAAGCAGAAATCATAATTATTTATTTAAATTTCACTTTATAAGTGCCTGTTTATCAACATTTGAAGGCAAAATAAAAAAGCTTTCAAAAAGTATTAATGTGCTTTACTTTTCGAAAACTTTTCAAAGCACATTGCTGATGTGCTTTATTTTACCCTATTTTTCATAGTAAATAGGTTCATAAGGTAACAGATCTCATCTTCAGAAATAAGAATTGTATATTTAGTGTTAAGCAATGCACATTCACTTTTTATTAATCTATACAATTCTAAGTTTTCTCTTATATAGCTTTCTTTATTTCTATAAGTTTCAATAACTTCATTTCCACTTAATCTATCTACCATTACTGCCATATGAAGAGTTATTCCTATCAGTGCATTTGAGGTAAGCTTTATATTCATTGCCTTTGTAACATTTCTGCAAAATCTTTTTATATCCTTAACAATAGCTTTTCCATCAATATTTCTCAATTGATGCTCCAAGGTTTCTTCCATCTTTATATAAACCTTTTCTCTATCTATTAAATCTTGAATATTTTCTGAGGCATTGCCAGCTATAATATGATCTAGTTTAAACTGTATGTAATCAGCTTCTAGATCAAAAGGACTAACTATGCATAATATCTCATACTTATTTGATAGTTTTTCTAATCTATCATATATATTTTCTTTTCCTATAAAATTCACAGGAACTATATCAAGCAGACTACTTTCAAACTTAAGGGTTCTCTCAAGTATTCCTTTCATAGCTTTAGCGCTGCCTTCTCCTGTAGTACAAATTGTTACTATAGCAAGCCTCTTTTCTTCACTAGTTTCTGGTATGTAATCTAGGGAATTATTATCATATAAATTATTGACCTCTAAGGTCTCTCTATATATATCATCTAAAGAATAACCGAGCATTGCTTTTCTAGTAGCTTCAATGCAATGCAGGGTACTGACTAGAGGAATAGTTCTTGTTTTTATCTTAAATTCTTTCTCTATCTCTCTGCCAAAGGTTGCAAGTGATCCCATATCCACTAGAAATAATATTTCTGAATCAATATTATTTTTTCTAATATATTCTTTAATCTTTTCTAAAGTTATTTGAGGCTTTTCATCTATTGGCGCATTTATCCCTCTTGAATAATCTGAGCCTAAAAGTCCATTTACTGCATCAGCCATAGAGGTAGCTGTAGTTTCTCCATGAGCTATAATAATCACCTTTACATTATTATAAGTCTTTTTAAGCGCCTCATTATGATATATTAAAAACATAGTGATAAAGCCAGCTTCATCCACAGGTATTTGTATATCTAGTGATTGTTCAAGTATTTTTAGAACATCTATAGCTATATTAAACTCTCTGCTATGCTGCTTTCTTATGTTATTTAGCTCTAAGTTTTCAATCTTTTTATTTCTCCTAATCCTATCCACTGCATTATTTATGTGAACTGCTAACCCATAGTATATATGTTTATCTAACTTTCTTTTTAGTTCCTCTTCACAGAAATTAATTACCTTTTCCACTACGTTCATTATATGAGGTTCTACTATGGTATCTAGATTTGCAGTGTCTACCTTGTAGTTAAATTTGTTGATATACTTTTTGAAGTAATCCTCTATATTATTTTCCATTTCTTTTTCGAATTCTGTACCTTTTATGCCTTTTGCTTTGAGATCTCTTGTCTTCATCTCAAGCATCTCGTAGATATTTTCGTCATAACTATTTTCTTCGAATATCATCTTTTCTTCATCTTTATCGAAGATACAGTATCTCTTGTTTATGTCTACTAACTTATTCCACAGCTGTCTATGTTCTATTTCCTTATATAGCCCTTCTCTAATGTATGTGGGTAAATCTAAACTACTTATACTGATTTCAACTTTTCTATTTGATAAAAAATCCGCATAAGCTCTAGCACAGGCAAGCTGAATATCTGACTTAAGCTGTCCTACATTACTCTTACAGTCATAAAATAAAAATGCTTTGATTGAGTTTATAGATACTTTTATACTCTTACCAAGTCTTCCTGATTCTTCGATCATAAACTGCTTTATAAGATTAAATCTTTCTTCTATTCCTCTGTTTCTTAAGGCTGGTATTGTTATTACCATAGGGATTCTTCTAGTAAAGGTCTGAAGCAAAGTAGTATCAGGATTTTCAGTGGTAGCAGCAATAATGAGCACCTTAGCGCTTCTTTCACTTTCTGTCTCACCAAGTCTTCTGTATACTCCTCTATCCATAAAAGTGAAAAACATCTCTTGACCTTCTGCTGGTAATCTATGTACTTCATCTAAAAACAGAATTCCACCATCAGCTTTTTCTAAAAGTCCAGCCTTGTCAAAATCCGCACCAGTATAAGCACCCTTCTTCACTCCAAAAAGCTGTCCTAGTAATAACTGAGGATTATTTGCATAGTCTGCACAGTTGAAGGTTATAAAAGGACTTTCTTTAGACCTTACCATCATCTCTGTAGCATATTTATAAATAAGACTTGCAAAAGTTGACTTACCTACCCCCGTCTCTCCAAGTAGCAATATATTCATTCCATTTGGCGGATAAAGTATAGCAGCCTTAGCTTGCTCTAAAGCAGTATATAAACTCGGATTGGTTTCTGAAAACTTATTTATTACTGATATATCAGACACCTTAGTTTCCTCATCTACAGCTATAAATAAGGTTGGCTTCCCCTTTATCTTAACGGCCTTTCCTTCAGCAACTAATTTATTTAAATCATTACTTACATTCCCTCTCATAAGCTCTAACTCTTCAGCAAGCTCTGAAGCAGATACTCCATCGGGCTTTGAAGCTTTTATTTCCTTAAGTTTATTAAGAATCAAATCAATTCTTTTCATCTATTAATTCACCTCACTTTGCTTTTACTTTACCATAGCCTCATAGTATTGCTTTGGTGTAATTCCATACTCATTTTTAAAAGCTCTAAAGAAGTTTGAATAATCCCCAAAACCGCATTGTTTGTAAACATCGATAATTGGAACTTCTTTTAATATTAGCTCCTTAGCTTCTATTAATTTTTTCTGAACTATATACCTATGAATTGTAGTTCCTGTATATTTTTTAAACTCTCTAGACAAGTGAAATTTACTGAGATAAAACTGTTCTGCTATTTGGTCAACAGTTATATCTTCTTCTATATGATTATTGATGTACTCAATTATTCCATCAATAAGATTGCTCTTTTTCATATCCACACTTAGCTCTGCACTTTCATTAAAAGCAAGGTTATTTATATGTACCATAAGCTCTGTGATATAAGCTTTATAAAGCAATTCGTAGCCTATTCCTTGATAATTTTCTAAACCAACCAATTTATTAAGAATGAACCTAATGTTTTTTTGCTGCTCAATATCAGTGCTTAGCACATTCTTCTTATTAAAGCCTTCAAAACAAAGTGAAAGATCTGTTTCATTATTCGAAAGCTTCTTTAAGAAAGCTTTATTTATCCAAAGTACAATCCTCTCATAATATGCTTCCTCAGAATTTATCACTGCTTGGTGTAGCTCTTTCGAGTTTATCAAAACTATATTTCCAGGCTCTAATTTATAGGACTTACCTTCAATTAGATAAGTTACATCTCCTGATATAAAGAAATAAAACTCATAAAAATCATGGTGGTGTATACTTATACTTCTTATATCACTATTCAAATAATGATATATCTCATAATCACTGGATAACATATATTGACGAGTTTGATACTCATGCGTTCTCTTTTTCACTAAATCCCACCTCTCAATTTCAACGTATCACTTAAAGATAATATTATTTCATAAGAGCAATTTTTGCAAGTTATATAGCAATAATAACATATTGCATTTAATCTATAAAGGTTATAATAAAGACAAGTTAAATGTATTTGTTTTCAATCGCATTTTAATTATATGTAAACTTAATTAAAAGTGGAAAAATGAGGTGATTACTTGTTAGATAATGATTTTATGTTAAAAGGAAAAACAGCAAAACTACTTTACAATGATATTGCAAAAAATGCTCCAATATATGACTATCACTGTCACCTATCAGCAAAAGAAATATATGAAGATAAGGTATTTAGTAATATCTCTAAGATTTTTCTTGAATTTGATCACTATAAGTGGAGAGCTATGAGATATGCAGGGGTACCTGAGGCTTATATAACTGGTGATGCAAATGATTTTGATAAATTTAAAATGTGGGCAAGAACCTGTGAAAGACTAATTGGAAGTCCGTTATATCATTGGACAAACATGGAACTTAAAAACTTCTTTGGTGTAAATGAAATATTGAAGGAAAGCAATGCTGAAAAGATATATGAGTATTGCAATAAGAAGATATCAGAAGAAGCTTTGTCTCCTGTAAAGTTTATAACGAGCTCCAAGGTAAAACTTATCTGTACCACAGATGATCCTACTGATAACTTAGAATATCACAAGCTGCTAAGAGAAAAAGAACTAGACTTTAAGGTACTACCAACTTTCAGACCAGATAAAGCTCTTAACATATCAAAGGATGATTACTTCGATTACTTAAAGGCTCTATCTAAAAATTCTTCTACAGAAATCTATAACTATCAAACTTTAATAGCTGCACTAAAGGATCGTATAAATTATTTCAACCTAGTTGGGTGTAAGCTTTCTGATCACTCATTAGAAAGTCTTTACTATTATGATACCGATGAAACTGAGGTATCAGCAATCTTTAAGAAAAGATTATTTGAAAATAATTTATCCTTTGAAGAAACCGAAAAATTCAGATGCTTTACTCTTAAAAAACTAGCAGAAGAGTATAATAAACATAGTTGGACAATGCAACTTCACATAGGAGCAATGAGAAATAACAACGAGCAAATGTTCAAAAAACTTGGACCTGATGCTGGTTTTGATATCATGAATGATTTCAATATTGCACCTCACATATCAAAACTGATAGCTTCAATGGATAATGGCTCAGCTCTTCCTAAAACAATAATATACACCTTAAATCCAAAGGATAACCTTGTACTCTCTGCACTTCCTCACTGTTTTGGACAAGATGGGATAAAAGGAAAGGTTCAATTTGGTGCTGCTTGGTGGTTTAACGATCATAAGGAAGGAATCAATGAACACTTAAAGGCACTAGCTAGTCAAGGCACTTTAGCTTACTTTGTTGGTATGCTGACAGATTCAAGAAGCTTTTTGTCCTATGCAAGACATGATTATTTTAGAAGAATCTTGTGTACCTTTATAGGCACTCTTGTAGATGATGAAGAATTTGAAAATGATACTGAACTACTAAAAGAAATTATTGAAGGTATCTGCTTTAAAAATATAAAACACTATTTAGAATTGGAGGATTAACATTATGAAATTATCATTTAGATGGTATGGAGCCGACGATGCTGTTACGCTTCAATATATTAGACAAATTCCAAGCATGTACAGTATTGTAACTGCAATTTACGATGTTCCTGTAGGAGAAAAATGGAGCATGGAAAGCATTCTTAAGTTAAAAGCTGATGTAGAAGCTGCTAACTTAAAGTTTGATGTTATAGAAAGTGTTCCAGTTCATGAAGATATAAAACTTGGTCTTCCAAGTAGAGATAGATATATTGAAAACTATAAAGAAAATATAAGAAGCCTTGCAAAAGCTGGAGTTAAGGTAATATGTTATAACTTCATGCCAGTATTTGACTGGACAAGAACTCAGCTTGATAAGGTTTTAGATGATGGCTCTACTGCACTTGTTTATTATAAAGATCAATTAGAAAAAATGGATCCGCTTACTGGTGAACTATCACTTCCAGGTTGGGATTCAAGCTACACTAAAGATCAAATGGCAGATTTATTCGAAAAATACTCAAAGGTTGATGAAGAAGCTTTATGGAGCAACTTAGAATATTTCTTAAAGCAAATCATCCCAGTTGCAGAGCAATGTGATATAAAGATGGCTATTCATCCAGATGACCCTCCATACAATATTTTTGGTCTTCCAAGAATTATAACTAACGAGAAGAACCTAGATAGATTCCTAAAGCTTGTAGATAGCAAATATAATGGACTTACTTTCTGTACAGGTTCTCTTGGATCAGCAAGCTTCAATGATATAGTAAAAATGGTAGATAAATATGCAAGCCAAGGGCGTATCCACTTCATGCATGTTAGAAATGTAAAACTTCTTGAAGATGGTAGCTTTGAAGAAAGTGCTCACTACTCCCCTTGCGGTTCTTTAGATATAGTTGAAATCATGAAAGTACTTCATAAGAATAATTTTGATGGCTACCTTCGTCCTGACCACGGAAGAATGATCTGGGGTGAAACTGGCAGACCTGGCTATGGTTTATATGATCGTGCCTTAGGCGCTATGTATATCACAGGAATATGGGAAACTCTTGAAAAAACAAATAAAGGAGATAAATAATATGAAATTACCTTTTAATATAGACTTAAAAGACAAAGTTGTAGTAATAACTGGTGGTGCTGGAGTTCTTGGAAGCTCTTGGACTGATGCCCTTGCTGAATGTGGTGCAAAGGTTGCAATACTTGATTTAAGATTAGAAAATGCTGAAAAGAAGGCTGCTGAAGTTGTTGCAAACGGAAAAATCGCTATCGGTGTTGAAGCTAATGTACTTGATAAAGCTAGTCTTAAAAAAGCTCATGAAGTTGTATTAGAAAAGTTTGGTCCATGCGACATACTTATAAATGGAGCTGGTGGAAACAATCCTAAAGGCACAACAACAAAGGAATATTTATATGAAGAAGATTTAAAAGAAGGCAATGAAGACCTTATAACCTTCTTCGATCTTGATGAAAATGGAGTAAGATTTGTATTTGATCTAAACTTCCTTGGAACACTACTTCCAACTCAAGAATTCTCAAAAGATATGATAGGAAGAAAAGGCTGCAACATCATAAACATTTCATCAATGAATGCCTTTACTCCACTTACAAAAATCCCTGCATATTCAGGTGCAAAAGCTGCTATATCAAACTTTACTCAATGGCTTGCAGTTCATTTTTCAAAGGTTGGCATAAGAGTAAATGCTATAGCACCAGGCTTCTTTGTAACTAAGCAAAATGAAGCACTACTTAAAAACCCTGATGGAAGCTATACTGAGCGTTCACATAAGATACTTAACAGCACTCCAATGGGTAGATTTGGAGAAGCCGAAGAACTTATAGGCGCACTTCTATTCTTAGTAAATGAAGACGCTTCAAGCTTTGTAAATGGTATAGTCATCCCAATAGATGGCGGTTTCTCCGCTTACTCAGGGGTGTAATACTCCTAGGTATGCTTAAGCACTGTGTATAAATTTAGGTGTCGCTCCTCAATGATTTAATGAGCTTTACAACGCCTAAATTTATACAATGATATTAACCATAACCTAATCATGAAACTTTAAGAGGTGTAAAATGAAAAGGATAGAAACTATAAAGAAGTTAAGTGAATATGGACTTGTAGCTGTTATAAGAGCTAACTCTAAAGAAGAAGGTATAAAGATTGTTGAAGCGGTAAAAAAAGGCGGAATTAAGGCTTTGGAAATCACTATGACAGTTCCTGGAGCTTTGGATATTATAAAAGAGTTATCAGAGATTTATAAGGATGATAAGGAAATCCTCATAGGAGCTGGAACTGTACTTGATCCTGAAACTGCAAGAGCTTGTATTTTAGCAGGAGCGAAATACATAGTAAGCCCTAGTTTAAATCATGAAACAGTGAAGCTTTGCAACAGATATAGAATTGCTATAATGACTGGCATCATGACAGTAAAAGAAGCTGTAGAAGCTCTTGAATTAGGTGTTGAGATTCTAAAAGTATTCCCAGGCAACGCCTTCGGACCATCTATAATCAGCTCCTTTAAGGGACCTATTCCTCAAGGTAACTTTATGCCAACAGGCGGAGTAAATCTTGACAATGTAAAGGACTGGATTAAGGCTGGTGCCATTGCAGTTGGTACAGGCAGTGATTTAACTAAGGGAGCAAGTACTGGAAATTATGACTTAGTTACAGAAACTGCAGCTAAATTTGTTGAAGCTGTTAGAGCAGCTAGATAGTTTAATATAGCCCAAAACTCAAAAGTTGTCCACAAATACCAAATATTTACTCACTCTATTTTAATAATAACCCACATTATTTAGATAGAAATCCACATATTAAAGGTACATAGTTAACTCGAAAGTTAATTATGCACCTTTTTATTTTTACTATCTTAGCTCCTTTATTATTCCCTTCCTATAGGCATCGAGAAGCCACTCCAAATCCTGAATCTGAATCTTTAATTCTTCCCCAATATCCGTATCTCCAACTCTCTTTCGATCGACTTCCTGTTCTAGTACTATTGTAGTTGAAAGGATGTCTTTTTCTTCCTCTATAGCCTTTTGAGTAGATTCAAAAGGTTCATGGGATACTAGTAAAAGCCCATAGGAATTATATATTAAAGTATAACCTGCTATTCCTGTCTCAGGTTGATACGCTCTGGAGAAACCTCCATCTATAACAAGAAGCTTTCCATTTGCCTTTATTGGACTCTCCCCTTTTTTTATCTTTACAGGCACATGTCCATTAATTATATGAGAAACTTTAGGATCTAATCCAAATTCCTCAAAGATCATATTGCAAGCTTTTTCATCATCTTCCAGCTCAAAGTAATAATTTTTCTTCTCAACATGGGTTGCCTTATCCTCTATAAAATACCTTTCAAAGGTAGTCATCTTATCCTTACCAAAAAGCGGTGAGTCCTTACCGTTCCATAGATACCAGATTATATCCATGCCATAGAGTTTAGCTTCAGGATTATTCTTATAAAAATACCCTTCTCTAACTAAAATCTCTAACCTATCTAAATAAGCTTTCCCACTGTATTTCTTACCGGAAGCTCCTATACTAACTTTTCTAAAACTTCCATCTTCGCTTAGTGGAATACATCCATGAAATAGAAGGTTAGAATTATACTTTAAATACATACTTCCCTTTGCAAAAAGAAATCTAACATGCTTTTGAAGTTTTTCACTGTTTAAAAATGAAGATTTTAGCTTCTCTATTAGCTCTATTTCTTCTGGAATCAATTCATAAGGATTACTAGAATTTATAGTTGGGAAATGGCAGTCTTTTAATTTATATATTTGTCCATCAAAATCAATAGTACCTTGCTCATAGTTTATTTTATCTAATAGCAATCTATCATCCATTCCGAAGTAAGGACGTCTTTTAATTACCTCGCCTTCTAACTTAAACTGAATTACTGTTATGGCTTTATGCATCTTAGCCATAAGCTCTGCATCTTTTTCACTACAGGCTCTATCGTTTTCAAGCTTAGGCTTAAATATCTCACACTTATCATCGTTATAAAATTCCATAGCAAAGGTAGCTAAAGGCAATAGATTTATTCCATAGCCATCTTCTATGGTACTTAAGTTACCATATCTAGTACTGGTTCTAAGGACTGTTGCAATGCAGGCTTCACTTCCTGCTGCTGCTCCCATCCAAACTATATCATGATTTCCCCACTGGATATCTATAGAGTGATAGTTTATGAGTGTATCCATTATGATATCTGGCCCTGGACCTCTATCAAATATATCCCCTATAATATGAAGCCTATCAATTACCAGCCTTTGAATGAGCTTAGATAGAGCAACTATAAATTCTTTAGCTCGTCCCACTCTAATTATGGTTTTTACTATTTCTTCGTAGTATTTTTCCTTATCAAGTCTGTCAGGCTGTTCATGTAAAAGCTCTTCTATAATATAAGCAAAATCCTTTGGCAAAGCTTTTCTTACCTTTGAACGGGTATATTTTGAAGATGCGTATCTGCACATATCAATAAGCCTATATAAGGTTATCTTATACCAATCCTCTATATTAGACTGATCTTTAAGCTCTAGTTCTATTTTTCGTTCTGGATAATATATTAGAGTTGCAAGACTTTTCATCTCCTTTTGACTAAGTAAGTTGCCAAAAACATCATTAATCTTACGTTTTATAACTCCAGAAGCATTATTCAATACATGAATAAAAGATTCGTATTCTCCATGGATATCTGATAGAAAATGTTCAGTTCCTTTGGGAAGATTTAAAATAGCTTGCAGGTTAATTATTTCCGTACAGGCATCAGCTACTGTTGGATAATTATTAGATAGGAGCTTTAGATATTTCAGTTTATCTTGGAATTCTTGACTAGAGTCTTCTTCAATATAAAGCATTGCATTTCCCCCTAAAATCATTGGCTAATTTTATTCTTATATTAATAGTCATCAAATATTTCCTCAATATATAGAGTATACTATATATTTATTAGCATATCAATATTGTGTATTTTTTAACGAATAGTATAGCATAATAAAAAACTTCTAAAATATTTAAAAATTTAGCTTTAACTAGCCTAAAGATTTTATGCTTTCTTATAAAGTAAGAAAGACACCATAATCTTGATGTCTTCTTCTGTTAGTTATAATAAGTATCGGCTCTGTAATTTTAAATTCTAGCTCTACTCTAATATACTCTTGAAATACAAACATATATCTATCTTCATTCAATGTAAGATTCTTACTCTGACTTTTTTACTCAGCTAGTACCTTAACCACTACCTTCTTTATTCTTTCTGGCTTTTCAACACTTATAGAAGGCATATGTCCATCTTGTGGCTTAAATATAATAAACATACCCTCTTCCACTGTAACAAAATCTCCATGTGCTGTACCAAAAAGAATGTCCTTTTCTGCATCGTACTCAACAGTGGTTTCTATGTTTTCTGCATTTGTATATCCCATCTTTTCTGAGCCATTAATCATGTATTGAATATCTATATAGCTCTTATGAGCTTCCCATAATACACCTTCTACCAATTTAGTATCATACTCAGAAACCATTGCATAAATCTCATCATTTTCAATTTCATATTTTCCTGGCTCTAATTCAGCTAAATCTGTACCTTTTAAATACTCAAGAGCTTTCTTTATTCTTCCCCCAAGTCCATAATACTCTGTTCCATTCTCTAATTTATCAATAATCATTTATATTCACCTCATAAATTATAAAAAGTATGTCTTAATTATAAAGGAAACTTAATTTTAAAAATATGCTATTCTTGCTATTAACATTGCAAAAATTGTCCACTTTCACTCTCAATAAAATTATTCAAACCATTTCATTCATAGTTGATTATTTAAAATTGATAATCCTCCATAGTAATACAAGGACACCAACATCTTTGGTATCCTTGTAATTTTCATTTACTATAGACATTCAATAATAGTTTTGATTATCTTGCAGCTCTTCTTCTTTCCAATTCAGCCTGAATTTCTGTAAGAGCTTCTTTAGTCATCGGATATAAGAAGAATATTATTAAAAATACTATAAAGTACGTAACTGCTGGAGTTAGTGTAGCATATTTTCTAATATTAGCTGCTACTTCTGCTGTTTGCTGAGGAGCTTTTGCAACATATCCTGCCATACTAAGAGCTAATCCACCCATTGCTCCTGCTATTGCCTGACCAATCTTTCTCATAAATGAAAATACTGAATAAACTGTACCATCTTCTCTTATTTCTGTTCTATATTCTTGGTAATCTATTGTATCTGTAACAAATGCCCAAATCATAAAATTGAAGTAATTGTATCCCCAGTTTCCAAGAAAGCTTAGTACTACGAATAAGTATGCATTCTTAGTTGGAATAAGGAATAGTAGGAAATATGATATTGCCGAGAATAATAGAGCTGCAGAAGCTGATTCCTTTTTACCAAATTTCTTTGAAAGGGGTGTGATCATTGGTGCAACTATTAATAAGTTAAGAATAGTAATAAAACCAGATAAAGATAATGCCTTTGTATCTTTGAAATAATCCTTATATAGATAAGTGTTTAAGCTATTTGTAAGAAGCATTGCTATAACAAGAACAAGTGATGCACAAACTATTGTAATAAATGGCTTATTTTTCAAGAGTCCTTTTATCGAAACAAGCAAATTTCCTTTTTTCTGCGTTGTTGCAACTACACGTTCTGTTGATAGCATATAGCAAAGTGTGTAACAAATCATCGCAAGTACAGCCATTATAACTGCTACTATAAAGAATCTACTTGAATTCGCTTTGTTGCCTACAAAAACCACCATAGGTACAACTGTTGTTATAACCATTGCCGCTAAAGAAGCCCCAATACTTCTAAAAGTTGAAAGAGATGCACGCTCCACTGGATCACTTGAAATAACCGATGCCATTGAACCATATGGTATATTTACTGCACTATATAGTGATCCCCATATAATATAGGTTGCAAATGCATACACAAGATAAAACTGATTTGACATACCAGGTATTTTTATAAACATCATTACACCGAATACTAATAGAATTGGTGCAAAACGCAAAATCCATGGCTTGAACTTACCATTTTTAGTAGCTGGTCGTGAATCTATGAATCGTCCTACAGCAACATCCATAAATGCATCCCAAAGTCTTGCGATCATGAACACCATACCTGTAATTGCTGGGCTGATTCCAAATACATCTGTATAAAATACCATTAAGAATGCGCTGGCAAAGATGAAAAAGAAATCATTTCCGAAATCTCCAAACATATAGCCAATCTTATCTCTCAGCCCAAAGTTTCTAGTAGAATTTTTCCCCTCAATATTATTAATCATATAAGATTCCCCCTTGTTTTATTTAAATAGCCGCTAATGCAGCCTTAATTGGTGACTTATTCATTGCGCCTTTAAAAACGTTTACAAAAATTTTAGAAATATTTATATATTTTGATTTAAATAGTCCTGCTTTTTGGTCCACTTTCAAAGCTTTTATTAATTGAAGGTTGATTACTAGGCGGCCAATTTTGACCGCCAATATCTAATTATCTTCTAGTTTCCCACTTATCACACCATACATTATCGTTAAATTCTGTACCTTTAAACTCTGACTCTCCCATTATTTTTTGGATTGTTTGACGAATAACTTCTCTAGTATCTTTATAAGCATTTATATAAGTTTTCATCATAGGAACATCTGTTAAGTGAGTAGTAAAATTTAAAGAAACAAATACAGTAGGTATTTCATGGATGTACCATGGGATATCAGTTGACATAGGACATTTCCATCTTATACGATAGTTATTTTCAGCTGCGTATCCTACAATATCTGCAAACACTAATGCAGCGTCGAAGTTTTTAGATAACTCAGCAGTTTTTCCTTTATCCCTGCTATTACCATCATTCAAAGTAACTTCAAAACCTGCCCTTTCAAGTTCTTCAATTATTATCTTTTCAGCAGCATTGGATCCATGGGTAAGGCCTCCGATTTCACCAAACAGTGTGTGAAGTCTTATTCTCTTATGAGTGCTTGGCCTTATTGGCAATTGACTCCAGGTATCCTTTACTAATGAAATTCCAAGATCAGCAGCTTCTACAGCCATATCTAAATGTTCCTTACATCCAATAACCTCAAGTCCTTCTTTAGGCGCTATCAAAGTACCTTCCTTTTGTTTAACATGTAGTTTTAAGGAGGCCTTTAATCCCAAAACTCTTCTTAAAGCATCATGTAGACGCTCATCAGTGATTATGCCATTCTTATACCCCTCTAACATAAAGTTAAAATCTTCCTCCGGATCGTTAAAGAACAAGAACATATCACAACCAGCAGCGATTGCAGCAGGTACATAATCCTTACGTTTCATAGCCGCTGCCATACCTATCATATGGGATGCATCAGTTGTAACTAACCCATTAAAGCCTAATTGTTCTTTTAATAAACCATTTATAAGCTCAGGTGATAGGGTTGCTGGTAATATATCTTCGTATTTTAAGTTTGGATTTAACTTATATTGATATTCTGGCAAGGCAATATGCCCAGCCATTATAGTCATTAGTCCTTCATCGATTAAATGCTTATAAACCTTCCCAAAGCTATTATCCCATTCTTCAACACTAAGCTCATTTACCCCTAAAACTAAATGTTGGTCACGTTCTTCTGTGCCATCTCCTGGGAAATGCTTAGCACAAGAGGCAATATTGCTTTGTCTTAAGCCCTTTATATATGCGGTTGTATATTTTATAACTGAATCCGGGTTGGTACCATACGCCCTAGTATTAACAATTGTATTTCTCCAGTTATACAATATATCTGCACAGGGATCAAAGTTCCAGTTACATCCTATTGCAGTAGCTTCACGACCGCTGACATATCCTGCGTTATATGCTAGTTTTTCATTGCCTGATGCTTCACATTGTGCTGCTGAAGCGATGTATGTTCCATCACTAACAGCTCCATCCCCACCAGAATCACAGTTGCAGGCAACAAGCACTGGTATCTTACTTGATCTTTGAAGATCTGAAAGAAATTCATATACTTTTTCAGAGCTTCCTCCAAGGTATCTTGCCCCTCCAATAGGGTACTTGCTAACAAATTCCTTTGTTTTTGAAGGATCTAAGCTTAGGAATAAGTTTATAAATAACTGTCCTATCTTTTCTTGTAATGTCATTCCTTTTATCGTATCTTCTACCCAAGTTATGTCTTCCTCACTCAAATAGTATGGTTTTGCTCTTAAATCTACTAAAGCCATATTTATTTCTCCTCCTAGTAATTAAACTTCGTTTACTTCAATGACTGATTAAACTCTTCAATAAGTGTTTGTTGATATTCACCACTATAACTTCCATCTAAAAATTTTGACATAGCCTCAGTAGCCAGCCTCTTCCATGAGAATTCCTCTTTCCCTACAAGTATTGGGTAATATAAAACACCATTTTTTAGTGCAGCGTCTAAATCTCCTGGTGCATCTCCGACCATTAATACCTTGTCATTAGAAAAATTACTTTCTTTTAGCCCCTCAATACAAGCTGCCTTTGTTCCTGCTTCTTGTCCTAGCATAACTTTTACACTATATGAAAGTCCATGTCTTGTCCACTCATCAATTACTGCTCCTCCATTTGCTGAGGAAACAATTGCAATATCTGCGCTCCTACTTATAATCTCTAAGCCTTCTTTAACACTTGGAAATGGTTTGTCCTCATTATGTAGTTCACTTATAGCTTTATTGACTTCCTTGCTCCATTCCATAGTTTTAATAAGCTGCTCATCATTAGTCTCTTCAATTGCTTTTTGCAAGGCAGGATTTGAGAGTTCTAGTGTAGTTTCTGTCCACTGCTTAATTGAAGAGAATTCTGGCATAGACATTCCTTCTTCTTTTAGCAATTCGAAAGTTCTTACGAGCCCCTTAAATCTATTTAAGCCTCTAGTTTTAGAATACAGATTTACATTATTCCAAACTTCAAGAAATTTATTTTCAATATGCTCTAATCCCCATACTTCTATCGCCTTAGGTGCAAAGCACTTCCTATGTTTTACTTCCATGGTATCCATGGCGCAACCATCTGAATCAACACACACTAAGAATTCTTTATCTTTATTAAAATCAGCTATAGTAATTTTCATTAACTTTGCTCCTCTCGTGAAATCATTTTCAAGCTATGAGTACATTTTATATTGTTATAAAAAAAACAACTTCAACTATTTTGACTCTTTGTGTAAAATTATTGCTTTCAGAATAAATTTCTGTTATTATGTTTAAAACTTATGGATTTTGTTCTTTAGGAGGATTTATGAAAGTAAAAGAAGGTACTGTAGATGAGCTAATTTATAACATCTGTTCCGTTATTCATGGTATATGTAAACTAAATTTAGAATTCATAGATATTAATGATGCAAGTGCTTCCTTTCAGTTAGTTAATTCTAAAATACCTGATGTATTATCAGATTCTATATCCAAAACTCTTAAGTATATTGACTGTACTTTACAAAACGATATAGGCAATAACATCATGCATTTTACAGACAACCTCCAACTTAGTTATTTAGCTGTAGGTTTCTTTGAGAAGTCAAAATTTAAAGGATCTGTTATCCTCGGTCCATTTCTTTCAGCTGTTCCTGATGACTCATTTGTGTCTAAAGTACTAGAAAAAAATAATTTACCCCTAGTACATAGATTACAACTGAGAGAATACTACAAGAGCATTCCTATATATGATTTTAACGATATTAAGAATGTTGGTTTATTAATGATTAATCTAGCTTCAAATACATTTATTTCAAAGGACATAATATATGTCTCCAATGAATCCACTGTAATTAATGAAAAAGAAAGTGAATCTATTAATGAAGGAAATCTAATATCTGATATTGAGTTAAGATATAAAGTAGAAAAGGAAATATTGAATGCAGTTGAGAAAGGTTCAAAAGCCGAAGCTTTAGAGTTTAAGAAACTATTTCGTTTTAAAGCAACACATAGAGCTCCAAACGATCCTTTAAGAGCATATAAAAATCTTACTTTTAGCTTTAATACTTTACTTAGAATTGCCTGTGAACGTGGTGGAGTATCTCCAATCTATATCAGTCCTCTTTCTGACAAGTTTGCCACCTTAATAGAAAATATATCTACCATAAGACAACTTGATACACTGGGTGAAACCATGGTAGCTGAATATTGTGATCTTGTAACTAACTACTCTACTGCTGGATATAGCAGTATAATCAAGAAAGCAATAAATCATATTAACTTAAACTATCAAAACCCAATTTCCTTAAATTCTATTGCAAGCAGTATTGATATAAATCCCTCTCATCTTTCTAGACAGTTTAAGAAAGAAACAGAAATGACTATTACAGACTTTATAAACACAAAAAGAGTTAACGAAGCTAAATACCTTATTGAGCAAAATAATAATTCCATAACCGATATTGCACTTATGGTGGGCTTTGATAATCATACTTATTTTTGCAAGGTCTTTAAAAAGCTTACCTCACTAACCCCAAAAGAGTATTTAAAGAAAAGTTCATTAAATAGTAAATAGGTATATATTATAAAAACTAAAAAGGCTGCTCCCAGTTAATTACTTAGGAACAGCCTTCTTACATAAATATAGTACTATTAATTTATGTGCTTTTCTCTTCATGGAACTTAGTTGTTACTGCTGAAAATACTATATGAGAAGCTTCGCATCTGCTTAAATTATTTACATTTTCAGCTTCACTCTAATCTATAGGAACAGTAATTTTTAGCTCAGGGTAGACTTTAATTTCCTTAATATACTTCCGAAATACTAACACGTACTTATCATCTTTCAAGGTGGAATCCTTATCAAACTCCAGTACAACATTATTAAAGTCAGTGAAAGTCTTTATTTTATCCATAGTGTTTTTGTTATAACCAATAGGATTAAAATTATTAATTGCTGGTTCTGCATTTAGTTTAATGTCGTAACCTAATCCCAGGGCATTAATCAGCAAATCTGCAAAACTACTATCTGTGGAGCAGTTCAATATAACCTTATCTTTTGTATCAACTATAGAATTTACCTTAATGAATCCCATATCTCCTGCATTTATAGTAAATGGTGTTTTTGTTTTTAGGGTGTAGATTTCATTATCGTCTTCTAGCCTTCTAGGTTCTGTCTTGATCTCAGGTGCTTTGTATGGAATAATGGTCAATTTATTAAGCTTTCCTTTGTATTCTTTAATATAAAATTCAGTTTTATAGGTATACTCATCAACAATTTCGCTCTTCACATTTTCGATATTTACCATTCTATTGTCTTCATCCATTAAAAACACAGTGGAATAAGGTATTTTATCATCACTTTTTATTAGATTATTACTCTTATATGTCAACTCAATATAAGTATTCAATGGAGTCGATATTATTTTAGATATATTGAGAGTTCCATTTTCCGATACCTTTTGAAAGCTTGAGCTTGATACAAACGTATTTTTATTAATATCTTCATTTGAAGTACTTAGTTTAAAAGCCCATTGTCCAGAAATATCTCCTACACTGTTTACAACTATCTTAAATTTAAAGTTCTTAGGTAAATCTTTTACTTTAAAGGACTTATATCCTACGTATTGTCCATTACTTATTTCCTTATAGTAATTTGTGCTATCTTCAAAACTAACCTCTTTGCCATCAATGAAAAGCTTAGTTACAGCCAAATCAGCGCCTTTTATAACCTTCTCAGTTTTTAAGGAATATCCTAAAGTAACTCCCAGTGAATCTGAAGCTATGCTATCGATGGTTATCTCTACTCCATTATTAGTAGCAGTTTTATTCACTGCATTTGCATACTTATCATAGTTATCATTTAGATTATTGTCTTTTATAAAATATCCGAATATGGATTTAATTATAGAATCGGCCTTCACTTGGAACACAGTTGTAGAAAGTAATGCGCTAATACAAACAAAAACAATAGTTGCCGCAGCAATATTAAACCTTTTAGTTTTCTTAGGCTCTGGTAAGTTTTGCAAAGTCATTTTTATCTTTTTATCTGCTTCAGTTGATATTTTTGTATTGTTATATTCATCTTTTTGATTCTTTAAATATTCTTCCATGATTACTCCCCCTTCACAGCAAAATTCAAAATTTCTTCTAGTTTGGCCTTAGCCCTAGATAATCTTGATTTTACAGTACCTTCAGAAATTTTTAAGATTGCTGCTATATCCTTGTAAGGTAGATCTTCATAGTAAAATAATACAACCACAGTTCTATATTCATCACTTAAAGAATTTAAAGCATTCCACAAATCCAGCTTTTCATTTATATTAAGATCCTCACTCTCAGTAAAGCTTACTTCCTCCAATGTAATAACACTCTTTCTCTTACGTAAAATCGTATTGCATTCATTAATAAGTATTCTAATTAACCAAGTCTTAAAATACTCGTCCTTTTTTAAAGTTTTTATCTGAAGCCATGCTTTTAAGGTAGCCTCCTGAAATACATCCTCAATATCAGCTTCAAAATGTACTATGCCTTTTGCAATTCTATAAAGCTGATTTTTATTACTTTCAATTATTCTGCAAAAAGCTTCTTTATTACCTTTTTTCGCAAGCCTTACATCATCAGTTACTTCTAAGGCTTTATTAAGCCTCGATGAATTCAGCAACACTAATCATTCCTTCCTTTAATTAGTAGAACACTTATTAGATTCACTGAACTTTTGATTTGTTCCATGGGGAATATAATAATTTTTATTGCTCTTACCAAAACCAATCCACCTTATTACATCCTTAACCTCAATCATTTGAGGTCGCTCCCCAGGTTCGTAATATTTTATAAGAAGGATATAACAAAATATTAACCCTATCCGATCTTCAAATTTGATTTTAGCAACACCCTCAAGTGCACTTGAAGAAATAATTATTTTGTTAATTACTCCTAATTTAAACACTTGTTGAATCTGCCTCCTATTATATTTTTCTATATATCAAAAAAGGTTAATGCTTTTAAGCGCTAACCTCATATCTTCTATATATAAAATAATTGTCAAATTCAAGCCATAGATCTATGACATCTACTTACCCATGAATAAATTAATTATCCCCACTATCGGAAAAATAAATCCCCAATATTCCATTTTTATAAATATAAAGGAATGTGAGTTTCTAACTATGACTTCTTTGCCACTTTCCTTGTCAACGTATATTTTATCTTTATTCTTGTTTAAATCTTTTCCTACAAAATAGCATAGTACTCCAGCAATAATATACCCAACCATATGAACCCAATTATGAGTATTATAAAATTCTTTACCTACAACAAGCTCAACTAATACAAAGCTTATTCCCGCTAATATAATTGTTAAAAAACCATATCCTCTCCAAATTAACATGAATTCTTCCCCCCATACTTCTCATTCAAGATATCCATAACTTGTCAAATTCTTTTAAATTTTTATGATTATTCTACTAAAATAATCTTTCTTTACATTTCTCTAGTAAAACGCCTTCACAACTTGAATATAGAGAAACAAATATATACATCCTATTACTAAAAATATAATTCCCCAATACTCCATTTTGATAAAGAAAAGTGAATGAGTTTTCTTTATCAACACCTCTTCTCCTGTTTTCTTATCTATGTATACTTTCCCTTTATTATTGTTCAACTTTTTTCCGACAAAATAACAAAATAGTGCAGAAATAACAAATCCAAAAAAATCTACCCATCTATGTGTTCTATAAAATGCTTCTCCAACAGCAAGCTCAACTACTAAAAAACTCATCAAAAAAACTAAAAAAGCTAAAAAACCATATCCTTTCCATATTAACATAAATTCTTCCCCCCATATTTATAATTATTATTTAGAGTAATCATATTTATAAATTTCCATTTAAATATTAACATTAATTCCATTATACTACAATAACATTATATAAAAACTCGCTGAAGATATATTCTTCAACGAGTTTTTGTTCAAACGTATTTATATATGCGATTTTAGCTAATTTGATTCTTTGCGAAGTCCATCAGGTATATGAGTGAGAATACATAAATTTCAAACTTATAAACTCATCCTACAACTTAATTTTAAACTCATTCAAGCATCTAACAATACCTTCTTCAGTAGTACCAAACTTTATTCCAAACTTAGCAAGCTTGCTTGTATCTAGTCTTACATCTCTTGGATTGTCACTGTACTTTTCTGTATCAGCTTCAAGAATTTCTTCTGTTCTATATTCAAGTCCTAATTGCTTTATTATAAACTTAACAACGTCATATCTACTTAGATTATTTACACTACCTACATGGTAAGTATCGTAAGGAATTTCAAAGATTTTATCAAATTGCTCTATAAGTTCATAAACATAAGTCATTCCTCTGAATTCATTTGTTGGAGCTTTTATCTTTTCCCCCTTCATTATAGCTGTCATTGTATCCCATAGGATATTTGATGCCATATTGAAGCCTCTTTGAGGAAGACCAAACTGCCATGTAAATCTTAATACCCAAACTTCATCAAGTATTTCTTTAATAAGCTTTTCAGCTTCTAGTTTATTTTCACCATAAACTGTATTAGGTACTGAAGTGCTTTCTTCGTTGAAAGGACCTCTGTTTTCATTTCCATTGAACACTTGCTCTGAACTTATGAATACCATCTTTGCTCCAACTTCTTTGCAGGCTTTAGCCACATTTATAGCTCCTTGAACATTGATCTTATAAGCAAGTTCTGGGTGCTTGTTGCAGAAATCAGTAACAGCAATAGCAGCAGCATGAATTACAAAGTCAGGTTTAATTTCTTTAAAGGCATTTACTACCGCTTCTTCATTAACTATATCTAAATCATCTTTATCAGTTACAATTATTTCATACTTTCCTTTATAAAAGTCTGCTAGTCTTGTTCCAAAAAATCCGTTTCCACCAGTTAATAAAATCTTCTTCATTTTAATTCCTCCGTTTACTCTTTTAATATTGAAACCCGCATTCTAAGCATAAATTCTTAACTTCTTATGTTCTTAAATTTTTCACTTCTTATATTGTTAAATTTAAAAATGGTTAACTTTTCTTAATTTTATAATTTTATGAAGTTATATTTTTAACTTGGTATAAATACAACTTTATAACTTTTTTACTTCTTTAATTGTTTTAAAGCATACTCTTACATCTCTATCTTCCACCAACAAATACCATAAGTCCTTCTTGTTCCATTTTAAGTTTTATAGCATTTACTTCTTCATCTGATGGAGGTTTTATATCTAATAAGCTGTAGTCTTTACCTAAATACTCATACTTCTTGCTTCCGTATTGATGGAAAGGAAGTATATGAATTTCTTTTAAACCTAGATCTTTTACAAAAGCAATTATTTCAGATATATTTTCATCCTCCATAGTATAACCAGGAATCAAAGGTATTCTTGGTATAACCTTATGATTATTTAAAACAAGTTCTTTCATATTGTTTCTTATAAGCTCAATGTCTGCTCCTAAGATATCCTTTGCTTTTTCTTTATCCATTATTTTAAGATCAAAAAGAATTAAATCTAAATACTTTGCTAGCTCTAAAAGTTTTTCAGTATCTCCTTGACCTGAGGTTTCTATTGCTGTGTTTATAGAGAATTCCTTTAATCTTTTAAGCAAGGCTAAAGCAAAGCTTGGTTGTGCTAAAACTTCACCTCCAGATAAAGTAACTCCACCTTCAGAAGTATCATAAAATACTATGTCTTTTTTTACTTCATTAACTACTTCTTCTACGGTGTATTCTTTACCTATATAATCTAAGGCTCCAGTCGGGCATTTGTCTGGATTCATGGTACACTTAGCACAGCTTTCACTACTGCACTTTATACATAGATTAGGTTTCCTCATTATCTCTAATTTAAACTTTTGAGATTCTGGATTTGAGCACCAAGGACATTTAAGAGGGCAACCTTTAAAGAATACAACAGTTCTTATTCCTCCACCATCATGCAAGCTATACCTTTGTATATTAAAAATTATGGCTTTTTCCAAAGTAACCACTCCTATAATACATGCTCTGTTCTATTGATGATGTCATTTTGTATTCCAGTATCAAGCTCTACGAAGATTGCACTATATCCAGCTACTCTAACTACTAAGTTTTGATATTTCTCTGGATGTTTTTGCGCATCTTTTAAAGTATCAGCTGAAACCACATTAAACTGAACATGTTGTATTTTTAATCTGCTAAAAGCCTGAATATATGCTACTAATTTTCTTAAACCTTCAGTTCCTTCTAAAACTGCTGGTGAGAACTTAACATTTAATAAACTTCCATTTGAAGTAAGGTAATTGTCGAGCTTACTTACACTCTTAAGACTTGCTGTAGGTCCATTTTTATCTCTTCCTACCATTGGAGATAAGCCTCCATCTGCAAGCTGTTCTCTCGCCATTCTTCCATCTGGTGTTGCTCCAACTGCTTCACCTAGCGGAATATGAGCAGAAACTGTGTAGGAACCAGGCTGGAACATACCACCTCTGATGTTCTCATACTTTTCTACCTCCTCACAGTAGTAAGAAAGTATTTCTGAACCTAATAAATCAACTTCATCAACATCATTGCCATACTTAGAATATCTGTTTATAATTCTTTGTCTTAAGATCTCGTTATTCTCCCAATTATTTTCAAGGATTGTCACAAGTTCATCTAAAGTCATTTCCTTGTCTTCAAAAACAAGTTTCTTTATTGTAAATAAGGAATCACTTAAATTTGGTCCACCAATTCCTTGAACTCCTGAGAAGTTATATTTAGCTCCACCTTCAGTTATGTCTTTTCCGCTTTCTAAACATCCACAGATGAAGTTTGATAAGAATGGAGTTGGCGCACATTCTCTATGAGCTTTATCAACTATGTTTGAACCTTCCACCATGTCCTTAACATATTTTGATATATTATTCTTAACTGCAGTCATCAAATCTTCAAAAGTATCAAAGCCTTTTCTGTTTTCCTTTAAAGTAACTTCCATTGTTTTTAATAGATTGAATAGCGCTATATCATGAAGTCCATAAGTCTTCTTAGGAATAGAAAGTTCAACACAGCCTACTACTGCATAGTCTCTTGCATCCTTTAAACTTACTCCTCTATTTACATAAGCTAATATATTTACTTCATCATTAAACACCTGAGGCATTCCTGTACCGATTCTTATAGCTTCTGCAGCTTTCATCAGAAAATCTCTTGGAGACTTTTCTCCTACACGGATGCTTAGGTTTGGCTGAGGCAATCTTATATCTCCCATTATCTCAAGCATAAGATGCGACAATTCGTTAGTTACATCAACACCCTTTTCATCTAGTCCTCCTAGAACTATGGTGTATCCTATAGGGAAACCTGCAAAGTACTTTGCACTTTCTGTACTTCTCAAGGCAACTATAGTATTAAATTTTATATAAAGTGCCCTTAGAATTTCTTTTAAAAACTCCTTATCTTCTCCATTCTCTAAGGATTTTTTGTAGAACGGATACATATATTGATCAAATCTACCTGGAGAGATTGAGCTTGCATTTGATTCATGTTGGAACACTACACTTATAAACCAAAATAATTGAACTGCTTCATAGAAGTTATCTGGCTTTTCAAAGGCTACTTTCCTTGATATTCTTGCTATTTCATTAAGTTCTCTTTTTCTTTGTAGATCTTGTTCTCTCTTAGCCATATTTTCAGCAAGTTCAGCATGACGTAATATATAATCACTTGTTGAACTTAAAGCTATAAAGGACGCTTTGTAGAAGTTATTTTCAGGATAACTCTGCACCTTTTCTTCTATCTGTCTAAGCATATATCCTAAACCATTTCCTAAAACTACTTCATAATCAGGTATGATATGACCTTGACCTTTATCTGTCTGATTTAATGCAACTATCTTTGTTTTTGTAGTTTCTTTTATATTCTCTGGAATAGTTTCTTCGCAGTAATCCTTTAAGGATTTGCCTTTCCAATATGGGTAGAGTTCGTTTTTGAAATATTCCTTATCTTCTTCACTGATTTCAAATTTATCCTGAGCTCTTGTAGGAAATTCATCAAGTTCTTCTAAAATCCAATATGGTGACATTTCAGGGGATACGACTCCTGCTCTTGGTTTAACAGTTCTATCTCCAACAATAAGCTCACCTTTTTTTATCTCGATCTCTACCTTGTTTAATATATTTGCTAAAGCTTTAGCTCTTCTAACAACTACCGGTAGTCCTTCAGTAGCCTTAAAGCTTTCTGTATAAAGCTTAGCCCTTTCCAAGGAAACTTGTCTCTTTTCTCTGAAAAGCTCGTCTTTTAAAAACTGAATTCTATCACTAAGCATTTTACCCTCCCCTAAAATATTTCTATATTTTATTACTTCGTCTTCATCTTTATCATTCATTATTGTTTTATATCATTATATATCATTTATTCTCAATTTTCAATAACAACTAGTATCATTTTCTTCGTTATTTATTATTATTTTATTGTTTTATAGTTTTTAGACCTAATTCTAACCATTCCAAGAAGATTAAAATAGATTTTTAACTACAGCATCTAAACTATAGTGCTTTAGTTATGTTCCATACCTAATGTTATTGTTTCTCCCATTTCACATATTTATATATAAACGAACCACTTCATACTTATAATTTATATTTTCAAATTCTCATATCAGACTCTAGAGGGATCAG
This sequence comes from Clostridium fungisolvens, assembly GCF_014193895.1. NCBI lineage: Bacteria > Bacillati > Bacillota > Clostridia > Eubacteriales > Clostridiaceae > Clostridium > Clostridium fungisolvens. Next base: position 869,114 of record NZ_BLZR01000001.1, on the reverse strand, counting down.
GAGTTTTTATTACATAAATTCTTGTACTTAAATTATAGAAATTCTTTATTGTAAAAATCTTAATTCTACAAAATAATACATATAAAACATATCTAAAATGATAGATTTGTATAATAGTTGGGAATAATAAAAAATAATAGAGTATTTTTGAATTGCAATAGTATCATTTTGCAATAAGGAGTGCTATACTTGTTGTCGTACCAAGAAAATGAAAGAGGTGTTTCTTATAAATACAAATTATAAAACTTTTAACAATGAATATGAAATTAATGGTGATATTGCTACCATCTCAATATTGAAGAAGAACGGTGAAAAGCTTTCAGCTAAAATAGATGCTTCTGATGTAGATAAGGTTAAAGAATGCGGTGTATGGTTTGCTGAATGGAATAAAGACTTTAATGATTACATAGTTGAAAACATAAGTTCAACAAAAAAGAACAAACAAGCTAAGCCATTAAAGCAAAGCTTACAAAGCGTTGTTCTAGATGTTAATCCTAAGGCTCCAATAAAACATAAAAACGGTGATACTTTAGATAACACAAAAGCTAATCTTGAAATAGTTGAAAGAAATACTAAGAATGAATACGAAATAGTAGATGAAGATACTGCTGCTATACTATTAAAAGATAAGTATGGAAAAGTTATATCAAAGGCTCTTATATCTAGAGATGACTTAGGCGCAGTTATAACTGATGCTTATAGCTGGGTACTATACAAGGTTCATAATGATATTTCAGTTATTGCAAACACTCCAGAAGGAAGAGTTCATTTAGACAAACTAATAATGAATCCTGCTGAAGGTGAAAAAGTTCATCATATCAACTTAAATCCTTTAGATAATAGAAGAAAAAACTTAGAAAATACAAACGCTTAAAGACAGTAAAAAAGGCTGTAGAGAAAACAAACTCTACAGCCTTTTTGTGTATAATATCTCTTTATAACTACGATTTTTTATAGTTCCTTCAATATGTTATCCACCACTTCTTTCGGAACTAATACCTCTTCTAATTCTATCTTATTAGGATTAGTAGTAAGAGGATAATCCTTAATCCAGTAGTTGCCACTGATACATTTGCCTACAACTATTGGTTCATCAGGATTTTCATCATATACTTCCTCTAAATCCTCATATTTAGTTAATACAACTATTCTTCTGCAAGGCTCATCAAAGGAATCATATATATTAAAGAAGCTATTATATGTATCAAAACTCTTAACCGAAGTAACTATCCTTAAATGTAATCCTGACTTTTTAGCTAATTCTACTACATTTATACTATTATTCATTTAATCAAATCCTTTTCTAATACGTATTTATCAATGTCATTATCCCATTATACCCTTAGATATTTAAATTTAACTAGCATGTCTTAATTAATATGAGTTCTTGGAGTTACTATAATTTAGAATATAAATGGAATCAAGGCCCAGCTTTCAGAAATATATTTATTATATTCTTCTCCAAACTCTTCTACTAAATATCTCTGTTCCTTGCGTATTTTCACAATATAAGTTGATAATATAATAATAAATCCTACTAATGAAGCGATAGTTCCTAAGGTAATAAATGTGCCAAAAAAGCCGCAAACAATTCCTGTATAAATTGGATTCCTAACATACCTATACGGACCATTTTTGACCAGTCTTTGTCCTTCTACCCTTTGTATGGCCCCACTCCAATTCCTGCCTAAGGTTATCCTTGCCCAAATCGCAAATGAAAGAGATATTACTAAAATTATTGTCCCAAAATATTCAACTATCAAATTACTAGGTATTATCTCTTTCCAAAACATAAAATTTTTAAATTCAAATAATGTAATGAAAAAGGCTACTATAACCAAGATTAAATGAAGCATCCTCTGAGTACTTTTTTGCCCACTTGATAACTTTTTAACCTTTGATCGAGTATATATAGCAGAGAGTATCCAATACCCCCAAAATAATCCCCAAATATAATTAATAATAAATTTATTCATTGTAACCAACTCCCAATATAACTTGGTGAAATCAAAGTATTAAAGTAATTTTATCATATTTTTTAGAATTTCATACTGTGATAACTACAATTATCTAGAATATATCTTCATATACCTATGAAAATATATCTTTTTTAATATCACTCTATTATTGAGCTATATAGTACTAATTATATTTTGTTTTCTAGCAATATTTATAGATAAACTACTTTATATTAGAATTTATCAAAATAAAGATTGGTAGAACCATCGAAATCTTTATTTTGAGTTTAAGGAACAAAGTAGTTTATCTGTTCAGCTGAAAAGATATCCCAGTTCTATTTAATGAAGTAAGTTTAATAGATATATTAACTATTAATGTTAACTTAACTGTGAATTTTGATTTTATTTGGAACTGGTTTATCTAAAGTATGCTATAATTATTACTAAAATATATTATCTATAGAATTTATACTTATGCACACTAGATAAGTCTGAATACTATAATGCATAGGCTTATAGGCAAAGTGGAATTCTATATAAAGCAATTTCAAGGAGGGTGTAATATGGAAGTTACTCAAGTTTTAGAAAATGTATATAAAATTAATCATGGTATACCTAATGTACCGATAAATTTCAATCAATACTTAGTTGTAGGTCAAAAATCCTTACTTGTTCATACAGGTAATTATGTAATGGCTAAATCACTAGTTCCAAAACTAAAGGAACTTCTAGATGGTGGTTCACTAGACTACATTTTTGTCTCTCACTTTGAAAGTGATGAATGTGGAGGAATAAATGTAATAACAGAAGCTTTTCCTGAAGCAGAAGTTATCTGTTCAAGCACTACAGATATGCAATTCAAAGGATTTAATCTAAATGCTAAGACTTTAGTTAAAAAGCCTGAAGAATTTCTTGAAACTGAAAACTTATCACTAAAATTTATTAAATATCCATCAGAGATGCATTTATGGGAAGGTATCTTAGCGGTAGATACAAAGAGAAACCTACTATTTAGCAGTGACTTATTTATTCATTGGGATACAATGAAAGAGACAGAAATTACTTCTGATATAAAAACTGAAATAAACAACATAACCTTGCAACAAATCCCATCACCAGAAGCTTTAGAATTTATTAAAGATACACTTTTAGCTTTGGATATTAAATACATAGCTTGTGGTCATGGTCCGTTTATAAATCTATAAATTATCCAATGTTATAGCATTACAATCTATAGTGTGCTAACTTTCCTTTAATTTAAAATTATAAAATTAAAACTCTGCAAATAATAAAGCTGCTGAAAATCCTCAGCAGCCTTATTATTTCTACATAATTTATTTTATCTAACCAGATTAATTAGAATCTTATTCTTTTCCTATATCTTCAGATTTATATAAGTAATATAGTCCATTATTTATTCTTCCAACCTACATACCTGGTTTTATTTCGAATAACTTACTCAAAAATGCCCCTAAAACGCCTTCTATTTTTAATTTTAATTCAATTTCATTTCTAACTGCTTTGAGAAAAATCTTATAAGAATTTGCATTCTATAAATTACAAATATATTATATTTTTATGCCTTAGCTTATTTTTTTCTTAAGAATCTCGTAAAATGATATATTTTTATTGTTTGTACTGTCTTTAATTTGCTTACTTGCTTGAACATATCTATCACTTCTATTGTTAGATTCTCTTTGTTCTTCATATTTGCTAGTATTAGTTATAATATTTACCTTCATTTCCATCACATCCTCAAATATAAATACGTAATCATTTATTTTTTTGAGGGTAAAAAGTTCACAGATTAATAAATTCTTCTATTTTAGGGGATATAATTTGTGGATAGTATATGTTTGGTTAATGTATATATATCTGTAATAAAGATAATTATTTCTTAGAAGTTGCAATAGCCCCTTCATAAAAACTTATTTTTCATCTTCATGTTTAAAATCTTGAACTTTAATTCCAGAATAATCATCTATAATAGTCATGGTTTCTATCCCATATGGTGGATTATGCGGTCCTACAAAGGTTTCAACTCTAACTTTAAATGTATACTTCCCATCTTTCTTCTCAGCATTCAAAATTCCTGCATTCATATACTGTCTATATTCTCCATAATATTGTTTTATTGCCTCCTGTATGTATGGAGAGAGAGTATTCAAAGTAAGTTCTTGAATATATTTATCACTAAATACGTAACTTGGTATAGTATTTCCGCTAAATTCTATATTAGTTAATGCTAATTGAGGCATACTTCTAAGTGGGCTTATGTCACTTATTTGATTATAGGAAATATCTAAGGATTTCAAATTAGCTAATGAGCTTAATGGAATTACACTACTTATTTTGTTATTGCTCAAATTTAAAATAGACAAGTTTTTAAGTGATCTTAACTCCTCTAATGAAGTTACTTCATTATATGTCAATCTTAGACTTTCCAAACTTTTCGAGGTGCCTATTCCTTTAATATCCTTAATTTTGTTATTATCCAAACTCAAGTTTTTCAAATTCTCAAGGTTGCCCAATGCACTAATATCTGTAATTTCATTTTCCGATAAAAATAAATGGACTAACCCTTTTAGAGCTTTTAACGGACTAACATTTTTAATTTGATTTCCATTTAAGTATAAGTCAGTGAGTTCTACCAAATTACTTAGCGAACTAATATCTGTAATCTTATTTTCACTTAATTGTAGTGACTTTAAAGCTTTTAAATTTTTCAAATGCTTTATATCAGTTATTTGATTTTCACCTAAGGTTAGAGTAGTCAAATTTACTAAGGAGCTTAGCGGCTCTATATCTTCAATTTCATTACCGTACAAATTCAAATCATTCAAGCTTATTAAACTTCTAAGAGGTTCTAAATTTTTCAATTTGTTAAAAGATAAATCTAGTACCTTCAGCTTATTAAGCTTTTCTAACGAAGTAATATCTTTTATACCATCATACTGAAGTCTCAATTCCTCTAAATCCACTAAATTACTTAGCAGACTAATATCATTAACATTATTGTAGCCTAAGTTCAAATTCACTAAATTAGTTAAGGAACCCAATGGGTTTATATCACTAATCTTATTAAACATTAAGTCTAATTTCTTTAGATTAGTTAAATGCTGAATTCCTTCTAAAGATGAAATATTTTTATTATTTAAAGTTAACTCTTCTATCTTCTTTACATCCTCTTTAGCTATCTCTCCTTTAAGCTTATTTAATTTTTCTCTTATTCCTGCTTCTAAATTTTTATCTTCAAAATAAACCGTTTCACTTTGTAGTATGCTCCTACTCTCTTGCCCTTGTACCTCTTTACCTTGAAAGGCCATATTAACAAAAATAAACATTATAACTAATAGCATATAATATTTCTTCAAGGCTATCCCTCCACCTAAAAATATTTGTATACTATAGACTTTGCTTAATATATACAATTATGCTTTAAATGAGGGATTTTCAGATTTTAGAATCTTATAATCATAAATATATTAAAAAAGGATGTTTCAGATAGTAATTATCCAAACATCCTTTTTATAATTCATAATAAAACTGCACTTCTATGGATGTACAACTTCGTAATAAAATTTATTATTTTTAAATTCTCTCACCAGAATCCGTGAGAGTTTTAAAAATAGATTTCAGATTGAAGTGGTACATCTTTATTCTTCACATAAAAGATAATCCTTCGTAAAACTATCTATGTTAACATTATTCTTAGTTAACGTCCAAGTATTATAAGTCTTTGTATAGCCTGCCTCTTTATCCATCTTGTCATAGACGAAGTTACTTCCTCTGTATACATAGTTATCATCTTTGTAATGTATGTTAAAGTAAACCCCTCTATAGCCATTTATAACCAAGTTTTTAAGTTTATCATCTTCAATAATATCATTATAAGAAATGTTAAATATATTGGTTAGCTCATCCCTCGTTGGTTCATTTTTTAATGTATAATCAAATTGCAAAGCACCATTTTGTGTGAATATTTTTCCTTTTTCTATGTTGTTATTAGACTTAATTGTAGAGCTAATGAACTTTCTAGTTTCGGCAGTATTTACATTTTCTCTGTCCCCTACAAAAATATGTCTGACAAAACCAAATAGCATTATTGACCCATATATCACTAAAGCACCATTTACAACTATGAAAAGTACTTTGTCCCAAAACTTTTTATCCATAGGCACTTTTTTCATTACTAATCCCCTTTTACAAATACTGCTTCATATTTTGAAGAATGACCTCATAAGCATTAGACCACATATGAAGCCCCTCTATAGAAAACTCTTCCTTAAGATTTCCTTCTTCATCTGTTAGACCTTCATTTACATTGATAAATTCATAGTTGTGTCTTTTAGCTAATTCTTCAACTGCTTCGTTTGCTTCTAAGATAGCTACATTTGTTCTATATTTAAACATCATTTCTTTTTGTTCTTTATCTACTCCTGGAAAATCAGCTTTAGCATTTATAGGATAATAAGCCATTACATAAACCTTGCAGCTAGGTACTCTCTCTCCAATCAAAGTTAGTATCTCATCGTAGTTAGCAATGAGCTTTTCTTTTTTATAATCTTCTAAACTTATATCATTGGTACCTATATTAATAAATATTTTTGAGGGTTCCAATTCAAAAATACATTCTTCCATGGAATCAAGCAATTCAGTTGTCACATACCCGCCAATACCTCTATTATAAATAACGTAGTTTTTATCTAAGGTTTGCTGTAATTCATTGATTGGAAATTGTTCCATTAATGAAGATCCTACGAATAGAATTTGTCTCTTTTTTGCACATTTATTTAGATGTTTGAATCTCTTTAGTTTAGTTTTCTTTTCATCATTCATGAAGCCTGTAAACACATGATCTAGTGCTATTTTTACTTCTGGCATTTGCATAATTTCTTGTAATTCCATTTTACTCCCCCACTTTATACACATATAATTTAAAATTCTTATAAAAGGAAACCTTAACAACTTATTTTACTAATTGTAATCACTTTGATTTTACTGTTTATATTATTTTATTGCTTTTTCCCGTATAAGCTTCCACATACTGTAATTATATACCTGTATTTGAAGTTACAAAATACAAATCGATGAATATTGTAGTTTGTATAAAAAAGTTGCTGAAGTACTCTTCTTTAGTGAAATTTTTTTGCTCATCTACCTTTCCGGATGTATATGACGAAACTTACAGGCAAATAAGTTTTGTTTTTTACTGCATGGTCAAAAAACTTCTAAATCCATTGAAATACCTAGGTTTAGCTACCTCAGAAATTTGCTAATTTTCTACGCAGTAAAAAGCCAAGTTTTCTAAATCGCGGTAGAAAACTTGGCTTTTAATTGTGTCTCTAAGAAAATTTTTTCATCTTTTCCCTAAAAAAATTCTTTCTTAGACTAAAGTTAATAAATGATCATGAAACTGTGGGGTTTCTATCTGAGGATATTATATTGATGTACAGCTTCATTTTAGAGTTTATATTTTCAAATTGAAGTTGTACATCTTTAATTATTGCATAGTCTATAAATCCATTATAAAACTATACTATAATTTAGCTGATTAATTAAACCTTTACTTCAATACTCCTACAGCATATCCTATGATACCTACTGCAAATAATCCGAATATTATTAGCATTGGATTTATTTTCTTCTTTAATAACTTCATACATCCAAAAGTTAATAATAGTGGAAGCATTCCAGGTAATAATTGATCTAATATACTTTGAACTGTTGTTGTTACAGTCTTTCCGTCTTGGCCTTGATACTGAGAAAGTACTAATGGAACATTTATACTAGTCCATTTAGATACAAGAGCTCCCATTACAAATAATCCAAGGATTGATGCTCCAACTGTTAACTTCTTCAATCTGTTACCAGCCATATCAGCAACGATTTCTGTTCCTTTTTGATATCCATATTTTAATCCGTACCACTTAGTTGCAAGTCTTAATACATTGAAGATTACAAAGAATAATAACGGTCCTAGTATACTTCCGCTTAGAGCTATTGATGCTCCAAGTGCTGCAGTTACTGGTCTTAGTGTTCCCCAGAATACTGGGTCTCCAACTCCAGCTAATGGTCCCATAAGCCCAACCTTAACACCACTTATTGATGCATCATCAATTGGTGCTCCATTAGATTTTTGCTCTTCCATTGCAGCAGTTACTCCCATTATAGGTGCAGATATAAATGGTTGAGTATTAAAGAATTCTAAGTGTCTCTTTAAAGCTGCTCTTTGATCTTCTTTCTTGTCATATAATTTCTTTATAGCTGGAATCATAGTTACGCAGAATCCTACTGATTGCATTCTTTCAAAGTTGAAGGATCCAAGCAAGAACCATGATCGTACAAACATGCTTGTAATGTCTTTTTTACTTAATTTCTTTTCCATTTATTCTTCCTCCTACAGCTCGTCTAGTTCATCAACCAATTGTGGTTTTTGATTGAATTTTGGATCTAATTGGATATAAATTATAGCAGCAATTGTTCCTATTATACCGAAACCTACTAAGTTGATGCCTAAGAAAGCTGCTATTACAAATCCTAATAGGAAGAAAGGCATTAAGTATTTTGCTTCCATCATATTTATAACCATTGCGTAACCAACTACAACTATGAAGCCACCAGAAATTTGTAGACCTCTTGTTACAACCTCTGGAATTGCTGCAAGCATGCTGTTTACAATGCTAGTTCCTGCTACTGCTGCAACTAATGCTGCTGGAATAGCTACACGAACACCTTGTAATAATAAAGCTACGAAGTGACATAATTCAATTCCTCTAAAGTTAGCATCATCTGCATATTTATCTGCAGCATGTTGGAAGAATACTGTGATTGTTCTAACGAATATAGTAAGAACTTGACCTGCAGCAGCTATTGGAATTGCTACTGCGATACCAGCTCCAATTGATTGTTTTCCTACGATTACTAGTATTGATGCAATAACGCTAGCTAAAGCTGCATCTGGAGCCATGGCTGCTCCAACGTTCATCCATCCAAGTGCCATCATTTCAAGAGTACCACCTAATATAATTCCAGTTTTTAAATCCCCTAAAACTAAACCAATTAAAGTACATGCAATTAACGGTCTATGTGTTTGTCCTTCATCAAGAACACTTCCCATACCACAAATAGCCGCAACAAGTACAACTAATATAATTTGAACACTATTCATTTTTATTTCCCCCTAAATTTTACTCAAATAATCCATTTGCTTTTAATTTACTAATTAAGTCTACCTTAGGATTGCTTGCTAATTGTCTTACCTCAAGCTCGATTCCCTTGTCATGTAATTTCTTAAAAGCATCCACATCTTTTTTATCCACAGATACTGCACCTGTAACTTGAGTTTTCCCCTCCTTATAACACATTCCTCCAACGTTTACAGATTTGATATCAACACCTCCTTCAACCATTCTTAAAACGTCCGTTGGATTAGTAAATAAGAACATTGTCTTAAAATCGTTGTATTTTGGATTTTTATATGCTTCAATCGCCTTATCAATAGGCAAAACATATGCTTTTACATCTGCTGGTGCTACTTGCAGTAATAATGTTTTTCTTAGTACATCCTTTGCCACCTCATCGCTGCAGGCTATTATCTTATTGCATTTTGATTCCTTTACCCATACTGTGGCTACTTGTCCATGTATTAGTCTGTCGTCTATTCTTACAAAATTGATATTCATATTATAATTCCTCCACTACATCACAAAAATTTGATTTGAATGATTTTATTCCTGTATTTCCTGCTTCTTCAGCAATCTTCACTAGTTCTTCAATACTCATAGAATCTCTAAGAGCAAAAACCTCTAAAAGCATAGGTAGATTCACACCCGTGACTATATCTGCTTTATCTTTATTTACTACAACTCTACTTGCTGCATTGTAAGGACTTCCCCCAAAAAGATCTACCATTACTAAAAGTCCATCTTCGCAATCTAATTCTTCAATAGCTTTTTCATACTTTGCCACAAGATCTTCTGAACCTTCCCCTGGATTAAAGGTTATGTATTTCAAATTATCCTGCTTACCAAATATCATTTCAGAAGAATTAACTATCTCTCTAGAAAACTCTCCGTGTGTACCAACTATTACTGCTACCATTACATTCACCCCCGGCTTTATCTTCACATCTATATTAATAGCAATTGCCGTGCCAAAGTTTTGTATAATGGCTTTTTTATCTTTATTAAAATTAAACCTAAGTAAAAATGTCTATTTATTCAGCTTCTTAAGCTATAAATCTTTAATTAGAATTAATTCTAGACATTTTTTATGTACAAGATATTTTTGTTTTTGATACTGCACTCATTAAATTGATATTTACTTTACATTTTTGATACAAAACAAATATCATTTGATACAACTTGCTTATTTGTGCTCATTTTTTGATACATCTAACTTTTTCACACTGGTTTTATCTTCTATTTCCATATTTCTTACACAAAATTGTGATTTTGCAGAATGTTTTATACAAAAAGATAACTCAGCTTTACGTTTTTATATGTATTAATAGCTATTGCTATTAGTTGAAAAATAAAAAAGTAGCTGAAGTGAAGTGCACCCCAAATATTAGACAAAACTAATATTTGGAGGTGCATTTTTTATGTCTAAACATACTTTAGAAGTTAAACTGAAAGTGGTGAATGATGTATTAGAAAAAGGTATGTCAGTCAATTCTGTAGCAAAATCACTCCCTACAGCAAAAGTTGTAGTTCAAAGATGGGTTGCGCTTTATGAGAAATTTGGAGTAGAAGGACTTTCTATGAAGTCTGGAACATATACTGGTGATTTTAAAGTTCATGTTATAGAATATATCCATAAGAATAATTTATCTCTATTCCAAGGGGCTGTTCATTTTGGGATTCCAAATGGTTCAACCGTAGGTGTTTGGGAACGGATATATCTCGAGTATGGTCCCGAAGCTCTGTATAGAGATAACAGAGGGAGGAAGGCAAAAATGAAAAAGGATAAGTTTAAAAAGCCTAATACTGATAACTCACAAAATGAAGATTTAATTGCTGAGGTTCAACGCCTTCGAATGGAGAATGAGTACCTAAAAAAATTGAATGCCTTAGTTCAAGCCAGGGAAAAATCAGCGAAAAAGACAAAGTAGTTGTTATTAGAGAATTAAGGCATAAATATAAGTTAGCTGATTTATTAGAAATTGCAAACATTCCTCGCAGCACGTTCTACTATCGTATAAAAAGCATGGAGAAATCTGATAAATACGATGTTGTTAAGTCCTGTATCGTCCAGATTTTCCATGAGAATAAAGGTAGATATGGATACAGGAGAATTACTTTAGAACTGCACAATAGAGGATATATTGTAAATCATAAAACTGTTCAAAGACTGATGAAGCAGTTATGTTTAAAGTGTATGGTTCGTATTAAGAAGTACAGGTCATACCGAGGCAAAATCGGCAAGATTGCCCCAAACTTGTTATCGCGTAACTTCAAAGCTAATAGACCTAATGAGAAGTGGGTTACTGACGTGACCGAATTCGCTGTCTTTGGAAAAAAGCTATATCTTTCGCCAATCCTTGACTTGTACAACGGAGAAATAATAAGTTATAACTTATCCGAAAGGCCTACATTTCATCAAACAGTTGATATGCTTAAAAAGGCCTTTGAGAAGATTCCTGATGACATAGAATTGATACTACACTCAGATCAGGGATGGCAATATCAAATGAATAAATATCAAAAGATGCTAAAGGAAAAAGGTATTAAGCAAAGTATGTCGCGAAAAGGTAACTGTCTTGATAACTCAGTTATGGAAAACTTCTTTGGATTACTGAAAACAGAGTTGCTATATCTACAGGAATTTGAAAGTATAGATCACTTTATAGAAGAGTTAGTATCTTATATAGATTATTATAATAATAATCGTATTAAGATAAAATTAAAAGGACTGAGTCCTGTTCAATACAGGATTCAGTCTCTAAAAATAGCTTAATTAATATTTGTCTAAAATTATGGGGTCAGTTCAAAGCGACCCTTCTTCAGCTACTTTTTTTGCGCATCTGCCTTTCCGAATGTATATGAGGAAACTTACAGGCGAATATGATTTATTTTTTACTGTTTACCCTAAATAACTATTCTGAACCCTTAATATTGCTAGGTTTAGCTTTCAAAAAACTTTATAATTTCCTAGACATTAAGAAACCTGCTAGACAGAATTAATTAAGTTCATGTCTAGCAGGTTCTAAAGATGTAGCTATTTTTAATTACTATATTCTTTGAAATTATAGAAATCCTACAATAGCATCTGACAAATAAAATACTTTTCATCTTCAGTAAGCTGTAGTTTTAGATATCTTTTGAATACCTCACAGCTACTGTTTACTGCTTCTACTATATTTGGGTCTAAAGAGTCTTTGTCATCGGTATATTTTAATCCTTCGTTAGTTATCATTCTTTCTAATGCAATAGCAACGTGACTGATAATGCTTATTTTAGTATTATTGTTTATCTCTGCATTTAAGTTTTCTTCTAGCTTTCCTATAAACTCCATTAAGGTACCGATTATCTTTTTTGGATTTAAATAAGTCAGGAATTCTTCTAAACTATTTTCACAGATATCCCTTATAACAACATCTTTACTGTTATTTATTACTGAGAGATTATTGTTATTTAAAAGTTCTCTCAACATACTTTCACCATTTCCATCTATTAGTTTTTCTAAAGATATAAATGGTAGTTGCTCTTTTGGCCTCTTTACCCCTATGACAGCTACAATTGTATGTTGTTTTTGTAGTTCCTTAATTTTTTTATCTAAATCTCTTATACCAATAGGTATGATCTTCATATTTTCACCAGTCAAGTTTAGTACCACTTTTTCTACTATTTCTTTAAGTTTCTCAGCGGTGCCTTTTCCTGAGCTGCACACAGTTACAATAACCTTATCCTCTAAATATACTTTCTCATTTGAATAGTCATTATAGCCTTTGAAATCCTTTAAAGAATTATATATATCTATTAGATCCATATCTAAAATACTTGATTTTCTTACAGCTTCTAATATTAATGGAGTAGAAACCATATCTATACTTCTAACCTGGATACCTGTTCTTTCAGTTATTGTAGTATCAAATTTAACTAGTGATCCCATATCTACCAGCAGCAGTACCCCTCTTCCGTTGTCCATCTCTTTAACCCGTTCTATTACTACTTCTAAGATCTTCTTTGGGCTTACATCAAGTGGCATATCCACTGCACTTATATTTGAATTACCAAGCAATCCTTTTACCACATTCACCATGCTGCTGGCTGTAGAATTTCCATGCGCTGCTACTATGATTCCTACATCGCCCTTGCTTTCTTCCTCTGTGGATTTTAATAAAATTGCTATATAAGTTACTTCTACTTCTGGCACATATAAATTAAACTTTTCACTTATCATATCTTTTATTTTAAGAGCAACTTCATATTCTATGTCGTGTATGCTTACAGTGCTATATTTTTTTCTACTATAGTCCTTTTTCTCTTTTACTCGTTTAAAAAATGCACTCATATGAAGGCTTAATGCATAAGTAAATCTATCGCTATATTTTCTTCCTAGTTCTTTTTCAGCTATAAATTTTACTTCTTCTGCAAAGTCTAATATGTTTTTATCTACAATCTTTAATATTCTATCTTTACTTTCATTATTTTTAGTAAATTTATTATAAAAACTTTTAATATGGATATTTACATCAGTGGTTATAAATTTGTTTATATAATCATCGTCCACTCCTTCTTCCTTTAACAAAGAAAGCTTATCTTCAATGAGCTTATATAGATTAAAAGGCGGTTCATAGGAATCTCCAGAGTCCACCACCCCTTTATAACCATCAGGACTTATGAAAATCGGTGCGTCTACTATTGTATCTAAATTTTGAAATTCTCTTCTATCCCTTACTATTTCAAAGAATCCATCCTTTATATTGGGAGTAAGAGTTTTAAAATCTAATTCGATATATTCTTTCTCATCATTAATACATTCTAAAAAACCCTTTGCGCAGGTAAGCTGAACATTAGATTTTAATTGACCTATATTTCCATAGGTTGCACTACCAATTAATGCTTTTACAACCTCAACAGATGCTTTTATAGGCTTATTCACTCTGTGAGCTTCATTTAAAAGTAAATACTTTATTATTTGAACTTTTTCTTCATTATCTCTTTCTTGTAATGAAGGAATAGTTATTGTTATAGGTATTCTTCTCATAAAGGTCTTAAGCATATAGGAATCAGATTCTTCTGTGGTAGCACTGACAATTAATACATTGGATTTCCTATTTCTTTCTGTTTCACCGAGTTTCCCATATTCACCAGTATCCATGAAGTAAAATATCATTTCCTGTCCTTCAGGAGGAAGTCTATGTATTTCATCTAAAAATAAAATACCTCCATTTGCTTTTTCAACTAACCCCTGTTTCTCAGTATCTGCACCAGTGTACGCTCCTTTTATATGTCCAAAGATATGATCTAATAACAATTGAGAATTATTATAGTAATCTGCACAGTTGAATACTACAAAAGGTGATTTGTCCGAAAACTTTCCAACAAACTTTCCGTAATTATACATTATCTTGGCAAATAAAGTTTTTCCTACACCAGTGGGGCCAACAATTAAAGTGTTTAGTCCTGAAGGTGGATATAATATAGCCGCCTTTGCTTGCTCTATCTGATTTTTCAAGCTTCTTTCCGAGCCTATCAATAATTTGAATGGATCTTTTTCAGAATTGCTACAAATTAATTCTTTTATGCTTCTTACTTCTATGATAGAATGTGCTGGATCAATGCCCAAAACTTCTTCCACAATCCCTCTATGGATAAATCTAACCGGTCTTTCCTTTATCTTAATAATCTTACCTAGTCTTAATAATTCATTTAACTCTCTACTTACATTGTTTCTTAACATGTTCAGTTCTTCTGCAATCTGTACTGAAGTAAACCCAACATCATCCAATATATTCTCTTTAGAAAGCTTTTTTGTATGCTCCTCTAGGTAACAATAAATCTTATCTATCTTCTTCATCTTGTCCCCCTTATAGGCTTTCTAACTAAAAAGTCCTTTATAGAAACGCCTCAACTCCCCTTAAATAACGTGTATGAAGGTTTTCATACAAGAATCCTATACTTAACTATTAAGCAAGTATCATGCCAATTTATGTATCAATCTATAATTCATATTTAAACACGTTGCTTTAATAGTACCCATATTTGAAATTGGTTTATTTATAAGATTATTTTGAAATTTAGGTGCAACTACTGAAGATGCTAAAGATTAAACACTTCAATCTGAAATCTATTTTAAAAACTCTCACTGTTTCTGGTGAGAGAATTTAAAAATATAAATTTGAATGCGAAGTGGTTCATCTATATATGATTAACTAATAGAATCAAACATTCAATTTAGTCATTTGTGATTGCTTTTGCTTATTTTTGATTATTTATATCTATTTTAAATGATATCATTTACATATTCAAGGATATTTGCTCACTTCAAGCAAAATATTCTTTTTTACTCAAAAAAAAAGCAGATTATATATGACTTCACACATATATAATCTGTTATATCTTTACTACTTAAGTTTTTATTTATTAAAAGTTTCAAAAGTTACAAATTCACCTACTGGTCTTCTATAACCTCTCATTCTTCTCTTTGAGGTATCTTCTTTTCCCATTGTTATCAAAAGTACTGGTTCAAGGTTTTCTGGTATATTGAATAGTTTACTTACTCTCTCATTGTCAAAACCTATCATTGGGCATGTGTCCCAACCTTTGTCTTTCGCAATCATCATAAACATCATTGCTGACAAAGAAGCATTTCTTATAGCTTCATCTCTTTGGAACTCTTGTCCTCTTCCTTCATATAAATTAAATACATCATTCATCATCTTATCGTAATCGATCTTAGATAACATCTTTAAGTTTAACATTCCTGAATATATTGAATCCACTTTTTTATAAGCTTCTTTATCACCAAGAACTAAGACCGCAGCGGATGCAGTATGTATCTTATATTGATTAAATGCAGCTTCTCTTAAAGCTTCTTTTTTATCTTCATCAGTTATAACTAAATAATTAGCATGTTGAATATTAAAACAAGATGGTGCTAGTTTTAATAAATCAAATATAGCATCAAAATCTTCCTTAGGTATTTTCACTCCTTCTATAAAATTATTGGCAGAGTGTCTTTGTTCAATTAATGTTTTTAAATCAGTCATTTTGCACCTCAATCTTCTATATACTTACTAGCACTTACATACCCTATTCACAAAGTATCAATCTCATCAGCTAGTAATTGTTGTTTTTAAATTTACTTGTAGATGAACCACTTCATACTTAAAATTATATTTTCAACTTCTCCTCTCAAAACCCAGAGAAGTTTTGAAAATAAACTTCGGATAGAAGTGTTTCATCTTTAAATAATTATTCTATATAAACGGGGAATTTATATACTCGAAGTTGTCAAACTAATGATCATAAATCATAAAATCAAACAAACTTACTTTATGTAAGTATGATACAATAGGTAAGTTACTATTGCAAGATATTTTTAGAAATTTCTTCATGTATTTATAACTCCCTCGCTGAAACAGCCTTTTTCCATGAGTCTTTTTGCGTATCTGCCTTTCAAAATGCATGTGAGGAAACTTACAGATGAATAAGTTTTTTTTTACTATATAGCCATAAAAACTTCTAAAGCCATTGAAATACCCATGTTTAACAGACATAAATATTTCACACCTACCTATATGATAAAAAAATATACCTCTTTAAAAGTGAATTAAAATAATCTTTACAGATAATTAAAATACACTTCAAAGAGGTACATCGTTATATGAATTTATTTATGGAGAGCTATATTATTTTCTATAATTCTTCTTTCATTGACCAATAAACACTTCTCTTAATTATATTTCTATAGCCTTCAACTTCAAAGCTCTCCTTGTTATGTCCTGGTGATAAATATACTACTCTGCCTTTACCATATTCTAATGACCAGGCAGCTTCAAGAAGTACATTATTGTATTCATAATAAAAAAGTATTTCTTTATTAACTATATTATCGAATACAAATTGATAAGGTTCTTCATGCATTTGAAACTCTTTGCATCCATTCATTATAGGATGATTTATATTAAAATTTTTGTAATTTAACATAGTTGCTTCTGGATGCATCGTAAACTTCGCTCCTATTAGCGTAGCCAATTCATAATTATTTTGTAGTGAAATTCCATTATGAATCACTACAAAAGCCCCACCTTGAGCAACAAAGCTTACTAGTGCTGCAGCAAGATTTTTGTTTTCCTCAGCCTGCCAACAGTCTGTATAAGATATAATTAAACTATATTGCTTAATATCTTCACAATTAAGCTTATTGTAATAGTCAGTAGCTATAACTTGGAATTCATCTCCTATTATATTTCTAAGCTCCTTTTCAACATCTCTAAGAGGATGATACATAGCATTTTCATACTCTCCAATTATTAGTATCTTTTTATCTTGATCCATAGTTATTACCTCTCGTTTACCATTCCATTAAATTTCCTTCATAATCCATATATACAGCTTTATCAGCTTTAAACTTATCACTATCTAGTATTATGTTACAAATATGATCAGCTGAATATTCAGGAGTCAAAGGTGCTTCACTATCAAGCTTATCTCTCATATAAGTTCTCATCCAGCCAGGATGAATAGCTAAAACCTGTCCACCTTTTTCTTTAAAACTATTATTTATTATCGTTGATTCCATATTAAGTGCAGCCTTTGACATGCAATATGCAAACCATCCTGTTCTATTGGAATTGCTTATACTGCCAGCCTCTGAAGATATATTTACAATTAACTTTTTATCACCATTGGTAAGTAACTTCATAAATACATTTATTACCCTTAACGGCCCCACTGCATTTACACTTATAACCTTCTCAATTTCCTCAAAATCCAGTTCATCTTCTATGGTTTTCTCGATATCTCCTAATATAGCTCCATTATTCACAATTAAATCCAGTTTATCGGTTACATTTTCTATAACACCTCTAGCATTCTTTACGCTCTCAAGGTTTGAAATATCTAAATCTATAATATGTAAGTTATCAGCATTTTCTTCTTTTAAATTATCTAACTCTTTATAGTTTGTAAGGTATCTACCCGCAAAAACATTATACCCATTACTTAAAAGTTTCTTAACCAGTTCTAACCCAAGTCCCCTGTCTGCACCTGTAACTAACGCAAATCTACTCATATAATTTCCTCCCAATTCCCATAATTATGATATACAACTGTCTATAAATAAAAGAAAGCTTTAAAGTATGAACCACTTCAGACTTAAATTTATATTTTCAAATGCCCCTCTCAAAATCCAGAGGAGTTCAAAAATATATTTCTGATTAAATCGTTTCATCTTTATTCAATTTAATATTACCACTTATCTTTGTTTATGTAAGGTACTCATTATTTAGATTTAGGTGATTATTTTTAGGAAGTTTGTCTAGCAAATTGGCGCCTTAGTAAACTAAAGAATAAGTGTCACTATTTTTATCTACAAAAGATTAACAGCATCAATTAATCATCTAAAGTATCATTACTTCAATATTTTTATGAACAAAACTTATTAGAACTTATATATTTATGAATCACTTGATGCTGAAATTTATATTTTAAAATTCTCTCATTTGACCCCAGAGGAGTTTTAAAAATAGATTTCCGATTAAAGTGGTGCAGCTTTATAAAGACAGCAACTAGGTAAAACTTATTCTACTGCAAGAATTTCTTAACTTATGCTACAAAAAGGCTGACGCGCAAAAAAACTCACTGAACAAGAGCACTTCAATTATTTTTTATAGTATGCAATTATTTGTTAAATAAATGTTGGTAGTGATTAAAAACATGAACATGTGGCAAGCATTAAGAGGATAGCTTAATTATTATATTTTCTTAGAGAGGTGTTCTTTTTGCTTCAGCACGATGTTGAATTAAAAAAATTTGATCTACATACTAACAAGGTTCTAAAAAGAGATTTTTATAAAGATAGAGTTGTAGAAGTTTGTCCACTTTGCGGGTCAAATTGGCATATTAAATATGGTTTTTATAATGGAATTCAAAGATACAAATGCAAAGTGTGTCAAAAAACCTTTTCACGTACAACTAATTCATTATGGAGCTATTCAAAAAAGAATGCTAGAACCTGGCTAGAATTTACTGAATTAATGACAGAAAACAAAACTTTAAAATTTTGTGCAGAGAAGCTAAATATAAGTATTGGTACAGCTTTTTATTGGAGACATAAAGTACTTCAAGCGTTAAGCATAGACTCAACTCCAGATATTCTATCAGGGGTTGTACATGTAGGAAAGGTCATTTTAAAAGAGAATCTTAAAGGGTGTAGAAATGCAGAAATAATAGCTTCATCAACTCCAAGAGAAAACATTTGGGTCATTGGGGCAAAAGGACAAGATGACTCTATGTTTATAAAACCAATATTTAAGCATCAATGGGATCGAAGAGCTTTTAATGAAAAAGTCTATTCTAAAATAGAAAAGGCCTCACACATTGCTCCATATGGAGACAAATATATAAATTCAATAGCGATGAGACATAATAGAAACAAATCAATTAAGGTAGAGGCTGAGTATAGAATAAAATATCTTTGGCCAAATTTGAAAAAATGGCTCTCAATATTCCATGGTGTGGCCTCAAAGTATCTGAAAAGATATCTTAGTTTCTTCATAATAATGAATTTGGATAAGGTACTTGATTACATGGACTTGATATATGATAGATTATTTATAGGAAACAGATTTATAAGAACTGATGAAATAAGAATTATGAATTCACCTTTTTAAAGAAATTATAAGTTAATATAACTCTGAATAATCAATGATATTTATATTGAAAATTTAGTTGTATAATTTAGCTGTTTGCTAATTTTAATTTAATATATTCAGAAATACTCTCTTGTTATTAATGAGTATTAATAAAACCATAAATAGCTAATGAAACTTTGAACCCACTAACAACATTGTAACTCGATTAGTATAATTCTAAAAAATTGATAATGGCAAAAAGTGGACAATACGGTTTTGAGAAATTAACAATATAGGAAAGCAGCAAATGTTACTCTGAAGTATCGCAAAGAAATCTAGTTTTGTCCGAAAACTGTTTTTAATACTCCGCAAATTTTAGACAAGCAACTTTAAAATATAAGATAATTATGGGTTGTCCATCTACATATATAAATATTTAACAACATTTATTTAATAAATAGTTGTATAAAGAAAAATTAGACTATCAATATGGAGCTTACGATAATAGTAGCTCGGTTATTGCAAAATAAGTGCAAGTATTATCGATTAAGAATGATCTTATGTCTATAATACTTGCACTTATTTTTATATATTTACTCTTGTTCAATTTTCACAAAGCAATTCATATCAATTTTTCTTGAAAATATGTCCGAACCCTTTATTTCATGCGGTATATAGGTATAAAAACCCGAAATAGTTTTCATATTATTTTTTTCTATATATTGTTTTAATTCTTTAACAGCATTTTGAAACTCTAGAAGAACTCCGTTATACTCTAGCATCACCACATTCTCCCACATCAGCTCTTCGTATGTTTTGTACAGACCTTCTACCTTTTTTAAACCATCTTCCGAAGAGACAACATAAATCTCACTTTCTTCCACACTTACGTCATTTACACTTTTCACCATCTTATTGGTTGCTATTTGCGGATAAGTATCTATCCCTTTTTCCTTAAGACAGCTATAAAAACTTTTAACTTCTGGAATTATGTCATCTTTGCATCCATTTAATGAGATTTTTATCAAATTACTAAATACTATTTCTTTATATACATTTATACTCCTCATGTTTTTTACGACAAACCCTTTTTACTTCCACAGTTTTCTAAACTAAATTTGTCTTTCTCCTTTCTAATGATAAATTTTAAAATCCTTTTTATGTTCATCTAACGTAAAAGTATATGACTTAGAATATAAAGTACCAAGACATATTCTTTAAACAACATTTATCCCTGTAATACTAATCTATCATTAAAATATGAGTTTTTATCACCTTGTACATAAGTTGTTAATTTTTTATCATGACCGTATTCTTATAAATTTAATTTGTTTCATTTATGTTAGTTTTTTTACACATCTGTCTTTTTAGAACGTACGCAAATAAATTCTTGTAATCCGATAACTTCTACTTCTCACTGTATTTTCAAAGCATTATTATAAGTATCTGAAATTACTAGTTTTAGCTACTATTAAAACTTTATATTTTTCTATACAGTAAATAAGGGAGCTTAAAAGCTCCCTATAAAACCTATTTAATAAGTCCTTTAGCACAGCGGCTAGATATTATACACTCTTCTCCATTAATCATATATGCTATTCTGTTCTTAATATCTAACTCTTTAATATTGTTCTTATTTATAATATATGATTTATGGCATCTATAAAATCTGGAATCAAGCTTTTCTTCTATATCACTAATTTTTCCATTAAACTCTATTTGTCTATCAGTAGCATGGACAATAACTTTTCTAACAGTTTTAGAGGTTTCAAAAAAAAGTATTTTATCTAATTCCAAATTTATTAATCTTTCATTCAACTTAACACTAAAGAGTTCACCATCATTTTTTTTACTGCTATATCTCTTATTAGCCTCTAGGATACAGTCTTTTATTCTTTTTTCCACCTCATTATATTTATCTTTAATTATGTAATCCATAGCTTCTACTTTATAAGTAAAAGTCAAATAGCTCATCTCACTATGGGTTGTAACAAATACTATAAAACCTTTAGAATCGATTTTTCTGATCTCTGCAGCAAGTGCTATCCCACTAGCTTCTTCTTTTAAATCTACATCTAAAAAATATAATCCTGCTACATCATTTCTACTTATATAATCAAGTAGTTCTTTAGATTTATTTGTAACTACAGCTATTTCCATATCAAGATTTTCAATAATTATAGTATTTTCAACAATCTTTTTATAATATTCTCTCTGTTTATCATTATCTTCACAAATAAAAACCTTCAGCATCTCTATTTCCCCCAGATCTATAAATATCACTCATATACGAACATATTGTCACTATTAATTATATCACAGCCATTAAAATCAACACAAAACAATACTTAAGTAACTTTACTTAAAAAACCATGTTACTTAGTTTGTTGAAATTAAGTGGTTATGAAGGAGATTGTATATTCATTCTCTGGAAGAAAGTATTATTTTCAACTATTGTATCTAAAAAGATATTATCGTACTTGTCTAAAATTAATTTTAAGTTACTTAATCCTACTCCTCTATTTTCTCCCTTTGTTGAATATCCTTTTTTGTTTAATTTGTATATTGGAGGAATATCCTCTAAACAGCTATTAATTATTATTACTTCTAACGAATATTCTTTTTTAATAAATCCTACTTTTATCATAGGACTTGGACACTTTTCAGCTGCTTCAATAGCATTATCTAATAATATTCCCAAAGCTCTTACTATATCTATAATGCCCATGGATACTTTTAATATTGGTTCTGCCACATCTATATCCACATCAATACCTATTTCTTGTGCCCTTATCAATTTGGATGATAGAATCCCTTTTATCTCAGGAATCTTTATATTTTTAAGAATATCTATTTTTGATTTACTTCTTCCGATTTCATTGCTTAATGGAACTATATTTTTAGTAAAATGATTTTTTAAGCCTTCCATATCATTATCATCCATATATCCTATCATTGAGGATATTATATTTACATAATCATGCTTAAACACTCTCATTTCACTATAGAGATTTTCTAAATTCTCAGTATATTTCTGTAAACTTTCGAAGTGTGCTTGTTTATTTTGGATTTCCATTTCTTTTGTTATGCTCTTGAAAAGCACATACATTATAATGCAAAAGAAAATACAATAGATAAAAAATATAATGCTATTTAGCTTTAATATTTCATTTGTAAAACCTAACTTTCCACCTAGCATTATATTTATATAAAATATCACTAAGGTCACTATAAGACTCAATATTATTATAAGACTAAACTTTTCTGTTAACTCAAAATTAATAGCTTTTAGCTTTCTATCTATAAAACCTCTTACAGTTCTACTAATAATCAATATAACAAACACAGTTGCAATAAAAGAAAATATGTACGTTATGTTATTATAAGAGTTGTTAATATCTATTTTAAAAACATAAATATTAACGCAACTCACTATATAATCTGATACCACGCTTATTATGGTAGCCAATAGTGGCAGAAGGATACTTACAATTATTTTTCCGTGCTTTTTATAAATGAAAAACATAAAGGCAATATCTATTGGTATTATGCTTAAATAACTCAGAAAAAGACCAGCAGGAACTGCTATAATTAAAGTTGCAATTATTATAGTTATGGCCTCTTTTTTAGTAAATTTTAAGGTTGCCAGATTCATTATAGCTATGAACAATAAGAAAATAGTTATTAAAACATCTAGAAAATTTGTCATAAACTCCCCCCTCAAAAGATAATCATATCCAATTATATCACATTTTTTACTTTTTACATTTATTAAGTATAATTTTGTAACTTAATTGAAACCAGCCCAGTATTTTTGAAAATACAACAACAAAAAACAGGCCTCTTTACTTATACCTGTAAAAAAGCCTGTTTTAATGTTTATTATGTATTATTTATTTTTTATTATTTCGAGCATAGCTTTTGGTTCATAAAAGTATCCTATCATGCATTTCCCAGTAGCCTTATCACTTATCTTTATTGATGTATCTCCTATAGCCCTTGCTAACTTTTCAAATAATTGATTCTTCGTATTGTTCATAATTATTATACCTCCTGTTTAAAACTTTATAAGATATGGGTAATATGCTTAAAACCTCAAAAATCGAAGCTAAAGTTATCAAATTAGTTATAACATAATTAGTACTCATTAAGGCTAGCATCATTAATATTGCGCCTGTAATAACAGCTTTTTTCTTAAGATTTCGTCTCAACGCTTGTCCAATCAAAGGATGATATTCTGTATCTGCTGGCGCATATATGTATAACGCAATATTTATAGCTATAAATATGCAGAAAATAACAAACTTATTAGGTTGTGCTAAATTACTTACGTAACCACCAATTACATAAAGCATCAAAGAAGTTATTGTGCAAACAATACTGCTCTTCGCGTGTAATCCAAAAGCCTTACTACGTATAGCCCCTAAAACTATGGTAATTATTGTTGTTTGTATGACCAAATGAAGTTTTATAGAAACTAAAAGTATCAATATAAACTTGGATATATTAATTAATAATATTTCAATACCAAGCTTGACCTTTTGTAATTCGATGCCATCTTTCTGAATTACTTTATTAATCTTCATTGCAATATTATCGGCCAGTTTTTCCATTATGGTCATATCGTTAGATAGCTTCTCTTCCATCCTAAACCACCTCTAATTAAATTATAACAAACTGTAAGTAATTTAATGTTTTGTAGCACAAAATGTAGTTTTTTAGCTATAACCGTGTAAACTAAAATAAATTTCAACATTATACGTTATATATTTTTCCACAACCGTATTTTTACTCCTACTAACGTTACAAAATAGAATATTTTATCATTTAGTGTTGACACTATAGTTATAAATCTATAATTATATAGGAAGTTTTGTACTATGAATATTTTAAAAAGACTATTAAGCAAATTTGAATCAACAAATAAAAGTTCTGATGTCTCTTCAGATAATAAGAATTATTCAACTACCAGCAATAATAAACTTTCTACAAATTTAAAGATAAATATGACTTTAATAAAAGATACATTTTCAGATATATCAGATATAACATATAAAGACTTAAATATAAATAACTCTATTGAAGGAACCATAATATTTCTGAACAATTTTATTGATAAAGAACTTGTCAGCGAAGATTTGATAAGACCGTTAATACATCTTAACAAAAATCAACTTCCAGCTAACAACATTAGTATTGAAAATATACATGACTATATAAAAACTAATATTTTTCTACCTTCTATTGAAGAAAGTGAATCATTGGATTTGGTAATAGATTCCATACTTTCAGGAAAAGTTGCATTAGTAGTAGATGGTTTATCAAAAGCTCTATTAATAGAATTAAGAAAGCTTCCAAAGAGAAGTGTTTCTGAATCAATCATTGAACCAGTTATTAGAGGACCTAGGGATGGTTTCACCGAAGACATAGAAACAAACATAACCTTAATCAGAAGAAGGCTAAAGACTCCAAAATTGAAAGTGAAAAATATTAAGATTGGAAAACTATCTCAAACCGACACTGCAGTTACATATTTAGATGGAATTGCAGAAAAATCCTTAGTTGATGACATCATGAATAAACTCTCTAAAATCGAAATAGACGCAATACTAGAAAGTGGATATATAGAAGAGCTACTTCAATCCAGTAAATTTTCAGTTTTTTCTGAGTTTGGATACACGGAAAGGCCTGACCGACTTGCAAGTGCGCTACTTGAAGGGCATGTGGGGATCATTGTAGACAATACACCCATAGTACTTATAGCTCCACAAACCTTTTTTCAAGCAATGCAATCAAGCGAAGATTATTATCAAAATTATATAGCTACTTTACTATTGAGATTTATTAGATATGTATTTTTGATAAACGCATTATTACTACCTTCTTTTTATATAGCTGTTTTATGCTTTCATCAAGGTATGATACCTCGAAATTTATTATTAACAATTATTTCTTCAAGGCAAGGTGTACCCTTTCCTGTATTAGTGGAAGCATTACTTATGGAAGGTTTCTTTGAAGGACTAAGAGAGGCAGGAATAAGACTTCCTAGCCCAGCAGGTCAAACAGTAAGTATAGTTGGAGCCTTAGTAATAGGTGAAGCTGCTGTAAAAGCTGGCATAGTTTCTTCTTCCATGGTAATAATTGTTTCTATTACAGGTATTTCATCCTTTATAATTCCTAGGTATAATCTAGCTTTATCAATACGCGTTCTTAGATTTGGAATAATGATTTTATCTGGTACCTTAGGATTATATGGGCTTTATATGGGGGTATTATGTCTTTTGATACATCTAGCTAGAATCGAATCCTTTGGAATCCCTTATCTAGCTCCATTAGCTCCATTTACGTCTTCAAGCTTAAAGGATACCTTAATGAGAATGCCATGGTGGGGAGTAAAAAAACGCCCTAGCTTTATTCAAAATAATAATTTAAAAAGGCATAAAGTTAAATAGAAAGTGTTATATGAACAAGTGTCTATTAATTGGAGATCAATACTATGAAAAAAAACTTATTAGCCATATTCTTAATATTAACTATGTTTCTAACTGGATGTTGGGATAATAATGATATAAATGATTTAATTATTGTATCAAGTATGGCTCTTGATAAAGGTGAATCTGATAATTTAAAAGTAACCTTATTATGCATACGCCCAACATCACAAATATCATCTGGAGATATAAAAACTCCTCAAAACAATGATGTGATTATCTTTTCTTCGGAAGGAGACGATATCATGGATGCGTGCAATAAAATCTCTAAAAAAATATCCAGAAAATTGTTTTTCTCACAAATGGAAAACGTCTTGATGGGAGAGTACCTTGCCAGGGAAAACGCCGCAGAATATCTGGATTTTTTCCCAAGACATCCTGAGCCATCTATAAAAACTCACATGTTTTTGGTAAAAGGAGCTGCAAGTAAAATTTTTGATACTGATTCCTCACTTGAAAGAAATATAGCCCAAGAAATAGATAAATTAAAATCATTAAATCTAAAAGCTGAAGTTCAGTTAAAAGATTTTTTAATTGCATTAACAGAAGATGGCATAGACCCTATAATTCCACTTCTAGAAGTTACAAAATCAGATAAACAAGATAATCCTTCTGTTGCTTCAGTAGCTAGCATAACTGGTGCTGGGATATTTAATAAATCAAAATTAGTTGATTTTATAGATTATGATACCTTTAGAGGAGTTCTTTACATACAGAATAAAATAAAGCTTGGGTTAGGAACTGTGACTTTTCCAAAAGAATCCGGTGGTGGAAAGGTTACCGCTAAGGTTTTAAATAGCATAACAAAAATAACTCCTATTATAGAAAAAGATCAACTAAGTGTAAAAGTATTGATTAAAACTAAAGCTCATATATCTGAAAACACAACTAAATTAGATTTAACAAAATCTTCAGTTATAGACGAAATTGATACTTTATTTGAGAATAGAATAAAAAACTTAGCAGAATCTGCTATAGATAAAGCAAAAAATGCAAACTCTTCTGATGTTTTTGGTTTTGGTTCCATAGTTCGTGGAAAGTATCCTAAACAATGGGAAAATCAATATAAAAAAGATTGGAAAACCTTATTACCATCACTAAAAGTGTCAGTTGCTTGCGATGTAGATATAACAGAAATAGGTTTTGATGCTAAATCCCTTCAATTAAAGGAAGAGGATATTTTAAGATAACTTTTAAAAATAAAGGAGATATTTCCTTGAATAAGATTTCTAATTTTCAATTATTTGCTCTTGTTGCATTTTATCAGATTGGTACAACTGTAATATTTGGTTTTTCCTCTGAAGCTGGCAGAGCTGCATGGATATCTGTATTAATCTGCACTTTGATAGGTCTACTTATAAATTACATATATTTAAAACTTTATTCACTAAATCCAGGGCTATCATTAGTAGAATGGTATCCTAATCAGTTTGGTAAGTGGCTTGGCACACCTATTTCCTGGATGTATACTATTCAATTTTTATATGTAGGTGGCCGTATTATTGGAGATTTACGGTCACTAATTCCAAATACCCTTTTGCCGAATACTCCCCATATTGTAACTTCATTAGTATTAATATTAGTTGCTAGTTATGCAGTATTCTCAGGCATAGAAGTAATTGGACGGCTTGGTGAACTTTTTATACCATTTATATCTATTATTTCAATATTAATAGTTGTATTAATATTTAGTTCAGACATTATACACTTACAATATCTCAAACCATTCTTAGGCAAAGGCTGGAAGGATATCTGGAAGGCTGTTTTTCCACTAGGCATAACTCAGACCTTTGGCCAAAGTATAGAACTTGCTATGATATATCCTTTTGTTAACAATAAAAATAAGCTTACCAGAACTGTTTTAATAGCAACCTTACTTTCTGGAATTTTTATATCTGCTTTAGATTTTTTTGCAGTAGCTGTTCTAGGTGAGACCATTTTTTCAAGAAGCATCTTTCCAATGTTTAGATTGGTTAGATTAATAAAAATAGGCGAGTTCATACAAAACCTTGATGCACTAAACGTACTATTATTCCTTACAACTGCATTCTTTAAAATTTGTATTCACCTTTATTCAGGAGTTCGTGGGATTCAACAGCTTACATATACAAAAAGCCACAGGATATTTGTTATACCTGCAGCAGCAATAATATTATACCTTGGTATGTCAATGGCCTCTAACTCTACTGAACATATAGAGGCAGGTTTAAAAATCATGCCATATAACTTATGGCTTTTACTATTTTACATACTTCCCATAATATTATTTATTGTCTCTTTAATAAGAAAAAAACTATCCATTGATAAATGTTAATCATATTTTAGGAGCTGATAGTCACAATGAAAGATTTTATATTTGCATGGAAATCAAAGGTTATGATAACAAAACCTTGGCTTATGCCTATACTGTTATTTACTTTAGGAGTTTTACTTTCTTTCATTACTCATATACGTGAAAAGCATGTTACTAAAGATGAAAAACATACTGATAGTTAAATTTATAGGGTTTCAATATCAATTATTAATTTATATATCCCCGAAAGTTCTCAGATAACAAGATATTAAAAAATATAAATAAAATTTCAGTAGAGAATCCCTATAAATTAAAACTCAAAATTAAGCTCAGTAATTCTTTTTCAATACCCTTTTTATTAATAATCACCTCATATAGGGCTTTACATAAAAGTAAAGCTAGGAGCAGTATCCTTAAGGGGGAAAAGGATTAATGTTCCTAGCTTTAAGATAAATTTTCCAATAATCATTAAAAACTATTGTTCGAAATTATATGGTTATACAAGGGGGTGTTATATGAGTGAGCTACTAGAATTAGTACTAAACTTCACTAAATGGGCAATACCCAATTTCATCACATTTATCTTTTATTTCTTGCCATTTTTCACTACTTTCTACGCTTTCAAGTGCTGATGGGTATAATATGTGATTTTCTTTAAATATATGATCTCTTAAGTTAAATATCAAATACTTAGCATTATCATCTACTTGTTTTTTGAATTCGTCTAAGTTTGCAGAATCGAACTGTTCAGATAATTGTAATAAGTTCTTCTTTCTTGCTCTAAGTTCTTGATGCTCCATTCTCATAATTCTTGTAGGACCAGTAATACCTAGTCTTTCTAGTTCTGGGAATAATGCATCCTCTTCTCTTAAGTGATGATTTTCTGCTGAAATTAAATTCTTAGCTAATTCTCCAAGATTTTTCACATTCTCTTCAACTATAGAGTCTTTATCCATGCATTGAATCTTGTTGTTAAGTTGTTCTAACTGTTGTAAGAAGCCTAATATACTATCGTGTTCTGTAATCATCATATATAAAGGATGTTGTTTATCAACTGATGCTTTAAGTTTCTCCAAAGTATCTTTTAACATCTCCATATGAATTACGCATAACCCTCTTAAATCTTCAGTCTTCATACCATCTTCTACTAGCTTTTGCTCTGCTAAAGATAATTCAGTTGGGCTGATCTTTTCTAATAAATCCTTTGTTTCATCTTTAATACTTTCTATTGATTCACCATTATTTAATCTAGTTAATATACCAGTTAATGCCTTAATTTTATCCATCCCTAATTCCTCCTACCGTGTTTTTCTATACTCAAATTGTAATACTAATTTTTAAACAATTCTTTGATTTAAATCACAGTATTTAAATTTTATTTTGGATATAATGTATTTGTTTAGTAATTCAAAACATCAAAAACATCCAATTCATGAATTTAAAATAAATAAATCTAAAAAATTAAAATTCTTAAGAATTTATTTTAAAAATGCTAGATCTAGCTTATTCTTAAATATTATTAATAAGCAATAATTTAAATATGCAATAATTAAATTTTATAAATAAACACAAACTATATATTATAAAATAATTTAATCTTGGAGGGTTATTATGAAAATAGAGAAAATATCAAATAAAATTGCTTTCAGTGACGATTCAATTACTAAAAGAATAATCTTTAAGGAAGATAAACTTTTAAGTTTTGTACTTAATTTTAGACCAGGTCAAGGAGTTCCTCCACACAACCATGAACAAAGCGACCTTTTAGTTCATGTTTTATCTGGAGATGGAGAAATGACTGTTGACGGAAATCCAAATAATATTACAGCTGGTGATGTTATTCACTGTAAAGGTGTAGAAGTATTCAGTATAAAGAATACCTCAGATAAAGATATGTCTTTATTTATTGTTCTAACTCCAAATCCATCTGCAGTATATTCAAAGGAAATATAATAAGAAGGTTATGTTTATATAAAATTACACCAGTACTACTAAACATAACCTATGGAATCTCTGCAGCAGCTCATGCAGAGATTTTTTCATTTAGAGATGTTATAACCGTGTCCAAATTAAAATTTTAGCCATGAAGTTTTTTTAGATTGACAACTCTATAATTCAACTTATATTTTAGTCTTAAAGTTGTTAATCATTAATAAATTTACGTATAGAATTGACATTGTACCTATATGGTATTAAAAATTTAAACAATAAATATATACATAGATTTACTTAAAGGTTACCTATAATACTTACGATATATAAACATACTAATACCGCTATAAGGTTATACCTCAACAAATAATTCAAACATCTAACAAAGTATACAAATGTATGGATTATCAGACAGATGTTATTTAAATTTTCATAGGCTACTTAACAAATCGAATCATAATATCAAGGAGTTTTAATTTATGTTTAGAAAAAATAAAGAAAAATTACAGGAATCTCTACCTAAAGAATCATCAAGTTTACAACATAGCCACAATAACTTTAAAGAACAAACTATCCAATTTATAGAATCTGCAAATAAATTATTGAGTGAAACTGTTGGACAACACAACATTGTGAATGAACAGCATAATGTTTTAGTTGATCTTACTGATCAAGTTAAAGGCCATATGGACAATATCTCAGAGCTTTCCAAAGAAACTATAAACTCTACTGATAATCTTAATTTAGGTGGTAGTAGGTTGATAGAAATAACTAAAGATACTGTTAATAAGTCTAACGAAGGCAAAGCTGCCATTGAGGAAATGGACGAGATAATAAAGTCTTTAGAAAATGAAAATAACAATAGTACAAACAGCATAAACGAGCTTGCTAGAAAGTTCAGTAAGGTAAATGAGGTAGTTCAGCTTATAACTAATATAGCAAGTCAAACAAATCTACTTGCCTTAAATGCTGCCATAGAAGCTGCAAGAGCTGGCGAACAAGGTAAGGGCTTTGCAGTTGTTGCAGATGAAGTTAGAAAATTAGCTGAGATAACTAAAAATAGTACGTTAGATATTTCAAATCTTATCTCTAGCATAGAAAGTGAAACAAAGGTAGTTCTAAGCAATGCTGATAAATCAAATGCTGTTATAACTAAAGGTGTTGCTGCATCAAGCAGAGCCATAGAAAAGATAGAAAACAGCTTATCTTCAATATCTGTTGTAGAAAAAGAAATTAAAGAAGTTATAGGTACTATAAAAACACAGAGAAAAAACATAGAACAAATGAATAAGGAAATAGGAACTGTTGATGAAGTTCTTAAAACAACTGTCTCTACTATAATAAGTCATATTAAAGATGCTAGTGTTGTGGACGATCAGTTGGCTAAAACTGAAAGAAACCTTTCTACTTATAGCGAAGAATTTATATCCTCGAGCAAATAACTCTTTGCTATAGATAAACCAGTTCCAAATACAAGCAAAGTTGACAGTTAAGTTGATATTAATAGTTGATTATATTCAACCATTAAGTATTTGATTTTACCTAGATTAAGCTTGTGTCAAAAATAAGGAGAAAACATAACTGATTTAAATCATAATCAGGTTATGTCTTCTCCTTAATAAATTGATCATATTATATTTTTTAGTGCTTCAACCTCACCTTCTGTGAGGTATCTCCACTGACCATTTTCTATTCCATCTATACTTATATTTAATATTCTTATTCTAACAAGCTTTATAACCGTATACCCTAAAGCTCTACTCATTTTTCTTATCTGCCTATTAAGACCTTGAGTTAATACTATAGAAAAAGTATCCTCATTAATCCTCTTAAGATTACATTCCCTAGTTATAACTCCTCCGATATCTACTCCACTTGACATTTTTTTAAGAAATTCATCATCATAGTCTTTGTCCAAAGTAACCACATACTCTTTTTCATGCATATTATCTGATTCTAGAATTTTGTTGGAAAGTTCTCCATCATTGGTCATTAATATCAAGCCTTGTGATTCTTTATCTAATCTTCCCACCGGAAATATATACTTATCATAATTCATGAAATCTATAATATTATCCTTTACTTCCCTTGCTGCCGTGCAGGTTATCCCTACTGGCTTATTTAAAGCAATATACACTTTTTCTACTACTGGTATAGGCTCACCATCTATAAGGATATTATCCTCAAGCTCAACCCATTGTCCTGGAATACACTGAATTCCATTAACCGTTATCCTACCATCTTCTATAATTCTATTAGCTTCTTTTCTCGAACAAAATCCTAAATTACTAAGAAGTTTATTTATCCTCATCTTAAACCTTATGCCCCTTATCTTAAGTATTTATATCATGGTATTTACTTTATTAACCTCATGCCATCAACAAAGTCGTTTTTTCCTCCCTGTGCAGGGTGCCTTACTTTATCGCAGCTTATACCTAGTTTATTGAGACTTTCTTCTGCCTTATTTCCCATGGCAACTACTTTTTCAATGTTAAACATTTCAATCATTTTAAGCAGAGGCTTTTCTCCAATTAGTAGTTCTTTCTTTAACGGAGTTCTATTACTTTCTTTGTTATCTTGTTTATAAGGATGAAATGGGAAAGCATTCCACGATAATACCATCATATCGTATTTTACAAGTGTATTCCATATTATTGTTGCCGTTGCCTCTTTAAGGAGTTTGTCCTTTTCTAATGCTAGTTTATACCCTTTTTCTTTTCCAAACAAATCTAAACCATCTATATTATTCATAAGCAAATGCTCACTAGTAAATGGGACTCCAGTAAGTCTACATCCTCTATATCCTGGAGCTTCTCCTACAAGTATTATTTTAGGTTTTATTTTATACATCTGTTTTAAATATATTAGAAGATTATCTCTTCTTATTAAATTTTCTTCATGCTCATATGAATACTGATTGTACACATTTGGTGTGACTTCCATAGTTGCTAGCTCTTCAACAAAAGCTTCTAACTTTTTTATCATTTAATCATCCCTTTTTGTATTTGTTCATATTAACTATTCTTAGCACGATTTATTCCTCTGAACAGGTAAACTACTTCATTCCTTGAATTCAAAATAAAGATTTCGATTACTCTACTAATCTTTATTTTGATAGGTTTAAATATGAAGTAGTTTATCTATAAAAAACAAAGAATCCGATGAATAATCTAACACAGAAGCTACTATCTTCATATATTTCACCGGATTGTATTACTTATCTTTTTTCCGTTTTTTAATAGACATTTTAATAATAAATCTTTTTTGGCTATACTCTTATTTAATTCTAACAAAAGTAGAAATATGATAAAAGGCAAAACTGATAAAAGGTATACTTTATCTACTGGCAAAATAGGAAGATTCTAAGCTTTTATTTATACCGTTGTTAAAGCACCGCGTTAAATTAAGTAGTTATCCACTCGATGCTAAAACGTAGCCTTATTTATAAATCAAATCCATATAGTTTTCTGAGAACTCAATACCAGCGGAAGAACTCCTATCATTAAATATCATACTTCCTCTTTTTTTATCAAAGAGAGTAACATTTAATTCTCCCTGAAGAGTTTCACTTGCTACAGGGATCATATTTCCATCACGAGGTGCATATAGCTTCATAAAAGTTCCTTGTTTATAGAAAGCTTCTATTTTGAGAAAATAATTTTTATTATAAGTTTTTAGGATAACTTTTTCTTCTTCACAGCTAATGGATAGAGAACTTCTATTTATACTTGTAAACTTATAGAACTTTCCTTTTGCATATATTCCTATTAAAAAGCCTGTGAAACTCTTCATTGGAAAAGGCATGGGTATATGAGCTATAGAACATGTAATGGATCCGTCTCCATCATTAAATGAATTTCCCTGAGCCCAAATGTAGGAATAGGGAAATGCTTTTCCCCAGTTTTTTTCAATATATAGTTTACCTCCTGTGAAATCAACTATTCTACCATTAATAGAAAGCTTTCCTCTTATATTACCATCAACAGCGCAAACTTGACTGTAGCATTGCATGAAACTTAGATAATTGTAAAATCCCATACTACCAGGATTAATAGCACTATCTGGCCACCTAACTATATTATCAAAGTATAACGTGCCAAATATCCTTTCATACTGCTGATTAATATCTAGACTTATCCCCTTAAGTGAAAATGAACTTCCTCCTACCTGAAAATTGAACTCTGATGTACTAGCCTTAAATTGATTTTCCCTATATCTTAAATATTTAAAATTTTTCTCATTCCCTTTAAGAACCTGGATAAAGATATGTGAATTTCCTTCCTTACCTAAGAATATCCCTGGTATGAAGCAATATGTATCCCCCGTACGTGGCTGTACAAGTTTGAAGTACCAGCCCTCAAAAAAATTAGACCTTTCATTCTTCCCATGATATATATCTGGATTTCTAACTAACTTAATCAAAAAAACACCTCTTTTTATATTCATAGCAATATACTAGTTTTGCCTATCAGGCTTCAAAGCCTTAATTATAATCATGCTATAATTCTGATGCTATATAATATTATTTAGTCAAAGAGGCGTTATTATGTGTTTTTCTATTTATATTTTCTATGTTTTTTAACACAGTCAAATTTATGCTTATGCAAAGCTTTACTGTCATCGCCAAGTATGTATTTATCCAAAAAGCCTATATGGCACTCAGTAAGAATATCTCTAACATGATACATATCATTATCTCCAACTATCCCAAACTTCTTCATTTGACGAGCAAAAAATAAATAATCGCAAAAATCCATATGCTTGGATTTCAAAAGCGACACTAGTGTCTCTTTTATTGCAAGACACTGGTGTCGCTTTTGTAAAGATACTAATTAAATTTACTTTCATGTATTAAATCAGTCAGCTTGCGATGCCACTCAATATCTCTCCACATGCCATGAAATTGCGGCCCGCAGAAGTTGCTAGTTGCTATTGCAATCCATCTTCTTGTATTTATTGCCTCTTTAACTCCAAATTCGCAGAGTTCTTTTACCCACTCCCAATTAAGAAGAGGCCAATCTTTATAGTCTACTATTCCCCAGCATTCTGTAGTTATAATTGGTTTCCCTGATTTTCTGGACCACTCTGCTACTCTTTTAATATTATCTGCTAAGCAGCTTTGCCAGTACTGTGGATTTGCTCTATATATTTTTTCACCATACTTTGCCAAGTTATCATAACCAGTAGAATCAAATCTTTCATAGTTATAACCAACTATTTCATAAAAATTACTAGATTGAGCCATCCAAATGTGTGGTTCCAGTACATCTAAGTACGATACATCTTCTTCGCTGTTATCATACGGTATTAAAAATGAATAGCACAATGGAATATCCTTATAATATTGCCTTAGATATTCTACAGATTGCTTCATCCAATTCACAATTTCTTTTGAGTCTCTAACAAATTCACTTTTCCCATAGACATTTTCTAAAAATGGTGCCCAGCACGTTAAAGGAAATTCATTGCATAAATCTACATACAGTATGTTATCTATAAGTCCCCACTCTTTTATATAATCTAAAGTAATCTTCCATACTTCACCGTGATCTTCTGGAGTCATTATTTTCAAAGCTGTTTTATCTTCATCTTCTCTAAACCATGTAGATAGTGCTACTTTTAATTCATGCTGCTTACATTTTTCCAAAAATTCTTTCAGATTATCATATACAATTACCTTATTTACAGATTGACTCCCCCATGTCTGCAAATTCCAAAATGGTATTAAAGTCCACTCTTTATGAGGATCTTGTGCAAGCAAGTGGGGATAAGCATCAATTCTTACTGCATCATATCCTCTCTCTTTTAATTCATCCAGTACCTTATCCCAGTCCTCATAACCAGCTCCCGGCCAACGCCTTTCAAGCCATGAAAAATCCCACATAGTAATTGCTAATGGTCGATCTACATTTAATTTTCTCATAGTTTTCTCTCCCTCAATAAACTTAACCTCTAAATTCATTTTAATATGTACCTACAATATAATAAAGGTACCCTACTGGGTAGACTACTGTCTTGGTCTACTCAATAGGGCACTTTACTATTCCTCATAACAAATTATAGGAGTTCCCGGTTCTATATTTTCAAAGATTGTTTTAGCTAAATACAATGGACAATTAACACAACCGTGA
Organism: Clostridium fungisolvens; assembly: GCF_014193895.1. Taxonomy (NCBI): domain Bacteria; kingdom Bacillati; phylum Bacillota; class Clostridia; order Eubacteriales; family Clostridiaceae; genus Clostridium; species Clostridium fungisolvens. The sequence continues at coordinate 832,503 of NZ_BLZR01000001.1, read as the reverse complement.
GTTCCGTTGCTCTTATATATATCACCACCAAATGAATATCTCCAGCTAGCATCATGTATGCCTATATTTCCGTTAAAAGGCATCCAATAAGTTACATCTGATTCGTAATTTTCTCCTCTTAAAGTTGAACCTTTTTGTTTATAATTAAGCATGTATATTCCTAGCTTAGTAGAATTCCCCACATTAGGATTACCTGTTACTACATCTCCTTGAGTTACAAGCTTTCCATTTTTATAAAACCAGAGATGCTGCTGTGTTATATTAATCTCTACATAAGTATTACCTATATCGTTTTCTCCTCTAGTTACACCCTTCTGAGCATATATAGGTTCTCTTTCAAGTGTTCTGCCGATCTTTATAATCTCTAATAATTTTTTAGCTTCATCATCTCTATTAATCTTCCAACCATAAAAGCCTCCACTAACCTCTAAGGTCTTTCCAACAGAAGTTTTAAATTTTCTTGCTATGCCTATAGTATCGTATTTTTTGCTTAATGCATTTACATATTCTTTAAGTGCTTTTTCGTCAACTACTACCTCAAGCTTATCATCAACACTAAGCCATTTATTAATTGTATCACTATCTAATACTTCGCTTTTATCTCCAAATAAATAAATGATTCTTGAAGATATATATTCATTTAACAGCTTTTTAGTTTTAGCAGTTATATCAGAGTTTAAAGTATATTTTGGGTTATCGTAGCAAAGACCTTCGTTCAAGTCCAATGTTGTTTCTCCTCTTAGTATACTTTTCTCTATGGCCTTTTCTAAATTAGCTTTATTAATCTTATTTCCATATACTTCTTTCACAACTTCATAGGAACCATCTTTATATATAAAGCTTACATTTTTAGGTTCAATTATTTCTTTATTTAAACATCCTAATTGATTTATTCTATTCTCTAAATTAACCTTGTTGTATGCAAATAGATCCTCCACATAACACCTTTGCTTTTTAAATAATGAAATCCCCCACTTAAATATATTTATATCTCTACATACATCAAAATAACTATTTTTATCGTTATACTTAAGTTCTATAGCCTGTCCAACAATTTCTTCCTTTACTCCATCTCTCTCAATTAATGTTAGGTTATACCCCTTAACACCATTCTTTATTATCTCTTCTACTTCCTTATGAGACTTTAATGATACATCAATTCCATTAATCTCAGTGTTAAAGAAGAAATGACTAGAAAAATATATTGCACCCACTAAATATACTAATACAAATGCTGATACTACAATAATAAGATTTCCAGTAAGCTTACTTTCAAACAGCTTTTTTATATTAAGATTTTTAAAATCAAATTTATTCATACCTTTTTATACCCTTCATAAAATACATTTTAAACATTAACAATTTATAATATGTTTGTCCCTCAGTAGTTATGCCCTTTATAAACATAAGTTTTACATAATTCTTTATATATATTTTTATCTCTGCCCCTTCTAATAAACCTTTTATATAATTACCCAATTCATGAAACCTAAGGTTCTTTTTTATAAAACCTTCCAACTATACTTGTAGTTTCCTACAATTTTAATGTACTATAATATATGGGTTAATATTTATGCATAAAACGTATTACCAAAATCCAAATCTACATGTAATGCATTTCAGGAGGAAATATGGCAAGATATTTTAATAATAAAAAAATAGAACTACTAGCCCCTTCAGGAACCATGGAAACCTTCAAAAAGATGGTACAAGCAAATTGCGACGCAATTTATCTTGGGGGAAAATCTTTAAATATGAGAATGATGAGAAAAGGGTTTAACTTTTCTGATGAAGAGATAAAAGAAGCCTTAAAGATGGCACATGCTGTTAATAAGAAAGTTTATATTACAGTAAACAATATGATTAATGATAGTGAAATTGATGAAGCAATTGAGTATCTACGTTTCTTAAACGAGGTTCCTGTTGATGGAATCATAGTTCAAGATCTTGGAATTCTGCAAATTTGTAAAGAACATAACTTTAATAACTTCGAGATTCACTCTTCTGTAATGATGAATGTGCACAATATTGAGTTTGTAAAAGCATTGCAAGAATTTGGAGTAACTAGAGTTGTATTATCAAGAGAAATGGATTTGAAAACCGCTAAGCATTTGCAGAATCAAACTAATATCGAAACTGAATACTTTGTCCATGGAGATATGTGTGTTGCAAACGGAGGGAACTGCTACTACAGTTCTATAGTTTTTGGCAATAGTTCTAACCGTGGCAGATGCTTTAAACCTTGCAGATGGCCATATGTTATAAAAAAAGATGGTTCTTTGTTTAACACTGAATTCCCTCTTGCGGTAAAGGACATGTATATGTATGAACATATTCCTGAGCTTATTGAAGCCTCAATCACATCCTTTAAAATCGAAGGACGTATGAGAGATACTGATTTTATAGTTGATTTAGTAAATGCCTATGGAGATGCAATTGATAGATACATAGAAAATCCTTTAAGCTTTAATCGTAAAGAGCACGCTGCTGAATTGTTCGATGGCAGAAAACGTGATTTCACTACTGCTTATGCTTTTGGTAGACCAGGTTTAGACTTTATAAACACTCGTTATGAAGGAACAGGTAAATTCTACTCTACAGGTAAAGTTTTTTCTGTGCCTACTGAAGAACCAGAAATTACTGATAAAGCTATAAATGAACTTCAGTCAGATTTAAATAATTTCAATGGCAAAGTAGCTTCTAAAAACAAGTTATCTGTTAAGGTAAATAATTATGCTCAAGCAAAGCTTTCTATAGAGCTCGGAGTAGATAGAATCTACTTACCTTGCGAGGTTTTACTACCAGATCAATTTGTAAGCTTAGATCAGCTACAGGACTTAGTTAATACAAAAAATAAAACTGAAATTTATCTAGATTTGCCACAAATGATGAATGAACTTCAATTTGATATGCTCGATCATTATTTAGAAAAACATGGACATTTATTCGATGGGTTACTTGTATCAAATTTAGGAGCTATCAATAAATATGGACATAAGTATCCTTTAATCACCAACTATAACTTAAATATTTATAATGAAAAAGCCTCAAAATTCTATAGAAATCTTGGTGTTAATGAAACTACTATTTCTTTAGAGATAAAAAATAATGAACTTGCAAAGTTTATAAGTTTGTCAGAGTCACCACTTGAATTAATAGCTCATGGACCATTAAGAGTTATGTATTTAGATCATAACCTTTATGAAAATATTGACGTCTTAAAACCTATAGAAAAATGTGATAATAAATATGTAGAAAATGATGTGCTAGTTTTAATGACTGATAAAGGTGAAAACCCAGTTTATATAGATCAAAATGGAAAGAATCATTTATTTACCTCTAAGGAGTTTTGTTTACTTCCAATACTTGAAAGCTTAAGTTTCGAAAAGCCAATAAATCTACGTATTGAGGGACAAACTTATACTCTTGATGAGTTGAAAACCATTATTGAGGTTTATCAAACTGCTATATCAGATAAATCTAAATGTAAAGAGTTATATTCACAATTACAGCCAAAAAGAGCAGGCTTTACACTTGGTGCATTATCCTTCAAATCTATATAGTTTTAAACCTTGATGGATAACAATTTTCTAATTTTAATGATAGCTTTGTATCAGTATAAATTTTATATTGGGCTTTATATCTCTAAACAGTTTTAATTACTAATTTATACTTGCACTAAAATTGCTAGAAACTGTAATTTTGGAACAAGCATAAATTAAGTTTTCATAAAAGGGTGTGAAAAAATATTTTAATTTTTCATATCCCCAAAAAAGGAGTGATTTAGATTATGAATTATATAGGTCCTGATAATATATTATCGAAGAGAAAAGATTATTTTTACCCAGCAACTGCTCACTTTTATCAAAGACCACCTCAAATAGTTTCAGGTTCAATGCAATATCTTTTTGATCATGAAAATAAGAAATATGTTGATTTCTTTGCTGGAGTATCAGTTATGAACTGTGGTCATTCAAATCCAGAAATTCTTAGGGATACTATTGATCAGCTTAATAAAGTTCAACATACAACAACACTTTATTTAACTCAGCCAATGGTTGATCTTGCTGAAAAACTAGCAAAGATACTTCCTGGGGATATCAAAAGAACTTTCTTTTGTGTTACTGGCTCTGAAGCAAATGAAGGTGCCATGGCCCTTGCAAGACTACATACTAAAAAGACTAAATATATCGCTTTAAACGGGGGCCTTCATGGTAGAACTCACTTAACCCTAAGCGTTACTGGAATACCTATGTGGAGATTAGATGATAATTTAGTAAATGATAATGTTTTTTTCATTGAAAGACCTTACTCTCCAGACAGTACTTACAAAGAAGCAATGGAAAAATCTTTGCTCCAACTTGAAGCAGTCTTAAAAGAGCATGGTGCTGAAATCTGTGCAATGATATTAGAGCCTCTTCAAGGTAATGGAGGAATCATACTATATCCAATAGATTATTTGAAGAAAGTACAACAACTGCTTCATTCACATAATGTATTGCTGATTTGCGATGAAGTTCAAACTGGTTACGGAAGAACTGGTAAGATGTTTTGCATAGAACACTATGGGGTTACACCTGACATTATTGTAACTGCTAAGGCACTAGGCAATGGAATTCCTATATCTACTTTTTCAACAACAGATGAGATAGCAAAATCCTTTAATAGACCTTCAGCATCAACTTTCGGAGGAAATCCTGTAGCTGCTCAAACTGCATTAAGCGTATTAGCTTATATTGAGAAAAACAACTTAGTTCAAAAGTCAAAGGAATTAGGTGCTTACTTAAAGCAAGAATTAGAAAAGCTTTCCTCACCATTTATAGCTGAAGTTAGAGGAGCTGGTCTAATGCTTGGTATACAAATCAAGGCACCAAATAATAAAGTAAACTCTGCTGAAATTACAGATTTTATATTAGAGGAAATGAAGGATCTTGGTTTCCTAATCGGTAAAAACGGCATAAATAGAGATGTCTTAGCTTTCCAACCTCCTTTAGTTATTACAAAAGAGGATATAGCTTCAATGGTTGAAAGCTTAGCTGAGGTTTTAGAGAAAGTTCACCTACAACAAGTTTAAGTATGAATACCTGAAAATCTAAAACTTTTAGAACTATTAATTTATAAGTATATATAATTTAAATCTTAAAACTTTTTACAAAAGGAGAAAACTTATGGCTTACAAAGATTTGCAAGATTTCATTAAACATTTGGATGAAAAAGGCATGCTAAAAAGAGTAAAAACTGAAGTTGATTCAGATCTTGAGATCACTGAAATAACTGATAGAGTATCAAAAAAATATGGTCCTGCTCTTTTATTTGAAAATGTTAAAGGTTCAAAATATCCGGTTCTTATCAATGCCATGGGAACTTATGAAAGAATGAGTATGTCTCTAGGCGTTGAAAAACTAGATGATATAGGAAATGATATAGAAGAATTTATAGATATGTCTAATTATCTTGGCCTCATGAAAAAAATTAAATCTCTTCCAAGGCTTACTAGAATGGCAACTGTATTCCCTATAAAATTGCCTACTAAAGGTGCTTGCCAAGAAGTTATAGAACATGACCCTGATCTATCAACACTTCCAATATTAAAGTGCTGGCCAGGAGATGGAGGAAGATTTATAACTCTTCCACTTGTTATGACAAAAGACCCTGAAACAGGAATTCAAAACACAGGAATGTACAGACTTCAGGTTTATGATAAAAACTCCACAGGTATGCACTGGCATTTACATAAAGATGGCCGTGAAATATATGAAAAATATAAAGCACTTGGTGGAAAAATGCCTGTATCAGTAGCTCTTGGATGTGATCCAGCAATCACTTATTCTGCCACTGCTCCACTTCCAAAAAGCATTGATGAGATGATGTTTGCAGGATTTTTAAGAAAATCTCCAGTTAAACTTGTTAAATCTATAACTAATGATATTTATGTACCTGCTGATGCAGAGTTTGTTATAGAAGGCTATGTTGATGTTAACGAAGAGTTGAAACTTGAAGGACCTTTTGGAGACCATACAGGATATTATTCTCTTGCCGATTACTACCCTGTATTCCATGTAACTTGTATAACACACAAAAAGAATGCTGTATATCCTGCTACTGTAGTAGGTAAGCCACCTATGGAAGACTGCTATATGGGTAAAGCTACGGAAAGAATTTTCTTACCACTACTTAAAATGCAATATCCTGAAATAATTGATTTTAATTTTCCACTTGAAGGAGTTTTCCATAACTGTGTCATTGTTTCTATCAAGAAGCGTTACCCTGGACATGCTAAAAAGATAATGAACTCACTTTGGGGTATAGGTCAAATGATGTATACAAAAATGATAATTGTTGTTGATGAAAATGTAAGTCCACAGGATATATCTACTGTAGCCTGGAAGGTATTTAATAATATTGATGCAAAAAGAGATGTTGTAATATCAGAAGGACCTCTAGATGCTCTAGATCATGCATCTGATCTGCCTCATTACGGACACAGAATGGGTATTGATGCTACTAAAAAATGGCCAAGTGAAGGTCATAGCAGAGAATGGCCTGACGACATTGAAATGTCAGAAGACATTAAAGATCTTGTTTCAAGGAGATGGGCTGAATATGATATTGAATAAAGCTATTGAAAAAATTCATGACTATGGAGTACTAGTTATGTTTTCACACACAATTTTTTCTTTATCTTTTGCACTTATTTCTATGCTACTGGCTAGTAATGGACTTCCTTCTCCTTACAAGATATTTTGGATACTACTTGCCTTTATGGGAGCTAGAACTGGAGCAAATGCTATCAACAGAGTCATCGATGCTGAAATAGACGCTAAAAACCCAAGAACAGCTACAAGACAGTTACCTCAGGGCTTAATGAAAAAGAAGGAAGTAATATTATTTGTTATAGGATGCTTTTTATTAATGGTTATTTCTGCAGCAATGCTAAATCCATTATGCTTAATTTTATCACCTATAGCATTATTCCTTATGGTTATTTATTCCTATACAAAGCGTTTTACTTGGGCCTGCCATTTGGTTTTAGGAATCACCTCAGCAGCGGCACCTGTAGGAGCTTGGCTTGCGATAACAGGAAAAATCTCTTGGCTTCCTCTTTTTATGGGAGCAGCTAACACTCTATGGGTTGCAGGCTTCGATATAATATACGGAGCACAGGATTATGATTTTGATACAGCTAATGGAATACATTCAATACCTGCAAGATTTGGAGTAAGAAATGCTCTTCATATCTCTACTCTTTTTCACGGTATAACTTTATGCTTATTGGTTATCGTCGGAATTTTAAGCAGTCATTTAGGAGTTATCTATTACATTGGACTTACAATCATTTCCGTCTTGTTCATTGCTGAACATAAGATGGTTTCACCAAATAATTTAACCAATGTAAAAATAGCTTCATACGGCATAAATCAGATAATCAGTATTACATTTTTAATATGTGGAGTTATCGATGCACTTATATAAAGGAGATTACATATGAAAAAAATAGTTGTTGGAATTACAGGAGCCAGTGGAAGTATATATGCAATAAGATTAATTGAAGAGCTTTTAAAAAAAGAAATCTTTGTTCATATAATCTGTACTGACAATGGTAAGAAAGTTATGAAATACGAAACCTCCATTGATCTTGATGAATGGTTCATAGGTTTGAAAGAAAAGTATGACCATGTGAAGCTTGAAGATATAGATAACCTATTTTCTGGAGTTGCTAGTGGCTCCTATAAATTTGATGCTATGATTATACTTCCTTGCTCCATGGGAACTTTAGCAGAAATCAGCATGGGCCTAGCTAAGAATTTATTATGCAGAGCTGCAGACGTTTCTTTAAAAGAAAATAGAAGACTTATTATAGTTCCTAGGGAAACACCACTGAATGCAATACATCTTGAAAATATGCTAAAGCTTTCTAGGCTTGGAGTTACTATTCTACCAGCTGTACCAGGTTTTTATCATAAGCCTCAAAGTATGGATGATTTAATTAACTTCGTAGTTGGAAAGATTTTAGATTCACTTTCTATAGAAAATACATTATTTACAAAATGGGAGGACCACAAAAATGACTAAACTAAAAAAAATATTAGCTTTATTAACTTCTTCAGCACTTGTGCTGTCCTTAACTGCTTGCTCACCTGTAAAGGAAGAAGCTTCAACATCTACAAAAACGTCTTCTAAGCAGACACTAAACTTTGGAGCAATGTCTTCTGTAGATGCTGCTGTACTTGTAATAGGTAATGAAAAAGGATATTTCAAAAAGGAAGGTGTAGACGTTAATCTACAAACCTTCAAAAACTCTAAAGATAGGGATGCTGCATTTCAAGCTGGAAATTTAGATGGAGTTATTTGTGATGAGATAGCAATTTCTCTTTACCAAAATGCCGACTTTGATGTAAAGATAACTGGAGTTACTAATGGTGATTTCATGCTTATCGCAAACTCAAAATCAGGAATAAAATCAGTTTGTGATTTAAAAGGTAAAAGTGTAGCAATCTCTGAGAAAACTTCTATAGAATACTCTCTAGATAAGATATTAGAAAAAAATTCTATAGACCCTAAAGAAGTAAAAAAATCTATAGTTCCAGCTATACCTACAAGACTTGAAATGCTTAGAAACGGTAATATTGATGCAGCACTTCTGCCTGAACCTTTTGCTTCTCTTGCTTTAAAAGATGGTGGAATACGTCTTGGTAGTGCAGGCGATATTAATGTTTACTCTTCAGTAACAGCTTTTACTCAGAAAGCAATAGACTCAAAGAGTTCAGAAATTAAAGCATTTTACAAAGCTTACAATGAAGCTGTAGATTACTTAAATAATACACCTGTTTCTGAATATGAAGATACAATTATAAAATCTGTTGGTTATCCAGCTGATATGAAAGGAAAGCTTAACTTACCTAAGTTTAAGAAAAATGCTCTACCTAAGGAAGCTGATGTTCAAGCAGTTATTGATTGGACCGTAAAAAATGGACTTGTTAAAAAGACTTTAACACCTAAAGATGTAATGAATGATATAGGAATTAAATAATTTTACGGAGGCCTCCTATGTTAGATATAAATAATCTTTCAGTAAGTTATAAATCTCAGGGAAATTTAGTAACAGCTCTTGGGCCTGTCAGTATGAAAATCGCCCCTGGAGACATATATGCGGTTATTGGTCCCTCAGGCTGTGGCAAATCCACTTTACTTAATGTACTGAGTGGCATAATAAAGGATTATCAAGGTGAAGTAAAACTAAATGGTGAACAGCTGTCTCCTAAAAAACATAATATTGGCTTTATACCTCAAAATTTTGGACTTCTTCCCTGGAAAAATGTTCAGAAAAACTGCACCTTGGCTCTTAAGATAAAAGGTAAAGCCCTAGATAGTTCTATTAACGAAAGAATTGATTACATCCAAAATAAATTAGATATTTATTCATTAAGAAACAGATATCCTAATGAGCTTAGTGGAGGTCAAAAGCAAAGAGTTTCTATAGCTAGAGCCTTTATCATGAACCCTGATTTACTTTTAATGGACGAGCCTTTCTCTGCTTTAGATGCTTTGACAAGAGAAGAGGCTCAAGAGCTCTTCATTGATATATGGAATAAGTATAAAACAACTACAGTTTTTGTTACTCATAGCATAGAAGAGGCTATCTATATGGGAAAGAGGATTGTAATTATGTCCCACTGTCCTGGTACCATAGTTAAAACAATAGATAATCCTTTGTTTAATACTGAACATTTAAGAGAAAGTGAAGAATATCTAAAATTATCATCACAGCTTAGAACTATAATAAAAAAGGGATGGAAAATATGAAGGCATTAAAGAAAATTAAGCTATTTGTTCAAGGCTTTGTGCTATTCAACCTTCTGTGGTATCTTCTTGCAACCATAATTCATATGAGGGTACTTCCAAAGCCTACTGATGTATATCTTAACATTGGCAACATATTCAGCGAAAAGCTTTATATACATGTTTTAGTCAGTCTATACAGGGTTGGATATGGACTCAGCATATCCTTATTTATAGGGATTGTAGTTGGTCTACTTATGGCCTACTCAAAGGTATGGAATAAAATATTAAATCCCCTTGTTTACTTTACTTATCCAATTCCAAAAACAGCATTGCTTCCAGTGGTAATGCTGTTATTTGGCCTAGGGGATTTATCAAAGATATTTATCATTGTGTTGATACTTGTATTTCAGATTATTGTAGCAGTTAGGGATTCAGTTCTGAACATTCCATCAGAAACCTACAATCCCCTAAGAAGTCTTGGCGCTTCAAAGCTTCAAATATTCATCCATATAACCTTACCAGCAATTTTGCCAGAATTACTTACTAGTGTACGACTTTCAATAGGAACTGCGCTGTCTATCTTATTTTTTGCAGAAGGTTACGGAACTCAGTATGGTATGGGGTATTATATCCTAGATGCCTGGAGCAGAATTGACTATAACGAAATGTATGCAGGGATAATAATACTAAGTCTATTAGGATTTGGTCTATTCATTTTGATCGATATTTTTGAAGAAACTGCATGTAGCTGGAAGGCCTGATTTTATTAATTGTAGATAAAAGCATAAAAATAATAGCTATCCATTATAAACGGATAGCTACTATTTTTTTCTCTACTACATCATACAATCTATTAACTTTATCTCTTAATTTCAAATCATAAATATGTCCTGTTATAGCAACAATAATGTATGCACCAATTATATCTAAAGGATAGTGATGCCCTACATATATTCTCGAAAACCCTACGATTAATGAAAGTACCATTAATATTATGCTAAGCATCTTATTATATCTTCTAAGTCCTAATGCTATGCTCATTGTTCCAGTTGCATGGTCACTTGGAAAAGATGCATCTGCTGGGTGAGTCATTAATAAATTCACTTTGTTATTAACAAAAGGCCTATTAACGTAATATATGTTTCCAATTATAAAACTAATTATTAAATTAATTAGTGTAATGAGGAAGGTATTAAAGGCAATTTTTCTATACTCATCTTTTTTATTTATAATTCCTACGAAAAACACTATGGCGGTTATTGCCATAAAAATATAAGGTACATCTTTTGAAAAGAAAATCATTATTTTATCCATAACTACGTTTTTATTTGCTAAATTATTTATCAATCTAAAAAAATCCATATTCATCTTCAGTTATTCCCTTCTATATCAAACTTTGTATAAATCCAGTAATATCAGCTAAATCTACTTCATTTAAGATTACAAATACTAATTTACAACATAATGTTCCAATTATTATTCCAGCTATGACATCAGTTGGATAATGAACATATAAATATATTCTTGATAATGCGATCAAAAATGCAATTCCAATGAATAGCAGCTTATATTCACTAAAGTATGTTGATAATACTTCTGCAACGGCAAAAGAAGATAAAGTATGCCCTGATGGAAAGGAATAAGAATCCGGTCTAGTTATCAGCATATTTATATTTTTGTAAAAATTACATGGTCTAATACGTCTTACCAGATGCTTTATCAGTCCTTCTCCAATGATTGTACTTATAATTAATGTTAGTATAACCGTATCTCCAATCATCGTGTAATCCCTATTTAAAATTAAAACTAAAGCTATAACAACCCAAATGGCACCTAAATTTCCCATGCTAGTTATTAAAGTCATTACTCTATCAAAATATTTGTTTTGTAAATATCTTTTCACTGATAACAAAATATAATTATCAAAAACATTTATTTTCTTCAAGATGCTTAAATACATATAATCACCTCATTCTACTTATAAGATGTATAGCAACATTTAAGAAGTGTCAAATCGTAATCTTCAGCTTGTCCCTTTCCCAATACTTATGCTGTAAAATTCATTAATAATACATTTTTATATTATCATTTTAATATTAAAAGAATCTGAGAATAGCATTAAATTCAGATTAAAATTAGGATTTTAGCTTTATAAAAGAATAAAACCCTTAGAATCTAAATAATAGACTCTTAGGGTAAGATAATTAGATTTATGTTTTAAATACAGGCGCTGTTAAAGCACCGTGTTGGAATTAATACTTTGTACCTTTTATAATATGTAATTTTTAAAATAATTTACAAAACATATTTTAAAATCAAATTATTAATTTTCTTCAACCGCTTTTCTTCTTTTCTTAATAAAAACATAACCTATTCCCCCAATTACTGCTGCCACAACGATATAATCTACAAAATGAAGTAATGTACGGATTTTAGTCCAATTTTCTCCCATTGCAAAGCCAGCATATCCAAGTAATATGCTCCAAATTAATGATCCTAGGAATGTATACGCAACAAACTTTTTAAAATTCATCTTGCTTATTCCTGCTGGTAATGATATAAACGTCCTTATAATTGGAAGTAATCTTGAGAAAAAAGCTATTTTTTCTCCATACTTTTCAAAATATCTATCACTCATTTCAAGATGAGCCTTTGACAATCTTAATTTTTCAGCATACTTTTCAACTAATGGTCTTCCTCCTTTAGCTGCTATATAATACATAAAAACTGATCCGAAGGTTCCACCTAAAGTACCAATCACTATAACCAACAAAAGATTTAATCTCTGCCCATTATAAGCAGATGATGCTAGGTACCCACCAAAAGGTAAAATTGCTTCACTTGGAATAGGGATACATGCACTTTCTAAGGCCATCAATGAGAATACACCAAAGTACCCTAGTTTTCCCAAAACAAAAACCGCCCAGTTTACTATCGCTTCTACCATTTCTAACTCCTTCTAATTTCTAAAATTCTTTCTTATCAAATAAATAAAATCCACATGTAAAAAATATTATTCCGTATGCAATTAGCATAAATAACAAGTTTATATGAGTTAAAAGCTTCGCTCCACCAGTAGACCACTGTGTATACCAGTTCAAATAAGTTGTGAAAACAGAATTGTTAACGCCTTTAATAAATACTGCTAATACTTTAATACCAATAAAAGTTAGAATGCAGCTAATAAGGGCACCATTGCTACTTTTAAAAAATTGAACAACACAAGAAGCAAAAGTCACTAATACTAATGCAGGTACTATATCTATAATATAGCTGAATATTATATGTGGCACATTACCTATACTACTAAATCTAAATACAGCTACCGCCAATAACGTTACAAATAAAACTGCAACTAAGTTTATAACTACATATACAGCAATAGCAATATTTTTAGAAAGGAATATCTTAAATCTGCTAATTGGTCTAGTAATAACTAATTTCATAGTTTTATCTGCAGTTTCACCGGAAAAAACTTCTGCTGCCAGCATAAAAATAAATAAAGGGATAAATGCATTTGTAATAATACTTAAAATTATCAAAGGGAAGCTTTCAGCCGTTAATGATATAAATACTAATTTTGATTGAATCGCTGAGATAAAGAAAGCTGATAAAAAACTAATTAATGCAGTAACAATTAAAAATATCACAGTTCTCTTTTTTAAAAAAAGCTTCTGAATTTCATTAATTATGTTTGCTCCTAGATTACTCAACTTTATCCCTCCCATTGACTACATTCATATAAAAATCTTCTAGATTTTTATATTTTTCTTTTATATCTTTCATTGAAACTCCATTATTTATAAGCTCTCCATTATGAATTATAGCTACTTTATCACACATAAGCTCTACTTCATGAATCAAATGGCTTGAAATAAAAAATGTCATATTTTTTTCTTTAGCAAGTTCCATTATCATGTTCCTCATTTGAACCGTTCCTTCTATATCAAGTCCATTTGTAGGTTCATCCAATATAACCAAATCAGGTTCAGATAAAAGTGCCATAGCTAGAGACAATCTTTGTTTCATTCCTAATGAAAACTTACTAACTTTTTCATTTTTGTGCTCTTTAAGTTTGACTACTTCAAGAATGTTATCAATATCTGATTCCTTTATACCACCATAAAATCTTCCTACCATTTTTAAATTGTTATATGCAGACATATATTCATAGGCGTCGGCTGTTTCAATTATTGAGCCAACTGCTCTTAAAGCTTCTTCAAACTGATTTTTCAGGTCAAATCCCATTATTCTGACCTCTCCACTTTGAAAATTATTTAATCCAACAATTGATTTCATTACAGTTGTTTTACCCGCTCCGTTTGGACCAAGAAAGCCAAATATTTCTCCTTTAGCCACTTGAAAGCTAATGTTTTTCACGCCTCTGCCATTGTTATAGATTTTGGTTAAGCCACTTACTTCTAAAACCTTCTCCATATATTTCTCCTTCAACAAACAGTTATGTGAAAGATTGAGTTCCATATATGTATGTTATCAACCCTTCACACTTATTTTAATTGATCTTAAGCTTATCTAAACTTATTTTCCATAGTCTTAACTTGCTTACCAGTTAAATCTACTTTATCTGGAGTGGTGCTGTTTATGTTTGAAAGTTCCATATTAGCGTTAATTTCAATAGTATGAACTTTTCCAGCTGCATCTTTTCCTGATATAACAATCTTAGCAGTTTGATCTGCAATTGTATCATCCTTACTAATATCAGCTGTAGAATTAACACTTACTACCTTTACATCACTTTGAAGCTGTGGAATTACATTTTTAAGATTCTTCATGTCAGCCTTTTCATTTTTATCTGCAAATTCATTACTATCCTTTGCCATAGCAATTGAAACTAATGCATTTACCAATGGAGTCACCTGGCTATCACTCAATTGTATATTAACCTTTTTTGTCCCATCCCCATTGGCACTTGCAGTTACTCCATCCTTCATGCTTCCTACAAGGGTATCAATTATTACTCCTACTCCCTGTACTACCTGAGGATTTTCAGTTTTTTCTTTCTTCTGGAATTTTTTATTTCCAGTACCTGAAACTAGGTAATCACTACTGTCACTTGACTTTTGTACACGCTTTCCATCTTGTAGGTAATTACTAATAGTTTTAGTAGTGTTGGCTGTTTTTATTGTAGTAATGCTACTCATTGCATTAGCTCCTTGATTTTGTTTCAAGTTTTCAGTTAAATCTGCAAGAGTAGTTCCGTTATCAGTTATTGAAACCTTTAGAGCAGCTGTTTCATTTTTCAAGTTTTTAGTATCCATAACAGCCCCTTTATATGTTTCATAACCTGACAATTGTGATGCATTTACTAGAGCCGTTCCAAATAACAAAGTACCTCCTAAGGCCAAACTAGTAAGCATTGCAATATTTTTCTTTTTCATATTCTCAAACCTCCATCATCTATATATTTAAAAAGTTTTTCAACTCTTTATCAAATTTAAAATGCAAGCATTTCTACATTAATCATTGTGTACAATGTAGATTAAATTCAGATTAAAATAATCTTACATTTTTATTAAATTATTGTTTATCTTTAGTTTATAAAATGAAAAGAGGTAAAAGAAATAAGTTCTTCCACCTCTTTTCAATGATATTTATATCTTAAGATTTTCCTCTAAAATTAAACGAGTTGGCCAAAATTCATATAAACTTATAGACTCTACCCTACCTACAAAACTTTTAAACTTCTCTGCCACAATTGGTAATGCTTTATGAATCACTTCATGATCATCAATCAATAGTGTTGTATGGGCTGTCCACTCATTATCATCACTGCAAAACTTCTGCAAATTTAGAAGCTCATAATTTACTAAAGGCGCTATAAACAACACATCAAGTCCAAACAATCCAATATTATTTAGTCTTATATCAAAGCCTCTAAAATTTTTAGATACTTCTTTTACTTTTTCTCTAAGACTTTCCTCTTCAGATAGTTTAAATGTCCCAAGGGTCATGTGATAAGGGACATCCGCTGTTTGTCTTCCTACAAAACCATTTTCAAGTAATACCTGTTGTATATCTTTTAGTTTTTGTTGTGTTTCTTCGTCATATTGAGCTAGAATACATAAGATTTTATCTTCCATAAATATCACTCCCTTTTAATAAAATATCTCTACTAAGTTTTCACCATAAGGTACAGCATTTTTCTAAAGCCTTCCCTTTCTGTTTGCTTCTTAAACAGCTACCTTCTTTTCCACTATTTTCATATTACCAACAATTGTATTTTCCTCTTTGAAAATTGTCAACGTCTTAGTTTAAATTTTTCTTTTACAGTAAAAATTTAAACTATTGACCCTTACCTAAGGTAACCGATTATAATTAAGTTGGGTGATAAATATTATGAGAGATAAACATTTTTACACGGCAGGTGAATTTGCTAAAAAGGCAGGAGTCACCATAAGAACTATAAGATTTTATGATAACAAAGGACTACTAAAGCCATCAAGCCTTAGTGAAGCTGGATATAGGCTATATACTGATGAAGACTTTGCAAAGCTTCAAGTAATATTAACCCTAAAATATTTAGGTTTTTCCTTAGAGGATATTGCGGCTTTAGTTATTGCAGATGCTTCTGGAATTGATAGTTTAAAAAGTTCACTAGATTTACAGCTAGAAATGGTAAGAAATAAAATCAACCATCTAGAGCTTATAGAAAAATCAATTATTGAGGCAAAAAAGGTTGTTGAAGAAGATGATCCTGATTGGAGCAAGATAGTTGACATCATACATGTTACAAATATGGAGAAGGATTTATCAACCCAATATAAGGATTCTAGAAACTTAAAAGTAAGAATAAATCTTCATGACAAGTTTAGTGTAAATGAATATGGTTGGTTCAATTGGATATTTGACATAATAGGTGTTTCTGAGAACGATAAAGTTCTTGAGATAGGTTGTGGTGATGGGCAACTTTGGAAAAAGTCTCAGGGCAAAATTCCTGATAACTCAGAAATAATATTATCCGACATTTCCAATGGAATGCTTAATGACAGTAAAGAAAATCTTAAAGAATTGAAAGCTAATCTGAAGTTTCATATTGTAGATTGTGTTAACTTACCTTATGAAGATGAAAGTTTTGATAAGATAGTTGCAAATCATATGATTTTTTATGTTAAAGATAGAAAACAGGCTTTTTCAGAGATAAAAAGAGTATTAAAAAAAGACGGCTGCTTTTATTGCAGTACATATGGCTTAAAGCATATGAAAGAAATTGAAACTCTTACGAAAAGTTTTGATAGTAGAATATCTTTATCTGAAGTACATTTGGAAGAGATCTTTGGATTAGAAAATGGAGAAGCACAGCTTACAG
This sequence comes from Clostridium fungisolvens, assembly GCF_014193895.1. Lineage (NCBI taxonomy): Bacteria > Bacillati > Bacillota > Clostridia > Eubacteriales > Clostridiaceae > Clostridium > Clostridium fungisolvens. The sequence continues at coordinate 815,393 of NZ_BLZR01000001.1, read as the reverse complement.
ATTACTTTCCTACTATGGAGAAACTTATCTATGAAGATAAATTAATTATAGATCAATACAAACCTTTATTGGATTATATATTATCTTGTCATGGGAATCAGCATGAAATATTAGCTGGTAGATATGATGAGTTTGAGAAATATGTTAAAGCAAAAGTTGAAAAAACAGGCATATTTAAAGTATCAAAATATGCTGGGTTGTTTGTATGCAAGAAGTAATGACAAAATATTTATAGACTAGGCTTATTTTAACTTCGAAAAACTTTATCCGGATAATTTTTAAATAGATATATTGAGAGGAGAAAAACTTATTATGAAAACTTATTTAGTAACTGGTGGAGCTGGATTTATAGGCTCAAATTTCGTTCTTTACATGCTCAAAAAATATAGTGACATAACAATTATTAATTTAGATAAACTAACTTATGCCGGTAATCTCGAAAACCTAAAGGATGTTCAAGGAAATCCTAGTCATATATTTGTTCAAGGAGATATTTGCGATAAGGAGTTAGTTACATCACTTTTTGAAAAATATGATATAGATTATGTTGTTAACTTTGCTGCAGAATCACACGTTGATCGAAGCATAAAGGAACCAGAAATATTTGCACAGACAAATGTTTTAGGGACAGTAAATCTACTAAATTGCGCTAAAAACGCATGGGAAAGAGAAAACGGATGGAAGGAAGGAGTAAGATATCATCAAGTATCTACTGATGAAGTATATGGTTCACTTGGAGAAACAGGCTACTTCATGGAAACAACTCCACTTGATCCTCATAGTCCATATTCATCAAGCAAGGCTGGAGCTGACTTTATGGTAAAAGCTTATTTTGATACCTACAATATGCCTGTAACTATAACAAGGTGTTCAAATAACTACGGACCATATCACTTCCCAGAAAAATTAATACCGCTACTTATTAACAACTGCTTAAACCATAAGGATTTACCTGTTTATGGCGATGGATTAAATATAAGAGATTGGCTTTATGTAGAAGACCATTGTAAGGCTATAGATATGGTTATTAAAGATGGAAGAATCGGCGAAGTATATAATGTTGGCGGGCATAACGAAAGAACTAACATTCAAATAGTCAAAACTGTCATAGCCTATATACATGAACATGTTGATAACACTGTAACGGAAGACCTAATAAAATATGTAGAAGACAGAAAAGGTCATGATAGAAGATATGGTATAGCACCAGATAAGATAAAAGAAGATCTAGGCTGGTATCCTGAGACTACTTTTGAAGTTGGTATCGTTAAGACTATTCAGTGGTATTTAGATAATAGACAATGGATAGAAAATGTTACTTCCGGCGACTATAAAAATTATTATGATAAGATGTATAGCAATAAATAAAATCAGTCTATCAGAAAATTATTTGAGCAGCCCTAGATTTAATTTAAGTAAATCTAGGGCTGCTCCACCTAGTCATAATCTTATTTATTTCCACATACCTTACATACTTTTATTGTTCCATTTTCAGTAACTTTATCCCAAAGAAGCTTAACTCCACCTCTTTTGCAAACAGGGCAAGTTCCTCTCCAATTAAGAATTTTTTTGATACCTCTACCTCTCTTGTTTTTTGCCATTCTCTCCCCCTCCTTTCTAGCCAAAAGTTTATTCGTTTCTTTTTACAGGAATCCTACTTCACATGTATACTGCTCATCATCCCAAAAGTGCTTTTCTATACACTGGCCTTCTATCTACTCAAAGCCTAATAAAGAAACCTATTCTGAATATATGCGTCTCCATACATCTTGTATGACAAGATTTTGTGTCATTATTCTTTCTCACTTAATTAATATTAAAAAAAGAGCCATATACATTTTAGATGGCTCCCGATTAATTTCTTAAATTTTATCTGTTTATAAAGTTAATTTTTGTTGCTAAACGAATCATATTTTAAAATCTATTTTGTTTGCTCTAAAAACTCTTCAAGTAATGCTGCCTGCAATTTTTCAACTATCTCTGAGGCCTTTCCTCCTACTAGCTTCCCATCTACCTCGCATGCACTCATGCAAAACTGCCCCGAACTTGTGACGATTACTTCATCAGCTTCCATTAATTCCTTTACAGTAAAAGGGGTTTCATCAACAGGTATATTAAACCTTTCACACATCTTTATTACGTGAGCTCTTGCTATACCTGGTAAGATTAAATTATCTGTTGGCGCTGTTTTGAATACACCATTTTTTATTATTGAAATATTGCTATGAGCACATTCTGTAACTCTATCACCTCTATGGAATATTGCTTCATCACACCCTGCTTCTTCAGTTTTTTGTGCAGCAATGACATTTGGTAATAGATTTAAAGTCTTAATATTGCAATGTAAAAACCTAGTATCTTCTAAGGTAATTAGTTTTACCTTCTTGGACATATCCTTAATACTTCTCGGAGTTAGCAGTATCCAAACATTTGCTTTTACTTCAGCTCCAGGAAAAGCATGATTTCTCATACCAGTTCCTCTTGTAACCTGCCAATATACGAACTGCTCTCCTGAATCTACCTTTTTAACCAGATCTTTAAGTAAGTTTTTTAACTCATCCTTCGTATAAGGTATCTTAATAGATAATAATTCCGCACTATTATAGAACCTATCAATGTGCTCATCCAATGCAAAGATCTTATGATTTCTACTATATGTAGCATCATATACACCATCGCCAAAATAGCATACACGATCGTTCATAGGTATCTTCATATTTTCAATCAAGTCATACTCACCATTATAAAAACCTAAATTCTCCATTAATCTTCCTCCCTTTAAACCTCATAAACTCATTGATATATAGGTAAACTATTTTCAAATTGAAACAACACATCTTTACTTAATCGGATACTTTATAAAATCCTCTACATTTAAATTATCGCACTATTCTTACTATTAATTATATAACTATATACAATAAATGAACATGATCTTTAAACAAATGAAAAAAGTACTATTCAGTTACGTCTAGTCTAGACAAATTTATAAAATACTTTCAACTTAACTTGACTATCAATTCACAAAAATGATAAAATTTTATTAAACTTATCGGAATACTTTGATATGCTTTTGAATATCTTATTATATACATCATATTTGCGACTAAAATCATACTTATATAGGTGATATGCAAAGATTTTAATGATAAAATTGAAGAAAAGTATTATAATTATTATACTTTTTAAATTAATAGGAGTGATTATAAATGGAAAAGATCGCAAGCTTTACCGTAAATCATTTGGACTTACTTCCAGGTGTATATGTATCAAGAAAAGATAATTTTAAAGATGTAGTTCTTACAACCTTTGATATAAGAATGACTAGACCAAACCTTGAACCTGTTATGAACACTGCAGAAATGCACGCATTTGAACACTTAGGCGCTACTTTCTTAAGAAATCATAAAACTTATGCATCAAAGACTGTTTATTTTGGGCCTATGGGCTGCAGAACTGGTTTCTATATAATACTCGAAGGCGATTACGAGTCAAAAGATATTGTTGGTTTACTAACAGAAATGTATCAATTTGTTGCTGACTTTGAAGGCGATATTCCTGGTGCGTCAGCTAGAGATTGCGGAAATTATTTAGATATGAATCTTCCAATGGCTAAATATCTAGCAAACAAATTCTTAAAAGAAGTTCTAGAAGTTATAACCGAAAAGAATTTAGTATACCCACAATAATATAAATGCTTATTATTGAGATATTTAAAAAGGGACCTATGCTATAAATCATAGCATAGGTCCCTCTTTAAATTTAATCTATGTTTGAGAGTTGTATCGAAACTAAACATATCTAATCTTTAATGTAATTTTCAAATCTTAGATATCCACACATGTTAAAACTTAGTCAGTAGCTTCGAGTTAGTATTTACTGAATGTGAATATACCTTCCATTGATTGTCCTCAAATACAAGTCCTACATATCCTTTTTCTGTATCCTCTTCTCTCCTTTGATCCTTGTCATAGATTGCCTCTACTGTTGCTGTATAATTAAATCCAAACTTGCCTGCTTTCTTGTCTTCAAAGGTCTTCTCAAAATCTATCTTTGTAGCTTTTAGGCTACATTTATTTACTAAACTGACCTTAAGAATTCTATAATACTCTCTATTTGCAATGATTGTATTCACTGCATCTTTAGTAGTTATTGTATAAAACTTATCATGAGCTTTAGCAACATTATCAAGAGACACTAAAGCCTCATTTGATTTGTTCGAATCTGCTTCATAAAGCTCATTCAAGAACTTTTCTGCAGTTGCTTGAGCCGTACTTTCAGAAGTTTTAGCCTCTTCTGCTTTCTTTGCATTTGAACATCCCGTAACAACAAGCAAGCAAATCGTTATTGCTGAAATAATTATTAAACCCATTTTATTTTTCAACTTAATCTCTCCCCCAATATTTTTTAATAGACTTTAACATTTTACTTTCACATAATCTTTGTAAAAATCATAGCATCTATTACCATATAAAACCATATCCAAATCCACATACTTATACTTTTTTTAATTGCATAAAAGTTGATTAACCTTGATTACTGTTAAATATATCAAGTTTCTTTACATTTTCTAATGATTTCAATTTTTATTGGCCATGCTCAAGACTATTGCAAAAATTAATTGATTATGCAGGACGAATTATTTTATCAGAATGAAACTTTGCAAACCATATCTTGACAAATTCATCCTACAGTTGTAGGATGAACTTAGGATTACAATTGTAGGAGGAATAAAAAATGACTAAGCTACCTAAAATATCTGATTCTGAGTGGGAAGTAATGGAGGTAATATGGTCAAAAAAACTATGTACTTCTTCTGAAATTGTTGATGTTTTAAAATGCAACAGTGAATGGAGCCCTAAAACTATCCACACTCTTATAACAAGATTGGTAAAAAAAGGTGCTGTCCATGTAGATAAAACCTCAACTACTTACAAATACAGCCCTATTGTTTCAGAGAAAGATTTAAAGAATCAGGAAACTAAAACCTTCGTTCAAAAGCTCTATGGCGGCTCCCTTAAATTATTAGTCTCTAATTTTATAAAAGATGAGCAATTAACTAGTGATGAAATTTATGAGCTTAAAAAGATTCTAGATGAAAAAACTGATAAGTAGGTGAACTTATGGATTTATTAAACAGGATATTTACATCTATTGTGTTTCTATCTTTAATGGCTAGTGCTGCAATAGTTATAATATCAATAATAAAATTTACGTTTAAAAATAAGTTCAGCGGAGCCTGGCATTATTATATATGGCTAATCGTAGTTGTTCGACTTATGCTACCATTTTCAATAAGTAGTAATATGAGCTTGTTTAATTATATAAATACAGAAATTGAAGGTAGCTTTAATACGAATATTTCTAGCATTATAGAAGAAAATAATATAAGCAAGGTAGCAATACCCCCTGATAACTCAAACTCTATTAAGCCAAACGCATTATCAAGCATTACTAATCATGAAGAAGGTAAATTATCCACTAATACGTCTTTCACTGGATCTAGCTATTTTCAATATATAAGTTATAGATACCATTTTGCAATCATCTGGCTAGTTGGTATGACTTTTTTATCTATTTATTTACTATCTTCTTTTATAGTGTTTAGATTTAGTATAAATTCTAAGGAAAATAATATAGCTAAAGATTTATATCCCTTACTGGAAAGATGCAAAGAAAAGGTTGGTATAAAGCATAGTGTTAAAATAATATATAGTAATGATATAAATAGTCCTTGTGTCTTGGGGATATTTGCACCTGAAATACTAATTCCTAAGACCTTATTAAAGGAATTAAATTCTGCAGATTTGGAATATATATTACTGCATGAACTTTCTCATCTTAAAAGAAAAGACTTATTGCTCAATTGGATAATGACAACTTTACAGGTTATTCACTGGTTTAATCCTATTATATGGCTAGCCTTTAGCAAAGCCAGAAAAGACTGTGAGATAAGTTGCGACAGCTTCGTTCTTGGAAGGATATCTTCAAGTGCATACAAAGAGTATGGTGAGACATTAATTAAAATTGCAGCTTCCCACTCTAAATATAAATGGACACCTGGGGTTACTTCAATAGTAAGCAAAGGCGAAATTAAAAGGAGAATAATTATGATTACAAGATTCAAAAAACAAAGTATAGCGTGGTCAATAATAGCTTTATCTTTAACTTTATTAGTTGGTTGTGGAAGTCTAACAAATCCAAAAAATAATGAAGCTACCAATAACAGCAGTGCTGTTACAGATAATACCTCTCAAGGTGCCGATAACAATAGTTCTAATAACTCAAATGTAAATGTTCCTAATACTTCAGATAATAGTACAACTAATAATAATTCCTCTAATACTTCTAATAATAGTACAAATTCAAATAGCTCACCATCTTCACAAGATCAAGCAGCTACATCAAATAAAAGCATAGAACTTTTGAAAAACATCTATAATCTTGCTAAACAAGGTAAGGTTCCTGATTGTGAGTTTGCAAGCAAGGACACTTTATTTGGAGATGTAGCAACTAAATGGGGTGACCCTGATAAAATTGATTATGTTGGATCAGGTAAAACTTCTGCTCGTTATGCTCTTTATAATAAGAAAGGATTTCATTTTGGTCTCAATAAAGGAGATCAAGTTTTTGATGTTCGATCCTTTAAGAGTTATCTAAAGGATATAAAATATAACGATGTAGAAAAAACTTTAGGGAAACCAGCTGTAATTAATAAAACTAGTACTGAGCACATAATTATTTATAATGTAAATAAAACCTATCAGCTGATGCTTATCTTCCCTAAACCAACTGATGCCAATAAAAATCCTTCACTAGATCATATTTCAGTATACGATCCTGCTGATGCCGTAAATAATATGGCTGGTTAAATAAAAGAATAAATAAATGAGTCACTTTTAGATAAAAGCTTATCTTAGAGTGACTCATTTTTTACTATTAAGACCAGCATAGATTTTTTTACTAGCTAAACCTAGTTATTTCAATAGCTTAGAACAGCTATTTGTGGTAAACAGTAAAAAATAAAAATATTAATTGAATCAAGGTAGTGATTACAGGATTACATCTTCTAACTATTGTCAAAACTATTGTTAAAATAGAGTTAAATACAAATGTCTTATTCTTATAAATGACTTTATATTTAGAGGTGATTTTAAATTGGATATTATAGATATTAAACAAGTTAAAGATATATTAAATCAGCATAAAGATTATTTTCTTACTGGAGAGACTAAAGATATAAACTTTAGAATTGCTTCTTTAAAAAAATTAAAAACTTGTATTAAAAACCATGAAAAAGAAATTTTAAATGCTCTTTATAGAGATTTAGGAAAAAGTGAATTCGAGGCTTATAGCACTGAAATAGGTTTTATTCTAGATAGTATTAGTAACTTTGTAAAGAGCTTAAAAAGTTGGTCAAAGGCAAAGACTGTAAGAACGCCTATTCATCAGGTACCCTCAAAGAGCTATATAGTCCACGAACCTTATGGAACTGTACTGATAATAGGTCCATTCAACTACCCTTTTCAGCTTCTTATTGAGCCTTTAATTGGAGCCATAGCCGCTGGTAACTGCGCTGTATTAAAGCCTTCTGAAAGCACACCTACCGTATCAGCTCTTATAAAGAAAATGATTGAGGAAACCTTTGATTCTAATTATATACGAGTTATAGAAGGAGAAAGAGAAATAACCTCAGCTCTTATAAATTCCCCCTTTGACTATATATTCTTTACAGGTAGCGTACCTGTAGGCAAAATAGTAATGGAGGCGGCAGCTAAAAACCTAGTTCCAGTTACCTTAGAACTTGGAGGCAAAAGCCCTGTTATTGTTGATAAAACTGCAAATCTAGCTATTGCAGCTAAAAGAATATTGTGGGGAAAGCTCATCAACGCTGGCCAGACCTGTATCGCTCCTGATTACATATTAGTACATAAAAGCATTAAGGATGAATTTATAAAAAAGTTAAAGGAGACAGTTGTAAGTTTTTATGGAGTTGATGCTTCAAAGAGTAGTGATTACGGAAGGATAGTAAATGAAAGACAGCTTAACCGTCTAGCATCTATAATTGAGAAAGACAGGTCAAAGATTGTTTATGGTGGCAATTACAACATAAACACTTTATATATTGAGCCGACCATCATAGACAATGTAAACTGGCAGGATGCAGTAATGAAAGATGAAATCTTTGGACCTATACTTCCTTTACTTGAGTATGAAGATATAAATTCTGCTATTAGAATGATAAATGATCATCCTAAGCCTCTAGCATTCTATATCTTTACTGAAGATAAGGTTGTAGAAAATCTAGCTTTAAACAGCATTTCTTTCGGTGGAGGCTGCGTTAATGATACTATATCCCACGTGGCAAGTTCACATCTGCCTTTTGGGGGAGTAGGTAACTCTGGAATAGGTGCTTATCACGGTAGATATAGCTTTGAGATATTTTCACATAAAAAGTGTATCATTAAGAAAAGTACTAAGATAGATATGAAATTAATATTTCCACCTTACGGAAACAGAGTAAACTTGGTAAGAAAGATATTTAAATAATAATATTTGAGTTATACAATTAAAAAATGGTATTTTGACTACTACGAAGTATATTTATAACGGAATTTCTAAAGGGTTGGTTTAGAAATCCACTTTATACTATAATAATAGCTCAAAATACCATTTTAAATTTTACTTTCCATACTTATCTATTGAATCTAGCTTGTATCAATATGATGTTTAATATTATTGTTGAAATTAAGGTGTTGCTACGGAGATACTATATGAGCAAGCAGTTAGAATTAAATGATTTTTGTAGGTGTAATAGCGTTAAGAAACTGTATTGTTCGAACGTAGTGAGTTATACAGTTTTAGCTATGTAACCGTAGAAAATCATATTAATTCTCTGTGAAGCTCATTAAAGTATCGGATGTAGCGACATCTTAATTTTCAACACAATCTTAAATATAAATTTATTGTTGTGTAAGATTAAAGGCTTCCCATGCACCACCGACTGCTGTTTTAGTTGCATATAATACGCCGTTGTTGTTTAAATCTGCAGTTACATAAAGGTTATTTGCCATTGCTTGAAGTGCAATTGTTCCATCAGTTTGTGGTACTTTCTTAAATTTTTCCCACTGTTGAATTGAAGTACTTCTAGCTATAAGTTTATTTCCGTTATTAAGATCTGCAGCAACATATTTTCCATTAATTTTAGATTGGAAAGAGATAGTTCCATCTCCGTTATCTATAACCTTAAATAGTTCCCAATCTCCAGCAGTATCTCTATTAGCTATTAAAGGATCGTTTCCATAGTTATCTGCACTGATTACTTTTCCGTTAGCTCTTGCTGTTAAGTATGAATATTGAGTAGTTACTGCAGGAGCACCTGTGTATTTCTTAACTAGGTCTTGGAATGATGTGTTTGGTAAGAAGTTTGCAGTGTTGAATTTTTGCCACTTAGAAGCTATTGTTGCTGCACTATCATTATTTATATCTGGTACTGGATTGTTATTGTATTTGTAGAAGCCCCAATGGTTGCTACCATTAGTTATTTTGTATGTCCAGTTTGTCCAAGAAGCATTTATAGAGTTCATTTGTGATAAGAACTTTTCCCATAGATCATCAAAATCAAATACGCAGAATTCTCCTGCATAAACCGGTATATTCCAAGAAGCTTGGTGATCCTTCATACCTTGAACTGCTGAATCTATTAAGCCATTTTGAGCATTCCAATCAGTTGGCTGACTATTAGCCATAGCATAATAGTGCATTTCATAAACTACATTAGTCCATCCATAAACTGATGGAGCATATAGTTGATTCCAATCCCAAGCACCTTCCATGTATATCATATGATCTGGATCTATAGCTCGGATTGCTTGATATAATCTGTTATAAAATCCATTAAGCTGATCTCTTCCAACTTTATCTGGCTCATTTAATAGATCATAACCTGCAACTGTTGGATTTCCTTTGAAGTGAGTAGCTATACCTTGCCATAAGGTTACAGTTCTATCTTGATATTGAGTATTTTTCCAAAGCTGTGGATCTGAGTTCGCTTCTCCGCAATTATCGAAGGTATTTTGGCCTCCAAAAGTTCCGTGAAGATCAAGTAAAACATATATACCTCTAGTAGAACATTCATTTACCAACCAGTCTAATCTGCTCCACGGATTTGACTTCCAGTTACCATACTTGTCCATTAAATCGAGATATAATATAGGAACACGGACAAAGTTCATCCCCATATTCTTTATATTGTCTAAGTCACCAGTATTAAGCCATGCATCTTGGTAGGTATTGATTAAGCTTTCTTTTGTGGCCTCTCCAAACCTATTAGTCAAAGTCTCACGTAATGTCCATTCGTCTGTTACTCCTAGTGGGGACATCCAGTTTTCTTGTAATAACCAACCTCCTAAGTTTGTACCTCTAAGATTCACCACGGAGCCTGTCCCTTTATTGTCCCTTATCACCGTTCCATTAGTTTTTAAGAAACCAGTACTTCCAATAGTAGCAGCTTTTGTTTTTACTGTTGTAGTAACCATGGTTCCTAAAAGCATCAAGGTAGCAATTGCAACTGATAATCCCTTACTTTTCCTTAACATATTGATTTACCTCCTCTTATTTATATAATTATTTAGGGTTATCTGAAAATTGTTTACAAATGTCATTTTCTCTTGATGTTGTTCTAAGTTATCACTTAAATTAAGGTCATTGTGACTTATATACCATAATCCCCTCCTTTATAACAAACACGCTTGACTTTTTATTGCAGAAAATAGCTTCAGGTAACATATATATCAATTAATAGTTTCATGTATATATAAAGTTTAATATTGTTCCATTTGTTAATCAAGTATCCAAAATTATAAAATAGGGTTAATTTTTCGATTTTTTTCAATGTGATTAATATAATTCCTTTAAATTTATATAATCACTGAATCTAAGTTAATTATGCAGTACATATTTTTGTCGAAGCAATTATTGAAATTGCAATTTTATTTTTACTAATTATTATTTTCTATCAAAAAAACTTCCAAAACTCTTAAAACTCCTAGGTTTAGCTAATTAGGGAATTTTTCAGTCCCCTCGTTTTTGATAATACTATTAATATGAGCGAATAATATTGTCTACAAAGTGAAAAGCTGCAGAACTTTATATTCTGCAGCTTCCATACATTCAAATTACTTGTTTAAATCTATTACCAACTGTTGATCCTTCATGAAAATATTGTCTTCATATTTTTCAAATACTATATTATAGTCTTCGTTATCTTTAAGTTCAAACTCATAATCAAGAGTATTATTTATATTATTAGCTTTTTTATAGTAATCCCAAGAGCTTACTTTCCTCGTTTTATTTGAAGCTACCATAAACTCATCTGAATTAATGAACTTTTCTCCGTTAACATCTACCTGGATAGCTTTTATGTTTTTAGGGACAATTACAAAAGGTTCTAATGCTCTTCTTTCTATAAAATCGCCTTTAAAGGTTACATTAATCTTAAGTTTATTATTATCTCTTTTCATTGAATTAATTATGAAGCTCATATCTTTTCCATCATTATATTCAAATGGTGCTTTTAACTCATTTAACGCTTTATATTGATTATCTTTAGGAACTCTGATAGAATTTAACTTTTCATTGATAGGTGTAAATATAAGCTTCTTAGGAATTTCTTTTGATGGTGTAAAAGTAGCTACTATTTTCCCATCATGACCCAATCCACTTGTCTGTTCAAATGCATTTCCGTTGTCATCACAAATATACATGTTCCAAAAGTTAAACTCTCCATTTATCTGCCTAAATTTATCGATATCACTTTTCAGTCCCTTGCTACTTAACTTTATAGCTTCAGAATAGTCCTCATCAAACTTTTGATCATAACTTGCTAAAATTTTAGTTTCCACTGGCGTAAATATCACTTTATCAATATTAAACTTATATCCATCTATATCAGTTTTATAATTTATATCAATTATCTTAGAATTAGCTTTTAACAACTCTTTTGAAATCTTAAAATTAAAATCCCAGTTGCCTTCAGCAAATTTATAATTTTGCGTATGGATTTCGTTTAAACTCCAGTCTATATTAACAACATCATCTAACTTTAAATCTGAAATATCATAACTTGTGATAACTGCATATTTTTCTAGTTTATCATCTTGCTTGGATATCTTAGTTTCATCCGCGTTAATTCTATTAGAGTAAGTGTTCTCTAAAATCTCTTTACCATTTATCTTTAAACTATTCTTTCTAATCTGAACTCCCCACTGAAGCTTTTTATCACTTGTCACTGTATAAATAAACTTCAAACTGGATTCATCATATATTACTCCTTGTAACGCTACCTCTATACCATCATAAGTTTTACTCATATTTATTTCAGTAGCATTGGTGATGTAGTTATCATTAAAAAAGTACATATTCTTTAGATGTTTAGAAAGCTCCTTCAAAGGCGGTATATTATCAGCTAATGCAGGTGTAACCACAACTGTTGTTAAAACTAAAAATGCTAAAGAAGCGGCGATGATTGCCTTTTTTCTCTTATTGGTTTTTCTCTTCTTTTCATTATCTGCTTCATCAGTCTTAATTATCTCATATGCTTTACCTAACTTTATATTAATTGAGTCTGGAATTTTCAATTCTTCTTCTTTACTCATCTCTTTTTCCATAATTCTATTAAACAACTTTTCTTCCATTATTCCCGTACCTCCTTTAATAACTGAAACAGCTTATTTCTGGCTCTTGATAGTCTAGATTTAACTGTACCTTCAGAAATATCAAGGCACTTGGATATTTCCTTAACACTTAAGTCTTGGTAATAATAAAGAAGTATTGGTTCTCTAAATTTATGTTCTAACTTCTTTACAGCCTGCAGCACAGGTTGTTTATCAAAATTATAATCATCTACGTAGCTTTCTTCTTTATGAAATATCTTATCAAAGAACATAACCTTTTTTCTGCCTCTCAATATGTTATTACATTCATTAACCATTATCTTTATAATCCAAGTCTTGAAGCTATGGAAATTCTTAAGATTCTTCAAACTTTTATAGGCCTTAAGCACAGTTTCCTGCATAGCATCGCCAATGTCATCGTCACTATCCAAAATTGTTCTTCCCATTCTATATAGATCTATCTTATATTCTTCAATGATACTTATAAAAGCATCTTTGTCTCCTTCTTTCGCTAATATTATATTGTTTTCAAAATCTGTTGGACTGTCATCAAATTCAAACATCCCATCACTTACCTCATCAAAATACATAAAATTTCTCCTCTTTATTTTTAAATGAGCATTTGTATCATACTATTGATGTCCCCCTTCGTAATAAAACTTATTATTTTAAAATTCTCTCACCAGAAACCGTGAGAGTTTTTAAAATAGATTTCGGTTCGAAGTGGTACATCTAAAAAGCGCTTTTTACTTTAATGCACATCTATAAGACGTCCTACTCAAACTTTAGGTTCCCAAAAATAAAAATTCTTTAAAATATATTTTCTATTATCTGGTACAAATATCCTTGTATTAGAATAGTGTATAATGAAATAATTCTATTATGGAGAGATTATATTGGGATATTACGTTAAGACAGATGATGATGTAAAAATATATGTAGAAGATATTAATCCGAAATGTGATAAAACTATATTATTTATTCATGGATGGCCAGCAAATCATAATTTGTTTGAATATCAATTTGATGAATTACCTAAGCTTGGATATAGATGCATTGGCATAGATATAAGAGGCTTCGGAAAATCAGATAAGCCTGCTGAAGGTTATGATTACGATAGATTAGCTGATGATGTTAGATGTGTTGTTAATGCCATAAAACTAAAGAACTTTACCCTCGGAGGGCATTCTGTAGGTGGAGCAATAGCTATTAAATACATGTCTCGTCATAAAGGTTATGGTGTATCAAAGCTTGCTCTATTTGCAGCAGCAGCACCTAGCTTAACTAGAAGACCAGAATTTCCTGCTGGTATTAGCAAAGAAGATGTAACAGCTCTTATTGAACAAACATATGTAGATAGACCAAAAATGCTCAGAACTTTTGGTGAAATGTTCTTTTTTCAAAACATAACTAAGCCGTTTTCCCAGTGGTTCTTTAATCTTGGACTAGAAGCATCTGGAATAGCTACGGCTGCAGTTGCCACTTCCTTTAGGGATGAAGAGTTATTTTCTGATATAAAGAAAATTGAAGTACCAACTCTAATTCTACATGGAATCCATGATAAAGTTTGTCTTTTTCCTCTTGCAGTTGCATTAAGCCAAGGAATCAAAGATTCTAAATTAGTACCTTTTGAAAATAGCGGACACGGTCTATTCTATGAGGAAAAAGATAAATTCAATAAAGAATTAATAAAGTTCATTGAAGATTAAAATAAAATAGCTGCATTAAATCCTTGATATTGCTAGGTTTAGCTCTCAAATTTTTTTATAATTTTCTAGACAGTAAAAAATGCCAGTACTAAAGCAACACTTTAGTACTGGCATTTTTAAAGGGTTCCTACGTCGAAACTTAATTTATACATGTTCGAAAATCCCGGCTTTTGGGGATTTTCGGGGATGTATAAATTAATAATTGAACTAGGAACCCTATATTTAATGAATTATAAGATAGTTAAAAGATCATCGCCATGCTCAACAGTAACATTATCAGCCTTAAGTACTTCTAGATATTTATGAGAATTTGTTACTATTACAGGAGTAACTACATCATAACCTTCTCTTTTTATTGAATCACGATCAAAACTTATAAGCTTATCACCAGCTTCTATTATATCTCCTGTATTTACAAAAGCCTCAAAATACTTACCCTCTAAATGTACAGTATCAATACCAATATGTATCAATATCTCAACTCCTTCATCAGAGGTTATGGATATTGCATGTTTTGTAGGGAATAGCATTGTTATTCTCCCGTTTACAGGTGAGTAAACTATCCCTTCAGCTGGATTAATTGCTATACCTTTACCCATAATCTCATCTGCAAACGTGTCATCATTGACTTTTGATAAGTCTATGACCTCTCCTTTAATAGGACTTTTTACAAGTATCTTTCTGTTTAATGAATCTTGTTGCTGTGTTATTGGCTTTTCATGTTCATGAGTATTTACACTTTCAACCTTTACCTTTTCTTGATTCTGTATTTCTTCAAAGCCTATTATCCACGTTAATACAAAGGCTACTACAAATGAGATTATACATACTATAATTGCATTAATAAAGTTAGCTCTTGTTCCTAAGAAAATTGGTATAGCAGCAAGTCCTGGCGATGCGAGAGTGTACGACTTTAATCCTGTTACTGCAGCATAAAATCCTCCACAGGCTCCTCCTATTAACACTGCTACAAAAGGCCTCTTATATCTTAAGTTAACTCCATACATTGCTGGTTCTGTTATTCCAAAAACTGCAGTAATTCCCGATGAACTTGCCAACTGTTTGAGTTCTTTATTTTTTGTCTTTATAGCTACAGCTAGAGCTGCACCTCCTTGAGCAATATTAGAAGCAAGCATAGCTGGTACTATGAGAGATTCAAACCCAAATTTATTCATTGCTTCCATAGCTATAGGAACTACACTGTAGTGCATTCCTGTCATAACCAAAAGCGGCATGGTGCCCGATAATAAGGTTAAAACAAGCCAACCAGCTTTAGCATTAAAATAATTTATAACATTACTTAGTAAATCACCTATTAGTGATCCTAAAGGCCCTATTGCAATCAATGCTAGTGGAGCTGAGACTAATAAAACCAACAATGGCTTAGTAAAAAACTTAATAGACTTTGGTGAAATTCTATCAGCAATTCTCTCGATATAAGACATCACCCAAACTATTAAAATAATAGGAATTACTGAAGATGGATATTTTGCTAAAGTAATTGGAATACCTAAAAAGCTTACATCCTTTCCTGCTTTAACTAAAGCAGAAAAATCTGGATGTAAAAGTACTGCTCCTAAGGTCATCGCTAAAAAAGGATTACACTTAAATTTAATTGCAGAGGTATATGCTAAAAATATCGGTAAAAAATAAAATCCTGCATCACCTATAAAATTTAATACATAATAAGTTTCACTTGATTTAGATAATATATTGAAAGCTGTAAGTAAAGCCAACATTGCCTTTAACATACCCGCTCCAGTTATTGCAGGTAATATTGGCGTAAATACTCCCGAAATAGTATCTAATATAGCAGTCCCAGGAGATCTTATTTCTTTATCTTCGCTTATATCGTCTTCAGCAAAGTTTCCTATCTTCCTTATTTCATTGCATATACGTGCTACATCTGTTCCAACTATTATCTGAAACTGTCCACCTTTATTTACAGCTCCCATAATCTCCTTATTTGTGTTTATCCCTTCTATATCAACTTTTTTAATATTTTTCAGTTTAAATCTCAAGCGGGTAGCACAATTAGTTACACTTTTTACGTTAGATATACCACCAACCTTTTCTAATATATCTTTTGCAAATTCATTATAATTCATTGTTTTTTCCTTTCTTACAACTGCCATCACTTATCTAAACTTATATCTTCAACCTCAATTACCTCAATGATTAGATATTAAAGTAAAGACCTAAATTAATTATAGTAAAGTTATATTTCACTATAGTTAACTTAGGCCTAGTACGTTCACTTAATACTTGATTTTTACTTTCCTTCTCTTTGAGTTACTCTGTTTATATGAAGCATAAAATAAAGCATTTCGTCGTTTGTTATAAGCACGTCAAATTTTTTCTTTATATAATTTCTAACCTTTAGGGCACATTCATGAGCTTGAGGATATTTATCTTTTATCTGTTCATATAGGAAATCTTCATCACTTCCTGAAAGCTCTTTCGCTAAAAGTCTTTTTGCAAAATATCTTATATGTGTGACAAATCTACTATAATTTAAACTTGACTCATCAATATTCAAATTATAGTGGAATTTAACTATTTTCAGTACATCTTCAACCATTTCTGTAACTAAAATGGTTTGTTTAATATCTTCTCCACCTTGCTGTGCATTTACAAAATGCAATGCTATAAATCCAGCCTCATCTTCAGGTAAAGATATACCTTCATAGTATTGTATAAGCTTTAAAGACTTTAATGCTGCTGCAAATTCTTTCTTATAAAACTTCTTGATTTCCCAAAGTAACGCATTCTTCATGTTTATGCCTTGCTTGTTTCTGCTTAAGGCATAATTAATATGGTCTGCTAAAGCAATATAAATACTTTCATTAAGATTTACTCCTAAATCTGTTTGTGCTTCTTCAATTATTTTGTTTGTAAGTTCAAGATGATTTACAGGAACTTCTTTAATTAATTCTATAAATTTATTAGCGAGTTCAGGTGAATTAAGAACAAAGGTCTTCTCTACTTTATCCAAACCTATATCATCACCAGGCTTCTTCTGAAATGCTACACCTCGTCCTAGAAGCACCATTTCTAGTAGATTCTCATCCTCAGCTAACAAAATGTTATTGTTAAATATCTTCTTTACTTTCATCCCTGGCCCCCTTTTCTTTTTGCAAACCGTATCATATTTTTTACATATTTATTTATATAGACAATCCAGTCTTACCCAATAAAACTAAGAGATACTTCTGTTAACTAAAAATAGTAATAAGATTATCAACTATATGTTTTATTTGGAACTGGTTTATGTACAAAATAAAAAACCTAAATTAATATAAAAACGCAAAGCACCTTGTGTTTTTATATTAATTTAGGTCTTGCCTGCTAACCAGTTACAATCCTATTAGTTCATACATTGAAATTATATTATAGCTTGTAAACCTTGTCAATATGTTACTTTTTCTTGCTAATATATATTTCCAATGAGATAGTTAATACAATACACAAAGACAGTTCATTTGTTCATTATTATAACATACGCTCTAACTTCAATCATTAATTCATAAGTACCTAGATTCTTCAAATATCAGTATTTTCTAATATAAATTGAACTTTCAAATATAAACCCTGTTATTTAATCTCTTTAATCAAGCTTGTGCGTAGCATTTTATCAACTAGCTCCAAGTAGTTCCCTTCATATTGTATACTATTGTTACAAATCAGCAAAGCTATACCATGAACCATGCTCCACATAGCCAGAATTGCTCCCATTTGCTGCTCATTATTAAACCCACTTTCTGCAAGATATTTTTGAGCAACATTTTTGAATACTTCAAAAGATGTTTCTTCATGGCCTATAAATTCATTGTTCTCAATCTTAATAACCTTATCATTATTAGATAGAAACATGAATTTTAGATACTCGGGATTTTCTACCATAAACTGCACATATGCCTTTCCAATATCCATAACTTGCCTCTTAGGTTCAGATTCACTGGAATTCGTAGCATCCTTAAGTTTTAAAGTAAAACTATCCCACACCTGATTGTTTATAGCTTCTATTAAATCATCTTTATCCTTGAAATGTTTATAAGGCGCTGCGTGGCTTACTCCACACATTGCAGCAACTTTTCTTAAGGAAAATTCTTTTATTCCAACTTCGTTAAGGAGTAATAATCCATTTTTTATCAGAGCTTCTTTTAAGTCCTTATGATGATATGTTTCTTTACTCATTATCTCCTCCTAGCACTTGAAGTATGTGCCTTGAAAAAAATGTTAACTTTTTGATAATTTTATCATTATATGACAATTTAATCAACTTATTGTAAGTATATCATTTGATGTTTTCATTGTAAACTTACGATCCTATCGATAAATTACCAGTAACACCCGTTAATCCTTTCTTATATAATACAATGAATAACTAATATTAAAGGATGTCTTACCTTGGTTATTACTCCAGATATAAATACATTACCCTGTATAACAAAAAATGGAATAAAATATTTTGAGTTAATTGCTGAACCAGTTAAGCAAGAATTGCTACCTGATCTCTTTATTAATGCATGGGGCTATAATGGAAGTACTCCTGGACCTACTATTTTAGTTTATCCAGGTGATATAGTAAACATCAGGGTTTATAATAATCTCCCAGAACCAACCAGCATTCATTGGCATGGTCTAGATGTGCCTAACAATATGGATGGGGTCCCTGATGTAGAGCCTACTCCAAAAATCCAGCCCGGTAGCTATTTTGATTATAGATTTAAGATAGTTAATCCTCCTGGAACTCATATGTACCATACTCATGTAAACAACAGCCGTCAGGAGATGATGGGACTATGTGGAGGTTTCATAATCTTAGATCCCAAGAAACAATCTAATATAGACTACGATTATTTTATTATGCTTCAGGAGTTCCACTTAAAAGGCCTTGAAATGGGTGAAATTAGACCTGGCTTATATGATATTGACCCCATTGCTCATGATTTTAACTTTTTTACTATGAACGGTCGTTCCTTCCCTTCTACAACATCAATAACTACTAGTTTAAACAGCATAGTTCGAATAAGACTTGGCAATATCTCTATGAATGCTCATCCAATACATCTTCATGGCCATCAATTTTTAGTTGTTGCATCTGATGGTAATAGTATGAGCTATAATAATTATCTCTTAAAAAACACAATCCTTGTTGCCCCCGGTGAGACATGGGATGTAATATTTAAGTCTGACAACCCTGGTATTTGGCCATTCCACTGCCACATTGCTCACCACATGTCTAATAATATGACAAAACCAACTGGGGGAATGTTTACCACAATTAATTATAAATATTAACTGTAAAAGTAAACTTTAACCATTTAATTTATTATTTCATCAAACTAAAATAAAGTTAGATCTAGAGAGTTCCTGTATCGAAACTTAATTTATACTTGTTCGAAAATCTCGGCTTCTGGGGATTTTCGGGCATGTATAAATTAATAGTTGAGTTAGGAACTCTATAATTAATAGTCTAACTTTATTTTTTTGTTTGTAAAAATGCTTCTTAGTCAATTATACTTTTGTATCATTTTACAAAGTTTTGAAATAATTCAATGAAATATTGATAGCTGTAAACGTTAATACTATAATTTCCCTATATAGATTTTTAAAAGGAGGCTTTTATATGAGTCAGTTTGAAAGGCTTACTCCATTATTGAAAAGTTTTGTAGAAAAAGGTCCTGCTGGATGTTCCTGCTCAGTGTTTCAAAACAGAAGCCAGAAATATAGCAATTTTGTAGGATTTTCAGATTTAGAAAATAAAACACTAATATCAGAAAACACTATATATAGAATTTATTCAATGACCAAAGTTATTACCTGTGTTGCTGCACTTATTTTATATGAAAAAGGTCTTTTTCTTCTTAATGATCCCATAGATGAATATCTTCCTGAGTTCAAAAACTCTTTAGTCCATAGATATACTCCATATGGAGCTTTGTATACCTCGCCTGCATCAAAACCAATAACCATAAAAGATCTTTTCACCATGTCTTCTGGCTTAACTTATCCAGGCGATAACATTGAAACCGCACGATGCATTTCAAAAATAGAAAAAGATTTTGCTCATAAATTCTCTTCTGGCGAAAAATATAATATTAGAGATTTCTCAAAAGCAATTGCAACAGTACCACTAGCTTTCGATCCTGGAACCCATTGGCAATATGGCTATAGTCATGATATTCTTGGTGCCTTAATTGAAGTTGTATCTAGCAAAAGTTTAAGTCAATTTTTTAAGGATGAAATCTTCACTCCTCTAGAAATGAAAGATACTTTTTTCAGGATTCCAGAAGATAAACTTCATAGGTTATGTTGTCTCTACAATCGTTCAGAAGATGGAATCTTAACAAAGATCACCAATATGGATGTAAATTATAAACCTGATGCTATTTTTGAAAGTGGTGGTGCAGGTCTATTGTCTACTTTAAGTGACTACAGTCGTTTTGCTCAGATGCTAGCCAATGGAGGTGAGCTAAACGGAATTAAAATACTTAGTTCTAAAACCATTGAGCTCATGTCTACAAATCATCTAAGCCCAGAACAAATATTGGATTTTGATTGGCCTTATCAGGCTGGTTACGGGTATGGCCTTGGTGTAAGAGTAATGATAGACAAAGTAAAGGCTGGTTCAAACAGTTCTGTAGGAGAATTTGGCTGGTGTGGGATGGCTGGTACTTGGGTTATGATAGACCCTAAAGAAAAGCTCTCTGCTGTTTACATGCAGCAAATGTTTCCTAACTTCGAAGCCTACCATCAACCAAGACTTAGAAATGTCATATATGGTTCACTCTAGTTAATGTCATCTAATAATTTATGTAATATACAGATAAACTACTTCATATTAGGATTTATCCAAATAAAGATTCGTAGAATCATCGAAATCTTTATTTGGAGCCCAGTGATTGAAGTAGTTTATCTATACGTCGTAACTGTACCAGCACAGTAATAAACTTTAACAATTGAAATGTCCCCATTTATATAATAAACTTAGCTTGTAAAGCACCACAATAAATAAAGTTTATATATCGAAGGAGGGCATTATGTTTTTTAAATTTATAAGTATAATAGCGGCAATTTTAACAACCGTTTCCTTTGTTCCTCAAGCAGTAAAGACAATAAAAACAAAAGATACTGCAGGCATATCTTTCGTTATGTATCTTCTTTTTACAATTGGTGTATTCTGTTGGTTAATCTATGGTGCATACATAAAAGATATTGCTATAATATCAGCAAATGCAGTAACCTTGATCTTAGCATCAATAATATTAAAATATAAGTTTGATAATGTTAGAAAATTTAATGAAAGTTAATATAGATGTACCACTTCGATCCGATATCTATCTTTAATATGAAGCGGTACATCCATATCCCTAAGAATTTTGATTTCCCTTTATTTAAATATATAATGAAAATAAAAAAATCCACAGTTCCCTTACTGTGGATTTTCTATTGATCTATTCAATATACTAATTATTACTGATGCTTAAATAATTTATGCTGAGGTTACCTCAACTTTTCTTTGAATTACTACACGATTCTTCCACTTTCCTCTTACAAATCTAAGGAAATATAAGATTCCTCTAACTACCCAGTCTATGAACATTCCCATCCATACACCTGCAAGTCCAAAGTGTAAAGTTACCCCTATCAAGTATCCCATAGTAACTCTAAAAGCCCACATACCTATAAATGACGTAATCATTGTATACTTACCATCCCCTGCACCTTTCAAGCCCGATGGCAACACAAAGGCAATTGCCCAAACCGGAGTAAAGATAGAATATAGTCTGCACACATGAGCACTGAGATTAACTATTTCTTGATCACTAGTATATAGTGAAGGAAGTATTCTTGAAAAAGGCAAGACCGCCAGTGCCATAATTGTTAAAGCAACTGTTGCAAGTTTAGTGATATATGCTAGAGTTCTTTCAGCTTCCTTACTATCCCCTCTTCCCATGTATTGACCTACTAATGCTGTAGCAGTAACACATAAAGCATTTCCTGGTATATTTATCATTCCACCAATAGAGCTGGTTATAGAGTTTGCAGCTATAACCGCAGTTCCCATATTAACAATATATATTTGTGTTATTAGTTTACCTCCGTTAAATACCAAAGATTCAACACTAGCTGGTAACCCAACTGAAAATATAGGAGTAAGCAAGCTTTTATTAGGTTTGAATTTCTTTATTTCTGTCAACTTAATGATCTTTGATCCTCTTAGTAAAACACTTAACACAAGTAACGCACCAATTACTCTAGCTAAAGCTATACCTATTGCCGCTCCTGTAACCCCTAGCTTTACTATGTTTATAAAAGAGAAAGTAAAAGCTACATTCATAATGTTCATAAAAATAGTTATCTTCATAGGCGTTTTTGTATCTCCTGCTCCTCTAAGGATACCATTGCAGATTAGATCTATAGTTATAAATGGATAAGTTAAAAGTGTTATAGATAAGTACTTATCTGTTGAATGCATAACCTCATGGTCTACAGATCCAAAAAGAAGCTTTATTAGTGGTTCTTTAAATATAAACATTAAAAGTGTAATTATTAGCGTTATAAATACTCCAGAGTACAGTGCTTGTTTCATAGATTCATTTGCTTTTTTTGTATTTCCTTGTCCTATAAATTGAGCTACTACAACCATTCCTCCAATTGCTAGTGCTGAAAAAAAAGCTATGAATATATTGTTTACTGAGTCTACCATACCAATTGCTGAAACAGCTTCTTTTCCTATGTGACCTGCCATCATGGTGTTTACCATTCCCATAGACATTACAAATAGCTGCTCTGCGAGAATTGGCAGTGTCATAGTGATGATATCTTTACGGATAAACTTCATTTTTTCACCTATTAATAGGCTTCTTGTACGAAATATAAACAATAAATATTTATCTTTACTTATGTGGCGCAAACGATAAATATTTATTACTCAATCGCCAAGTTCCTATTTGCGCCTTTCTTAAATAGTATTAAATAGTTATTTCAATGATACTAATATCATTTTATTATAACTCTTACTGTCAATATAAGTGAGCTTTTAAATATTAGTTTTTATTAAAACTGTATTAGCACAGTTTTAATACCTATTTATATTTGCCCATTACTATGTTAATACGAATTTCATTTATGAACTATATGGTAATTATGGATAATTTTTATTTATTGATAATTATTTTTTATATATCCAATATTTGTCCAAGCTATGCTATAATTTTGGTATAACAATTTTGCTTGGAGGTGAGTTATATGATTAGTTTACTATTTGTAAACGCTACTATTCTTATAAGCTTTATTTTTCTAGGAAATCAATTATTTCAAAATAGAAATATAAATTTATCATGTGATCTTTCAATAAAGGATAAACTACTATTAGGATTAATAACAGGTTTAGCAGGATGTGTGCTAGTATTTTACAGCATTACGATATACGATAAAATACACTTAGATTTGAGAATAATAGCCATGATAATCTCTTCAATTTACGGGGGATTTTTATCTAACCTTATAACTACAACATTGATTGTTATATTTAGAATTGGTTATTATGGGGTAAATGAAGCTTCTATTATAGGCTCCTTAGGCTTAATTGTTTTATTATTAGCTTATAGTATTATATATAGATTTAAAACAAGCTTTAAAGTAAAGTTTGTTCAAATGTTTTTATTCAACTTACTTTATGGTCTCATTGTTTTTTCAATACTTATCTCGAACTACACTGTACTTTTAGAGGTGTTGAAAAACTATATAATCGCCAATATAATTGTATGCATTTTAGTATATTACATGTTAGACTACATAAGTAAAATGAATGCTCTTAATAGAAAGCTAAAATATGAATCTACTAAAGATTTTCTTACGGGACTTAATAATGTAAGGTCTTTTGATCATATGTTAAATAAACTTATAAATAATGCTATGGAAAAAAATGAACACCTATCAATTCTTATGCTAGATATAGATTTTTTTAAAAAAGTAAATGATACCTATGGCCATTCATCTGGCGACTTGGTTTTGAAGCAGTTTAGTGATATACTAATGAATTCTTGCAGAAGCTTTGACATAGTTTCTAGAAATGGTGGAGAAGAATTCACCGCAATTTTACTTGATTGTAATTGTAAGCATGCAACCGAAATTGCAGAACGTATCAGAAAGAATGTAGAAGAAGCCTTATTTACAATTGAGGATAATAAGCAAATCCATGTAACAGTTTCTATAGGAGTAGCTTCTTATCCTGATTCAGTAGTTAATATTAGTAATATCTTAGATGCAGCTGATGATGCTTTATATCTTGCAAAACGCACAGGTAGGAACAAAGTTTGCTAAACTTAACAGAAAAAGACCATGCAAATAGAGGAGCTTGCTCCTTTATTTGCATGGTCTATAATTTTATATTAGTATTCTATTTGATTTATTATGATCGGTTTAAATCTAAAGATTCACTACTTAGTAATTAGATTTATATTCTTTATTATATATTTATTTCTATTATTTATCGATGAGTTCTGCACTTTCGAATATTTTTTTACTTCTAACTATAAAGACTAATCCGATTATTGCAAAAATACATATCAATGTTTCTACAGCTGCAATACTAGTTATAATCTTTGATTGATATAAAGCTGGTGCAAAATCAACTAAAGCATGTAATAATATAGCTATTAGAAGGTATATATTCTTTCTTTGTCTTATTCCATATAAAACTACGAAAGTAAGCGCTATTTGAATTATAAATGCAAATACTCTCTCAGCACCTCCAAGTGCTACCCCTGAAACAGTTGCATTTACTACCGAGTTCTTTACAGTATCTGCAACAGATGAACTCTGTCCTTTTAGCAATACACCAAGTGTACCTGAATTTACAGCTAGTGCTATCACTAATGAATTTACCATGCCCAATCCACCGAGTAGTATTGCCTCTATTCCTCCATGGCCTATTGCATAACCTATACCATCTTTCCACTCCCTATTTCTTTTAAGCAAAGTCTTAAACATTACAAAACGTCCAACTTCTTCAAAAACTCCCGCAGCAAGTGCTCCATAGATACCAAAGCCTAATGTACCCACTGTTAATATTTTTGAAGAAATTACAGCCTTATGCATTAACTGTTCTAGTACTAGGCTAAATAACACAAAGCCTAATATTCCTACGAAAGTGGTCTTTATAGAGAAATGCTCTTTTACTTTAAAGAAAATAAGTGCTCCTATAGGAACTACAAAACATAAAACCATAACTACAACTAAAGATATAATTACACTATTACTTACCATTCTATTTACCCCTTACTTTAAAATTGATTAAGAAAATATTAAAGGAAATATAGACATTGCTAGTATTAAAATCACCAATCCCACTGATATTACAATGGCAATTTTATTACCAAAATTTAATGTCCAACCAACACCAAAACGTTTTTCTACGAAAAGTGAAGGATCATTTGGATTATAATATATTGATCCAAGCTTCCAAAATATATCATCATCTATATTACTAACAGTATTGTCTACATCTTCATTAGTTTGAGTTTTTAAATTGCTTCCTCCTTGGCCAAGTTTAAAGGTTAAGAATATTGGTACAAAAATTATCAATACAAAGGCTACTATCAATACTGGAGTTAGCTTTCCTAAATCAACTGAAACTATATTTAAAGAATTTAAATTAAATAATGTTATTAAACTAGAAAGCAATAAACTTAATGAAAATATCATAATTGAATTAAATCTCTTAAATTTATATAATTTTTGTGATGAAGACATAGGCTGAGCTGCATCAATTTTATTTTTACTAATTGCAATAGAGTAGTTAACAAAGGCTAGTATACCTACTAATATTACTGTCACCATCCCATTTGTTATTACTGACCCTACT
Source organism: Clostridium fungisolvens (assembly GCF_014193895.1). Taxonomy (NCBI): domain Bacteria; kingdom Bacillati; phylum Bacillota; class Clostridia; order Eubacteriales; family Clostridiaceae; genus Clostridium; species Clostridium fungisolvens. Next base: position 789,132 of record NZ_BLZR01000001.1, on the reverse strand, counting down.
GATTTTTCAACGAAGTTATCTGCTACGCCATATATATTCCAGTGGATTCCTATTTTAGAAGGAAGCTGATCATATTTCATTAATGGTAATATTAAATTAGAAACAGCTATTATTGCAGGTATTATAAACCAATATGATGATATTACCGCAGTATTTCTCAACTTTTGAGACATTTCTGTATTTACATAAACCATCTGCTTTTTATTTGCTAACAAGTTGTTTTGAGCTTTATAGACTTTAACTCTATTATTAGCTTTTAAAAATATTAAGAAATAACCAAAAATTATAATAAAAACTACTGCTACTAAAGTTGCTGGATTAGTAAAAATAATATTCACAACTATAAAATATAGAACAGCCATAACAGCAGTAAAAATGGTGATATCTACATAATAACTTTTGGTAGCTGCGTCAATCTCCTTGTCTTTTGTTCTATCTAGTGGTATTACAATACCAAATATTATATCCTTCCTAGTCATTTTTGGAGTAAGCAAAAAGGTAATATACAACAATCCTATAACTAGGGTAGACATCAAATTCATAATAAATAAATCATTCATAAACAAACCTCCTTAAGGTTCACTTCTCATACTCGTAATATAATTTTTTACATTCATTAATAAAATCTTCTTTAGAAACTCCAAAACAATGAGCTTGCGCAATAATGTTTTTTAATTCTTCCTTTAGTGAATTTGTAGCTTTTTCATTTTGCTTTATTGGGATTGTATTTACCACAGCTCCCTTGCGTCTATCTATTGTTACAAAACCTTCATCTTTTAATAAATTATATCCTTTATTTACTGTGTGGAGATTTATACCGATATCCTCTGCCATTTGACGAACGGATGGCAAACTTTCTTCAGGCTGAAGCTCTCCACTTGCTATTCCATGGACAATTTGATTCTTTAATTGGAGATATATAGGTACTTCACTTTGAAAATCTATCTTTATCAGCATTCCGCACTTCCTTTCATTCTTAATTACATAAGTTATATTTGTTATATATAATATATAACAAATATAACTTTAAATCAATATACTTTATATAGAAAATATAATTTTTTATTGTATTTTTTTAAAGACTTGTAGAACCATTGAAATATCTAGGTTAGCTAACTTTAAAATTTTATAATTTCGTGCACAGTAAAAAAATGTTGTAACCCTATTACAATAATAGTTTCACAACATCTCTTTTTACCTTTAAGCATTATTTTTGCAAGTAATCTGTACTTCTACTCATACGGTTAAACCAATTCACGGCTTTGTGGTCTTTATTAATTATATTAGAAATTCCTCCATGACCATTTAGATAAACCGTAACTGCATTTTTTATGTTTATCCCTTCCTTATCTGGCACCTCAATAGCGCTATCAACTTTAATACCGCGATTAATTATATAACTATATACACCTATACCGTAGGCTTCATGTGAATTTACCTTATTACTAACCTTATAGGATGCATAGCCTTTAGTCTTATCATTCATCCAGCTAGCTTGATTTGGTGCGTCATATGGTATTTCACTTTGATAAAAATAAGTTTTTCCCCTCTCACCATTCCATATGGTTTGATATTTATGAAAATGTTCAACCATAAGTGCATATAAGGTTACATCATTTCCATTTACTATTACTCCATTTGAAGTGATATTGGTATCCCAACCAACCCCTCTTCCATGATCTGCACGCCATACCCAAAAGTGATCACCAATTACATAATTACTGTTTATCTTTATGCATACCTCAGCCTTACCTATATCTGCTCCTCCAACTCTAAAGAACAAATCACTTAATACAATTGGATTTGATGAGTTGTTATTAGACTCTCCTTCCTTTCCAACCTCTAGCAATACCGGAGATTCTACTATGCCAGCATCGAAAAGTAATCCTGAAACAATTACCCCTTCAACATCACCTATAGACATGATCACCACACCATTATCAGCAAGCAAAGTTGCAATTCCAATACCTAATATTATAGCGTCTTTTCTCTTTATCTCTATAGTTTCATCTATGTGATATATTCCTGGAGTAAATAATATGTTTTTACCCTGATCAAGAGCAAAATTTATATCACTTGCTCTAGTTTTTTTTGAATGAGCAATATAAAAGTTCTCAAGAGATACTTTATCACCTAAAGCTTTTTCCTCTCTCCATGTAGTCCCTTTAGTCTCTCTTTGGAACTTAGGAACAAATACCTTGTAATCTCCATCGTCATCTATCATTAAAAATGGCTTTTCTCTCATAACAGGGGCAGACTCAATCTTAGTAAATGGATGTTTTGGCCACTGTCCTTCAGGTGGATTAGTATCCCCTACAAAAAACATATTATATGCGCTTCCGTTCCAGCTTTTAAATTCATTATTTCTCGAAAACCACTGCTGTTGTGTCCCTGAAATAATTTCTCCCTCTATCAATGAATCAGCTAAAAAACCTCCGCTTGACCAGCCTCCATCATATAAGGTTAAATCTCCTTTTATATTAACTCTTCTTAATGGCGATGCCTGAGATACTGCCCACTTAGCAACTCCACTGGTTGGCATTATACTAATATTTTCACAGGACCTCCAAAAGTTACAAAGTGCATTACCATTGCTCCAAGCAGCATCAACCTCTATTGCACCTGTTACGTTTACATCATACGGTGTCTCTCCAAGTCCTGCTACTTGAGTATAAAATCCAACCTTCATGTTTATCTCATATGAGCCTGGCTTAAAAAATATAGCATATCTTTCCTCACCGAAATGATTAGCTTCCTGAGTTTTAAATATTTTATCACATATATCTTGCATATAATTTTTTGGCATTGACTCGTCAAATATATAAACATTTTCACCAAAATTATATTTATCTTTAAATTTATTTGCTTTTTCTACTTCATTCTGCAGTGTTCCTGAAGCAGTCATACTATCTTTATTCATCATTTTCCTCCTTCTAATAGGTAGACTTCCTAGGTTTATATAGTTTAAGATCAGTTTTATATGGATATATTCCTTCACTCAAAGGTATTTTTTATTATTTTCCTCATTCATTCCCATAAATAAACATTGTTAATTGTTAATTAAATATATAAACTGAATTTATAACACTATACTAAGTATCTTCTATTGAAATATTACCATGTAACATCTAAATTTTAAGGTACACATTATTTAGAAAGAGTGTTATATTTTTGGATTTACTTCAAATGCCTATTAATAATATTTATATAAATTAATCTTATTTTGAAAGGTGATATAGTGGATTTAAAAGAAAAAATCAAAAATCTTCCCTCATGTCCTGGAGTATATCTTATGAAAGATTCTCTAGATACGATAATTTATGTTGGAAAGTCTAAGAACTTAAAGAGTAGAGTTTCGTCGTATTTTACAAATTCAAAATCCCATTCTCCCAAAGTTGTTAAGCTAGTGAAAAACTTAAAGGATTTTGATTATATTATTACAGATACTGAATTCGAAGCATTTATGCTTGAATGCAAACTTATAAAAGAAATAAAACCAATCTACAATAAATTAATGAAAAACCCGATATCATACTGCTACATAAAAATAACTTTAAATGATAAATATCCAGAAATAGATCTATCTGATATTTACTCTATTGATGATGGAAATATATACTTCGGCCCCTATACAAGTTCTAATAAAATTGAAAAAGCTCTTCTGGGATTGAAAGAACATTATAAAATTTTGTGTAGTAATAAGTTTAAAAGTTCTTCTGCCTGTATAAATTATTCTTTAGGATTATGTATGGGTGTCTGTATGGACAGCTTTTCCAAAGATAGATACTTATCAGTTATAGATAAAATTATATCTTTATTTAAAGGTACTGATACAAGTGTAATTGAAGAAATAGAGTATAAAATGCTTGATGCAGTTAATAAATTGGACTTTGAAACCGCTGCGAAATATAGAGACACTATAGGAGATATAAATTATATTGTAGACAGAACCAATATGATTAACTATATGGACTTAAGTAGAAATGTAATCCTCACAGAAAATCTAGACAAGACTTCCATAAAGTTTTTTCTAATTAGTAATAATAAAATAATTTTCAATGAAAAACTTACCATTCTCCCAAACAATAATCTAGTCGATTATATGACCAAAATTACATTGGAGCTCTTTGGCAATATTAGCTCAAATAATTCAAGATATTTAGATAAGGATGCTATAGATGAAGCGCAGATAATTTTCAGTTATATACAAAACAAATCAAATAACTGCAGATACTCTATATTAGATATGGATTCTTTATCCATAGATTTTGAAGTTAGCATCAATAGGATAATCAATAACCTGCTTACTTTAGACAGCTAACGATACCAATAGCACCATGTTGAAATTAATAGGTTATTCATCCGATGCTTTTAAAACATAAATTAAATAAGCTGTATCATACCATATTGGCTTGATACAGCTTGTTAAAACCCTTGTGAAAATTACAGGGAATATATAGTTTGTCCACATCCTAAACTTCTCTAAAGAACATAAATTTATACTTGTTTGAAAATCTTGTTATCATAAGATTTTCAAACATTCATAAATTAACGATTTAAAATAAAGTGAACAAATCAAGATTTAGTAATCTTATTTTAAATATTTACTAATAATAACAAATAACAGGTGTACCTACTTGAATATTTTCGTACACAGCTTTAGCAAGATAGAATGGTGAGTTTACGCATCCATGAGAACCATTTGTTCTATATATATTTCCTCCAAATGAACTTCTCCAACTTGCATCATGTATTCCTATACCTTGATCAAAAGGCATCCAATAGCTAACAGGTACATCATAATCTTGTCCTTTTAGACTAGTATTTCTTTCTTTGTATTTTATATAGTAAACTCCTACTCTAGTGGAGTGGTTTTGGCTTATATTACCTGTGACTACATCTCCTTCAACTACTAACTTACCATCCTTATAGAACCATAAGTGTTGTTTTGACATATCAACTTCAACATAAGTACTACCTATATCATTATTATCTCTTGAAACACCTTTTATAGTATAAGCAGGCTCTTTTGTCTCAGATTTCCCTTCTTTTATATCAGAAACTATAGCTTGAGTTTCTTTTGTATTATTAATAGACCAACCATAATCTCCGCCATTAACCTTTATTTTGTTTCCAAGTGTAGTTACAAAATCTCTTGTCTTTCCAACTGTATCATAAGTATTAGAAAGCTTCGTAACATACTCCTTTACCTTACCTTCATCTAAAGAAATGTTTAAATTATCATCAACCTTAATCCAGCTATTAATTGTTGATCCATCTAAAACCTCTGTGCTCTTTCCAAAAGTATAAGTGATTTTTGATGCCACATATTTATTAAGAATATTTTTAGTATCTATAACTTTTTGTGAACTTGCTGTGTATTGAGGTTTAACATAACAATCTGTACTCTTTAAGTCTATAGTTGCGTCGCCCTTAAGAATTGCATCTGAGACAATACTATATAGTTTATCCTTATTAAGTTTATTACCATTAACCTCGTTTACAATATTATAACTTCCATTTTCATATTTGAAGCTCGCATTTTTAGGTTCAATTACATTGCTGCTATCAAAAAAAGATAGGCTATCCAATTTCTTTTTTAAGAGTTCCTTATCAAAAGAAACTGCTTCTGAAATTTTATACTCGTTCGAGTTAAAAACTGCCACTACCCACCCAAATGGGTTTTCTTTGTCTTTTAAATTTTTCACTTGTCCATTTGAATTATATTTCAATCCAACTTCATCTGCAGTGATTTGTTCCTTTTTACCATTGTCTGATTCTAACTGCAACGTATAGGCTTTAACCTTTGATGGCATTTGTTCTTCTACTTCTTCTACAGTTTTTCCTGAAACACTAACACTATCAATTTCTGAACCAAAGTAGAAATGATTTCTAAAATATATGGTCATACCTAAATAAATTACAAGTAGAGCAGTAAGAGAAATTATGCTACCTATCAAAATTTTATTGCGTTTACTATTATTTTTTTCCGTACTACCATCTCCTTTATAATCGCAGCAAAATTTTATTAATGAAATTTTAACTTCATGCCCCCTCTCTAAAGTCATATTTCATTCTATGTTCAATGATTAATTTTTAAGACTATATTGTTTATTATAAATGTAAAATTATTGATACAATTTTTTCTACAAAAATCCACTATCATCTAAATAAATATACCACTTATAATACTTGCCACTTTTCTAAACATAAATCAGTTTATGGATAAAAAAACTCATAAGCCACATTATTGTAAACTTGGCTAATTTAGTACATAACTCTCATTTAATACAATCAATAAAACTTATGTATTAAGGCATAAAATTTACAAGTGAATTAGAGCTAAATGAATACGATATATATTAATACGAAGATTAATATATATCGATACCATATTTCCAAAATTTTCATAATAAAGTTTTAATAAAACAGTTTTATATTTAATGAAATACTGAAAAAATGTTTACTAACTAAAGAAGGAGGGATTATTCTTGAGAAAATATTTTGAATGTAATATTATTAAGCTTGTTTTGATCTTTTGTTTTTATTTATATTTGCACACTTCAACAGTCCATGCAAAAACATACTTGCCATTTAATCTACAAGAATTACAAACTAAGCTTAATATTGCAATGCATTCTAGGCTTACCACATACAACTTAAGCTATATCGGAGATCCCTCTACTATAAAAGTAGATGTTTCAAACATCATAAATAATATCTATGATAAAGATGATTATCTTAAATACACTTGTAAGAGCTATAGATATACAGCCTTAGCCAATGGAAATATTATTACCATAAAGTTTACTTTTAGTTATTGGAACACATTAACTCAAGATATGTATATAGAAAAAGAAGTCAATAAAATACTTGCACAGATTATAACACCAGATATGAATAATTATGAGAAGGAAAAAGAAATTCATGATTGGATAGTAAAAAATGTTCAATATGATGTTTCGTTAACCAATCATTCTGATTATGATGCTCTAATTTATCCTTATAAAACTGTATGCCAAGGTTATTCTTTACTTGCATACAAAATGTTAAATAAAGTTGGTATCCCAACAAAAATAATAGAAGGTATTTCTAAAGGTGAGGCACATACATGGAATTTAGTTAACCTTGACGGAATATGGTATCATCTTGATATTACCTTGGATGACCCCATACCAGATTTAACGAATTCAATCAATTATGATTATTATAATCTTACTGATTCTCAAATAAGTGTTAATCATTCATGGATAAAAGCCTACCCAACCTCTAAAACTGATTTTTCCAATTCAATAAGACTTAAACTTACTGCTAATGACAAAAACTCTGCTTTTTATGTTCAACTTTTTACTGACTTAGGATTAATTTATTTATCTGATGACTATACAGTACATGATTCAATTGAGTTAAAAAGTAAACTTCTCTCTGCAGTAAAAAGCAGAAAAAATAGCATAAACCTAAGATATTTAAATAGTTCTTTATTATCTGCTGATATTGAATATGCATTAAGAGATATTCCAGATATAACTTCATATTCTTACAGTAAAATAGACTATTCAAGAACCACACAATCTAATGATGTTATATTTAAATTAAAGATAAACTATTTTTTATCTCCTTATTTAAACTCAAATGATTTTCCTTTTATCAAACCAAGAGTACTTGCAGGTTCTCCTATTAATTCTGCCGTATGATCACTACAAACCAAGCTCTAACTTTTTCATAAAGTAAAAAGTCCACTAAAGTGATCTTCTTCAGTGGATTTTTTTTGCGCATCTGCCTTTTCTGAACACACGATGGTTCATCTATATATCATTACTATCTATATTTAGTGACATAAGTTTAGAATAAATTCTCTTTTTATCAATATCACTTATTATTTCCTCAGTATACTTTTTAATTGCTTCTACTAAATGAATTGTATAAACTACATCGGTATTAGATGTAACTTGCAAATCAGCATTAGTTGTAAAAGTTACAATAGGAATGTATTTTAATCCATCGAACTCTTTTAACACCTGCTGTAAAGCTTTTATATTCTTGCGATTTTCACATATCGGATTATGTAACTTTTCTGTTCTTACATAAAATCTTTGCTTCCAGTTCTCATCAAACTCTGCTCCAATAATTTTTCCTTTATAATTTTCAGCTTGTATTACAAAAACACCGAAGTTTGATACAACAATATTATCTATTTGTACAGTTTTTTCCCCTAATTCTAATATCATGTGTTTAATTATCTTATATTTACTATCGTCTAATCCAGATAAATGAAATTCTACTGACTTTTCACCAAGTAACCCTTTAATTCTTGGCATAAAAAGGTCTAGCATTAAAGCTAAAATCATTAAAATCCATAAGTACCAAAATTTCATTAATAGTTCTACTAATCCGTTCATTATTCTTTCTCCCTTTATCAAAAGTAATCAAATATCAATTAGACGATCCAAGTTGCTGTTTAAAGATCAAACTTTTGATAATATTACATTATTTATAATCATTGGTAAGACAACTTATCCCATTATATTTTCAGAATAATTGTCAGCACAATATACCTTAACAATATCTTATCAAAAATTCCAAGATAAAACATCCAAATAAGGTTAATATATTATAAAAACACCTTAATTATTAAAATATATTAACCAAAATCTACTTTTACTAATTACTTATTTATTGATACCTTTGAGCTCACTTTGATATTAAACTTGTACAATTCTCTTTAATTATCTCGTACACCTCATTACATACATTTTCAAACTGTTTCACCATCTTTTTCGATAAGCTCAAGCTAAAACATATCTGATCTGCTTCTATTCCTATAATAAAGCCGCTTATATTAAGTTTAGTATTTCTAATCTCTGAAATTAAACTCTTGTTATGCATAAATGATGATGATTTAATATACTGTTCATTCTCCTCTAATGAAATTAAAGTCACAGTTCCACACTCTACACCAAAATAAGTACTATCAATTATAAATATTAAATCGTCGTCTGATAAACAATCTAGTGCAAAATCCAAATCAGTTTCAGCTTTTATAAATTGCATATCTAAATCTAATCTTCGAAGCCTATGCTCAATTGCATTAATTATTTTCATTGGAATTCCATCATCACACATTAATATATTTCCTATACCTATAACTTTAATCATACTATCCTCATAACAAAATCATTATATTTATCACTTATAACATGAGTTGCACAAGAAACACATGGATCAAAGGATCTTACAATTCTTCCAATTTCAGAAGGAGCTTTAATATCTTCAATATAAGTTCCTATTAGAGCTTTTTCTATAACGCCCTTATTGCCCTTAGAGTCTTCTGGTGATATATTCCATCCAGAAGGTGTTATTATATTGTATTTATCAATTTTTTGATTAGCTATGCTAATCCAATGTCCTAATGCACCTCTTGTAGTATCTCTAAGACCTGTTCCTTCAGAACTTTGTGGTATCTCCCATATCTGCTGAGTAGCTTTTAAAGGCTTTATAATTTCTAAAAGTTTTTCTATTATATCGCATATTCTCTTAACTTCTATAACTCTAGCTGTAACCCTATCTAATGTAGATACACCATTATTATATTTCCCACTTATCCACAGTCTTGCAAGTGGCCCTACCTCCATTGGCATTCCATCATATCTTGCTGCCTTAACCCATGTATAAGGATCCTTCTTATTAGTATTAGAAGGTGTACTTCCACCCCCAATGGAACTTGGGCTATAGGTATAAACAGAATCCTCGGCTATTTTTGTAGGATCAAAATCATATCTTATATTATTTATCATCACTCCACTTTTAACATATGTCTCAGATTCATTGAAACTATTATCAAAAGCTCCATAACTCATAAAATTACCATAACCTTTTCCGTTCTTGAAATCCTCACCGTAATACCTTGAAATAATATTAATATCATCTAACATTACGTTATTAATAAAATCTTTAATAGGTGCTAGTATAGATTTTAATTCTATAATATCTGTTACTGAAACATTGGCTGTGACACCTCCAACAAAAATCCCATGACTGTGAGGTACTTTTCCACCTAATATAGCCAACATCTTATGTGCATCTCTACTATATTTAAACGCTTCTACATAATGATTGCTTAACTTTGTATTTAAATCCTTAGGTAGTTTATATTTTCGTCCATTATTATCGTTTACTGGGTTTATATCTATTTGTACATAATCAGGTAAAGTAAATTGATAAAAATGTCTTATGTGATTTTGTAAGAATTCGCATCCATGCATTATTTGTCTAACTATACTCCCACTCTCTTCAGGCTGGATTTTCAAAGCGTTTTCCAAGGCAACAGCAGATACAAATCCATGCGCAGTAGAGCATATCCCACATATTCTTTCAGTAAAATAAATAGCATCAAAAGGCGATCTTCCTTTTAGCATTTCCTCAAATCCCCTAAACAAAAAACCATTGTTGCGGGCATCTATTATGACGTTCTTATCTATAGTTACTTCAATCTGCATAAAGCCGCTTATTCTCGTAATAGGATTTATAACAACTTTTTCACTCATAACTTTTCTCCTGATTGAAAATTAATAAAAGGTTCCATATCATCTGGAAATCCTTTGTTTACGCATCCAATACAAGGGGTATTATCTTCAACTGGCCAATTGACTCTATCATTCCATTTCCTTAAAGCACAATCTGATCTTGTAATAGGACCTCTACACCCCAATTGATACATACATTCTTTATCACCTAGCTGTTTTGCAAATATTTTCTTATCAAAATAGGATCTCCTTGAACAATGAGTGTGTATAGTTTCTTCGTATAAAAATAAAGGTCTATATTCTGAATCTAACTGTGGCAATCCAAATGATATTAGATGAGCTATAGTGCTTATCACCCATCTAGGATTTGCAGGGCACCCTGGAATTCTTATGGTCTGATATGATTGATTGCTTAGAAACTCAATAACACTTTTACTGGAAGAAGGATTAGGATTTGCTGCAGAAATTCCCCCATATGATGCACAGGTACCCACTGCTAAAATATATTTTGCTTTCCCTGCAGCTAGAGTTACTGCTTCTGCCCCTGAGATACTTTTCCCATTATAATTAGCTACGATATTATAAATTCCAGCGTCTTTAGAAGAAACTGCCCCTTCTACCACCAAGATAAATTCTGTATCTAAGGTTTCAAGAAATTTATCAAATGCCCTTTGCCCCTCAGCTCCCATAGTGCTATTATTGTAAGTCATATTTACCATTTCAGATAGAACATAATAGACATCTGGTGTAGCTGCATCTAAAAGCGAAATTATATTTCCTGAACAACCGCATGCTTCTAGCCAAATTAGATTTATTTTCTTTAGCCTCTTATTTTTAAGCTTCTCTAATGTAGATGTTATAATTTCTCTTTGACATACCTTTCTTGGCAATTTTACCTCTCAAAAACATAACTATTAGTAAATTCTATTCTTCTATAATTATCTTTATACTTTTAAAGTTTATTTTTATATGATTACGAGAACAACTCTCTATTTACTATAAACATTAGCTCTAATCTACTAATTTTATTATTATAACGAAAAAAGCTTACCATAAAAATGGTAAGCTTTCTTCTATTTGCTTGTAGTTGTACCTGTGTCTGTAGTTTGTGCATATTTACGAATTATAAAAATTTCAACTCTTCTGTTCTTAGCTCTTCCTTCAGCTGTATCATTACTATACTTAGGTCTATATTCGCCATATGCTTGTATAGAAATCTTGTTAGTACTTACTCCACCTGATCCAACCATAAAATTCATAACATTTATAGCACGCATTGCGCTTAAGTCCCAGTTTGATCTAAACTTACTAGTACTTATCGGAACATTATCTGTATGTCCAACAACCTTGATTTCATTATCTAGTCCCCGTACCATTTTTGATATTTCAAGAAGTAATGGATTAACACCTTGTAATACTTGTGCGTCCCCTGAATTGAACAGTACTGCATCCTGTATAGATACTTCTAAACCTTCCTTATTAAGCTCAACTTTAACCTTATCAGCATATCCCTTACTTTGGATTTCTGATTCTAAGCTTTGTTTAAGTCCATTCATCGTATCTTCTTCTTTTTGAGTATTGGATTTCTCTGCCGAGGTCCCTGCATTTGCTGCTTGCGATTGAATAGCTGCAGTTGTATCAGTTCCACCTTCCGACATTACAGAGGATCCGCCTGAAAATATAACATTAAACTCAGCGCTAAGCCTTTGAAGCTTTTGTGAATCTACTTTACTCATAGCAAACATAACTATAAAAAGTGCCAATAGGAGTGTAAGCATGTCCGCATAAGGTATAAGCCAAGTTTCATCTACATGCTCTTCATGATGTTCTTTTTTCTTTTTCATCATTTATCTCCTTTACTTTTCAGCATTTGCACTAATAACCTTTTCTCTTTCCTTTGGTTCTAACATACCAATCAATCTAGCTTCAATACTCTTAGGATTCTTTCCAGCCTGAATAGCTAGTATACCTTCAAGTATAATTCTCATTGTACTTATTTCTTCATGGGATTTTCTTTTAAGTCTAGATGCGAATGGATGGAAGACAACATATCCGAAGAAAATACCATAAAGTGTAGCAACAAAGGCTCCTGCAATCATATGACCTAGTTTCTCTGTATCATTTAAGTTACCAAGAGCTCCTATAAGTCCAACAACCGCTCCTAAAACTCCTAGTGTAGGTGCTGAACCACCTGCTGTAGTAAATATTGAAGCTCCTGCTCTATGTCTTTCTTCCGTTCCATCAATTTCAATCTCTAATGCTTCAACGATATCCGCTGGTTCTACACCATCGACAACCATTTCTAATCCTTTTTTCATAAATTTATTTTCCATAGCTTGTACAGTACTTTCAAGTGCTAATAACCCATTTTTACGAGTTGTTTGAGCCATCTCTACTATTTGTTTTATTATTTCCGCAGGATCTTCCTTCCCTTCTCCTTTAAAAAGCTTTCCAAAAAGTCTAGGAATATTAAGAAATTCCTTTTTAGGGAAAGAATTCATTACTGCTGCTGATGTTCCAACTAGAATGATTATTGCTGCTGCAGGATTTAATAATACAGCTATGTTTGCCCCCTTTACAATCATACCTACGACAATTGCTAGAAGACCTGTTATAACTCCTATGACTAGAAAAATATCCAAGATTTCATCCTCCTCGTAAAATCGCTTATTCGACATATTATTATTCTTTTCGCAAGTTTCATAAATGTATCATATCATAGTAAATATTAATTTAGAACTACCTATCAATAAATGAACTAATGTAATATATAGCAACAATAATATTTTGTTTCATTACCATCCAGTTAACTATATCCATTACCACATATTAGCCAAAACTTAATCTTGTATTTCTAGATATCCTAATTTACACTTACTTTAATAGATCTTGACAATATATAAAAAGCATCACTTTTTAGCGGTGCTTTTTATAGGTATTCCTACTATTAAATTTTTCGTATAGTATAAAAATTACTTGTGCTATTTCATAAAAAAATCATATCAAAGTTGTTCATTAATTTTTGCTTAAAAAGTTAAATTTTTCAGTTTTTGCTTTTAAAAGACTTTATCTATATAATTCTAACATATTATTCACATTACTTTCAACATACTTTAATATGTTTTGTCGATTATTGTTATTTATACTACTGTTATTAGTCATTTGAATTTTACTTCCTTATACAGTCCATTATCTATTTATAAAATCTTCTCTATACGGAGTAAACACATCCAATAATACTCCCTTTTTAAGGCATCTACACCCATGTACTACATTAGGAAGCTTATATAATGTATCACCTTTTTTAACAATATTTTTGACCCCACCAATTTCAAACTCAAATTCACCTTCTAACACATATGAAAGTTGAGTATGTGGATGACTATGCAGGGTTCCTACTGCCCCTTCTTCGAAATGTACTTCTACAGCCATTAGTTGATCACCATATGATAAAATTTTTCTCTGAACTCTTTCTCCTGCTGGTTCAAACTCGCAATCCTCTGAGTATACAAAAGCTTTATTCATTTTTAATCCTCCATGTTCATTTATACTATAGATAAACTACTTTATATTTAAAGTTCAAATACTGAAGTAGTTTATCTGTTCTATTTATCTCTAATCCACCTACACATACAAACTAGCCATGCTAATTTAAGTATTTTTCTGTATATAATCATATCACACTAGCTATGTGGAGATTAAATTTCCTGAAAAATAAAAGAAAATAGGCATCCCTTTCGAGAATGCCTGTTAAAAACTTATAATTATTTCCTTAAAACCATCCAACTCATTATATGATGAATAGCAAATCCACCAAAGCTTGAGTTTCCACTATAGCTTGTATAAACTTTGTTTAGTTCTTGATTCATATAAGCTTGTCCCTCTTCATAGAAACTGATGTTATCACCTTCACTTGATTTCTGAGTTTCAACTCCAACTGTAACAGTAGTACCGTATTGCTTACCTAAACTTAGTTCTTTAGAAACTACGCTAATTATCCCATTTGTTCCTGCAGCAGTATCTCTGTAAGCCATTATAACTACATTCTTTACATTCTTTATTATCCATTCAGCCAAGTTACCAGTTCCATACTTTGTGTTATAAGTTACACCATCAAACCAGAATGGAATATCTATCGCCAGTTGTATTCCTAAAGCATTTGTGTTGCTCACTGCATTTAACAATAAACTTTGATAATTAGCTAAAACACCATTCATATTCTGACTATATTGAGTATTTAAATATGGTTCAACATCTAAGTGAACACCATTGAATTTTTCATTAGCTAATGCAGATTTTTGATATTTGGTCACCCAATCAAAAAATTGCTGTTGCTTATATACACCACCATCTGATACCCAGTCTGGATCACCATCCAATGCTTGTACACTTATATTCTTTGAAGAAGCTTTCTTTATAAAACTCTTATAATAATCAAGATTCAAGCTATAATTCACCTGAAGGTATATGTTCTTTACATTGTTTGCAACCGCAAAATTAAGAATATTATCTGAATTCTTTACAATCTGTTGTGTATCCCACAACCAGGTTGAATTTTGCTTGCTTACAGTTTGATTAACTGTAGTGGTCTTAACACTATTCTTATTTGCTGCTAATGCTTGTGTTGGGATAATTAAAGATACTGCCATAAATAGTGCTAAGAAAAACTTTGATTTTGACATATAAACTCCTCCTATCGAAAGCCGGGAGGGTCCTAAAAGGAATCCTGGCAACCTGGCAACCATGCGGTATATAACCGTTTAGGCCCATAGCTTTGCGTCTTTGCCTTTCGACAAATTTGCCTTTTTCAATTATATTTTTTATTTTACCACTATGTACTTATGTGAAGCTTTAACATATAAAAATTATTATTCTCCTGGTTTTATATGCATACTAATCATATCTAATCTACCAAAATTTAATCATATTTATATATTATCGCTTCCCATAGAGCCTATGGTGCCTTTATTATATGCTAAATAATAAAGCTTTGTAATATGAATTAATAAATTTCAAGCATAAATATGTTGGTCTTTTAAAGGTTTTTTTGTCACATTAGTCCACATTTCACCACTAGCTGGATAAAACTTTAATTTAATTTTAATTGAGTATTTCTGTTATCTTCGCCACTAAACCTATTTCTTTTTATTTTTCCCCATTTGTTTCTAAACTTTTTAAATCTTATAATGGCATCAATTCTAAAAAGTGTTGTCATTTGTCTATATCCAAAGTTCTCTAAGATTCCATACCACGAAAGCTTTAAGAGCTGCTTTACGGATGGATACTTACTAAAGGTATATTCCTCCAGGAGAATTGCACCTATTGAAAGGACTATTCCATAAAGTATAGATGCCACTAAAAACAATATAAAGTATGATGTATTTAATAAACCAAACGCATATGATAAAGGAATAAAAATATATCCTAGAATCTCTATTACTGGACCAAGCATTTCAAAAATCCAAAAGTATGGTACTCCAAATAATCCTACTACACCATATCTAGGGTTTAAGAACATTTCTTTATGTCGAAAAAGGCTATCCATAAGTCCTATCTGCCATCTTCTTCTTTGTCCTCTTAAATCTTTTATCTTTTCAGGTGCTTGTGTCCAACAAACTGGATCTGGTATAAACTTTATCTTATATTTAATTTTATTCTTTCTCAAGTTCTTATGAATCTTAACCACTAACTCCATGTCTTCACCGATTGTATTATCCACGTACCCCCCAGCCTCTATAACTACATCTTTTCTAAAGGCACCAAAGGCTCCCGATATAATAAGAAGACATCCCAAAGCATTCCATCCCATTCTACCAGTTAAAAAGGCTCTTAGATACTCTATAACTTGAAACATTGCCAGATTGTTTTTAGGTAATCCTATAGCTCTTACCTTTCCTTGCTTTATATTACTGCCATTTGCTATTCTTACGATTCCACCCACTGCCACAGTCTCTTTGTCTTCAATAAATGGCATTATAACTCTGACCAATGAATCGCTTTCAAGCACTGAATCAGCATCTATTGATGTAAATACAGGATACTTAGATATGTTTATTCCAACGTTAAGGGCATCAGCCTTTCCTCCATTTTCTTTATCTACAAGAGTTAAATTAGGTATATCTAAGTTTTTATAGATTCCATTAACCTTTTTTGTCTTTATCAAATATCTTACTGGCTGGTTTATTTCATTTAATCCATAAGCCTCAACTATCCTTTTAAAGGTTTCATCCCTTGATCCATCATTCACTACTATTATTTCAAAAGATGGGTAGTTAAGTGATAAAAGCGATTTTATACTATCTACGATTGTTTTCTCTTCATTATATGCAGGTACAAGCACCGATATTGGTATCATATTTGTTGAGCTTGTATATTTCTTGTAATCAGAATAATGCATCTTTCTAATGTAGTCATATAGACTAAAGGCTGACAATACTAATTGAATAAAGTATATTGAGTTAATAGCTAAAACATAATATAGTACAAAATTATTAAAATCTATAATTATCTCTTTTATTATGGTTAAGTTCATACTACAGCCTCCTCGTGTTTAGAATTCCTATACTTGTTTATTTGACTTACTAATTCCATTCTTTCTGGCTCATTTGAATTCTCAAATAATTGAACTCCATTTTGAGAATTTTCTATAGCTGAAATAATAATATCCTTTGCAAACTTATCTTCACCTTGAAATACATATGATATTATGTTTATTCCATTCTTATGGTTAAGTATAGCTGTGGCTGAGTTGTATCTTACATACCACTGTGCATCTGTTAGTGAATTAGCTAATGGTGTGAGCACTTTGTCACTATCAAAGTTACTCAGAATTTTCGCAGTGACTGCTCTTACTTCCCATTCACTATCTTGTAAGAGACTTATTATTGTATCAAGATAAACTTCATCTCCCATACTTCCTATAGCCTTTACTGCAGAAATTTTTAGTTCTTTATTTTCACTGCATAGATATTTTGAAATATCTTCGTTAAGTATCTGATATTTTAAATTACCGGCTGACTTTATGAATACGGAAGCCATGAAACTATTATCTGAATTGATCATATATCTATAAATCTTTTCTTTGTCACCTTCGAAAGTATCAACTACTTCAATTAAACTTCTCTCACTTAAAATTATTGCTGAATCTATATCTTCGAAAGCCTTTATAAAAGAATCTTCATCTCCTATTTTGGCAAGTGCTAATAAAATATTATATTTTAAATCACTATTTGAAGTATTTACTTCATCAAGTAGGGCTTTAATAGCTTGTTCGCCTCTCAAATCCCCTAAGTTTTTTGCAGCTAATGCCTTATGAAAATAATTTCTATTTTTTAAATTTGCAATTTCATATTTTATAATATCAATGCCTTCGCATATTTTAGTTAATTTACTAAAATAGTTTTTATCTTTATTTTCAAAATGATAAAGCATTCTTTCTTCAATTATTCCTCTTTTATCTTTATCCTTACTTAATACTTTAATCTGTTCCAAGTTATTATAATTTAGTCCTTCGGCTGTTATTCCACTGACGATAGAATCAATAAGTGGTATTATTTCTTGTGCATGTTTATTTAATTTTTTATTTTTATATAATTCTATAACTTTTTCATAAAATATATAGAAATACAGTAATACTATTATTATTGAAAAAAATCCTATTGATATATATACATATTGATCCATAATAACCTCCCTCAAATTTTAATGTAAATGTAATAATGATTTAAAGCTTGAAACTGATTCTAATATCCTATAGATTTAAATGCATCTTTTATAATGTTATATGAAAGTTTAAGCCTTTCGTGATAAGTGGGTGTTTCCCATTCCTTCCAGCTATATAATTTCATTTCACTATTATCAACTACCTTATTGTCCCTAATTAAAATTCCACCTTCATATAATCCATCTATTTTTAACGGAGCTATATCTTTTTTCTCATAAAAATTATCCATGATCATTTTTGAAGAAGGATCCATAACATTTAATAACTGCCAAGGTATCCTAATCTCTATCTTATCTTTGTTTACAGAAAAATCCGTTAAAGAGTTGAAATCCTTATTCTTTGGATTACCGTCTCCTTTAACAAGTTTTCCTGTTTCATACTTTTCTAAGGGAATTGATTTGTTGTCCTGTGGAAGATACAGCTGCCTATTTAAACAAAGGTACATAGGATTAAAGATTCCTGTATCTTTCTTCTCATAAGTTGAATTCTTATCTATCATAGAAGTACCATCTTTCTTAAGTGCCTTGTACGCGTACATATAATAGAAAGAATCATAATAAGCATCCACAACTATCCTAGATCCTGCTTTTTTATCTAAAGCTATTATCATATCTGTAGGTCTTTTTAGTTCTATGTTTAAGTCTTTATATTTTAAGTTACCTGACTTTGGGGTTATATCAATTGGAATAAGTAACTTATCCTCATCAAAATTAAAATTTTTAACGTCTGCCATAATATATAGATATTTTTCATCACTTTTAGTATATATCTTCATATTATCATCGCTTATTATAGGCTTATCCTTCTTCCAATCTGATACATCACCATCAACATAACATATACTTTCCTTATTTCCAGGGTCAAAAGCTAATATCCCAAATTCCTGCTCATTTGTCTGTGTATTGGACCAGTAAGCTCTTCTATCAGCTATATCAAGATCCATATTGTTCCATGTTCTTTTAAACCATTCGTCTTGCCAGGTGAATATAAGTCCTCCAGCATATCCTTCATCATATATATCCTTAAGCATAGCTACATCCATTTCCCCTTGACTCTTTTCATCTAAGTTCCCTTGATTGTACCCCATATAAACACTTCTATGCGCCATTCCCCTTGCTGCAGGAACACCAAATTCGGCAACTAATACAGGAACTGTATGTTCTTTAATTAAGTCTTTTAAATATGCCTTATAAGTATCTACTTTACCATTTTCATCTTTAAAGCTTGAATATTCATGTTGATAATTCATAGAATCTGGATAATACGGATATATATGATAAGCTGCAAAAAGCCCTGATTTAAAAGTGTCTTTCTTCTTTATATGTTCCGTATTAACCTCAGCCATATCTTCAGTCTCCAATGGTTCATTTGGATGCTTTAACACATCTGTTGTAACCCAATTAGTGAAACTCACAGGCCTTTGCATTTTATATTTTTCAGTCTCATATTGTATTGCATAATCTCCTGACTCACCTAAGAAAATTTCAAAAGGAGAAGCTTTTTCAGTATATAAGAACTTACCATTATAATCGCTTATATTCTTATTAATAGCATTAGTGTTATTTACAAGCTCAGGGTCCCACTCAATTCCTAGTATCCATCCCATAACATAAGGGGATACCTCCTTTGTATAATTACCACTAGCATACCCACTTTTAGCCGATAGTTTTGCATTTCCATGAATTATATCTACAAGCGTCTTTATATCTTCTTTGAATCCATTCTTAATCTTTGGGTTATGTGTATTTTTAAATTTTTTTAGATCATCTTCATTTGCCCAAACCCCTTGAAAAATATATAATGGTTTTATTGCAGTCCTATTATATTCATATAAAGCATCATAGAACTCTGGTTTAAGAATTGTATATACTCTTATAGTATCTGCATTCATGGCTGAAATCTCCTTAAACCATCTCATATACTCATCCTTAGTTATTGCTAGTTCCCCTGGATAAGCGCCTGGTTTAGCAGCTCCTATATTTACTCCTTTAATAAAAGATTTCTCCCATTTCCCATACTTGTATATATAAAAAGACTTACTATCAACCTTTGCTATATAAGAAACTCCATTCTCCTTATATATAGATACTTGATTCCTAACTAAAAACAAGTACTTATATCCTAAAAAAAGTAGCAAGATCGTAATGATTGAAAATATTATAAACTTCTTCAATTTTATCCCCCTCAAAATTTCCAAAAAACTCAAAATGCAACCGACCTACTATTATAAGTTGGCCGGTTGCACTACTCGCTCACCATATACAAAGTGCCCAATTAAGTATATAGATCAAAGCCTCCACTATTAAAATATAAATTCTAGCAGTACTCCATTCATTGATAGATGTACTTAATCAATAATAACTATTAACTAATACATATATATACATAATATCATAAATTATTCCTACTTTCCTATATTTTTTAATTAATTTTATATAGATGAACTACTTCGTAATCCATCTATAACTTATATTCACTCAATTTTACTAATCATAATAATATATTCTATATTAATTATTATTTTTTAGGAGTTTTATGTTTGATTATCCATTCTCTGATGACTATTTTCAATATTACAGGGCAATTTATAGCATCACAATTAATACGGAAGCCCATACACTAACTTTATTTAAGTCTGGTAACTTTTTCAAATCCTATACAGTTGCAGTTGGAAAATCTTCTACCCCTACTCCAAAGGGAACTTTTAAGATAATAAATAAAGCTATAAATCCAGGTGGTCCTTTTGGTGTAAGGTGGCTAGGACTGGATGCACCTAATGGTGATTACGGCATCCACGGAACTAATAATCCTGCCTCCATAGGCAAAAATGTGTCAAATGGTTGTATTCGTATGTATAACAAAGATGTACTGGAGTTATCAAGCTTAGTACCTTTAGGTACGGTTGTAAAGATCGTTTAAAAATAGTATATTAATACAACCTTGAAAAAAGTCTAAATTATATTGATTTTCGTTTTACCAATATAATTTAGACTTTTTTAGTTTTATATCTATATACGATTCAAATTAGCTTTTCTTTATATTCTTTATAAAGAAAGGCACCTCATAACTTAGCATTACAATCCATCCAAGACCACAACTTAATGCTATACCTGCAACTCCAAATCTTGGAGCAAAAATGTAAGAGAAAATTACTCTTCCAATCATTTGTACAAAGGTTGACATTAATGTTATCTTCAAATCACCCATTCCCCTAAAGTACCCTTGTATTCCATTTGTCCAACTAGGTAGTAAATAGAAAAATGCCATCATTTCAAGATACATTACTCCCATATTTACAACAGCATCATCGCTGCCATTGATAAAGAGCTTCATTATGCTCCTTGATCCTAAAAAAATCACTGCACATATTATGAACCAGTAAATAGTTTCTAACTTTAGTCCTGTCCATAAGCCTGGCTTAATACGATCATTTTTCTTAGCCCCTCTATTCTGAGCCAAAAAAGTAGTCATTGCTTGAGCTATACTTTGTTCTGGCATAAAAGCAAAATCATCTACTCTATTAACTGCATTAAAGGCTGCAATAGCTTGTACGCCTAATGGGTTCACTGCACCTTGAACCAATACTTTTCCTACATATAGACACGTTTGCTGCATTGCAGTAACCCAACTATAATTTATTGTACTTCTAAGTAAAGCTTTATCTAGTATAATTTCTTCTCTTGAAAAACGTAAAAGTGGAACTTTTAAATATATATACACAATACAAAAAACACTAGAAAACATTTCAGCTGTAACTGTAGCTATAGCTGCTCCTTCTACTCCCATATGAAAAAACTTTAGAAATATTATATCCATTACCACATTTAAAATAGATGAAATCATTAGAAATTTAAGTGGTGTTTTTGAATCTCCAATACTTCTTAAGGTTGCTGCAAAAACATTGTATAAAAAGGTGAAAATCAGTCCAAAGAAGATTATTCTTAAATAAATAGTAGCATCTGGAATAAGTTCTTCAGGAGTTCTTATTAATCGCAAGATTGGTTTAGTAAATGCCACACAAAAAATAATTATACATGAAGTGAAGATAAACCCACCAATCATTGTAGTTGAAACTTCCCTCTTAAGCTTCTTAATGTTTCCAGATCCAAAATATTCGCTCATTAAAACAGATGCTCCCATGCAAATACCAATTATTAAAAACATAACTATATTCATAATAGGATTGGCAGTTCCCACTGCAGCTAGTGCTTTAGTTCCTACGAATCTACCTACAAAGATAGAGTCTGCTGCATTGTAAGTAAGTTGAAATAAATTTCCAAGAATCAATGGTATTGAAAAGCTAATCAAATGCCTAGGTATATTGCCTTTTGTCATATCTGTAGTCAAGATTTGTCACCGTCCGATCACGTTATAATTTTTCTATAATTATTTATAGATAACCCATTCATCTCGCTCTAATCAGTGAATATTAAAAGTTTTAAAACCAAATGAAGTAGCCATTGTTCACGTGAACAATGCTGCACTTACTATTCTATACTATTTTTTTAATAAGTGAAAGCATCTAGAAAAAAATCGCTAAGTGATCTCTTAGCGATTTTTTATATTTTTTATATTTTTTTATTTGAATATATATTTACTTGCTTAAAGTTATGTTAGTATAGATAAACTACTTCGTAATAAAATTTATTATTTTTAAATTCTCTCACCAAAACCCGTGAGAGTTTTAAAAATAGATTTCGGATCGAAGTGGTTCATCTTTACTAAGCTAATATCTCTCTTATATATGAGGCTATTTCTTCATTCTTGCAATTTTCAAAAAAGTATTCCTTGAATCTTTCTCCACTGATTGCTCCCTTTAATAACTCTTGGTCTATTCCCTTTAGTATTGTTACGATGTCTTTATAAGTAACTTTCTTAACTTCGTCTAATATTTTCTTATTTCTCTGTTCAGGTATAGCACGATCTCTTGGATATCCTTGTCCACTTTCACCTTCGAAAAGTCTTTCAAAAACATATTGAAGGTTCAACTCTGCTCCCCATCCAAAACCTTTCGCGAATGGCATAGATATTGCATTTCCATCATTTATTTGAGCAAACATATATGCATCTGAAGGATCTACTACATAACCACATATAACTCCTGGGAATGAATTACATGCAAGCATAGCACCTGCACCTGTACCACAACCAGTTATTACATAATCTACTGCACTAGAATTAAGCAATATAGCTGCTAATATACCATTTTGAACATAAGTAAGAGAATTCTTATCTTCCGTTCTATACATTCCATAATTAAATACTTGATGTCCCATAGGTTCTACAACCTTCTTTAGAGCAGTATATACTATTTCATTTTTTGAGGCCTGACTATTTTCATTAATTAATGCTATCTTCATGTTATAAATTCCTCCAATTCAAATTTAAATCTATATATTCTTATTTTTAGGCACTATTAGAGTAATTAAATAAAACCTTCTATTTTACTTTGAATTTATATATAAAGTATAGCAATTAACATTTTCAATTTCTTGTTATTTTTTATATTAAATATTGCAATTATTGAACAACGATTTTATACTTATATCAATAATACAATTTTAAATATTTTTAAATTTTTCCTACATATATTTCCTTGAAACTTGCACCGATTTTGATGAGACAATTTTAAATATGAGTTTTAATATATACTAGATTATAAAGAGGTGAACCTATCTTGAAAGAACTTAATTCGTGTAAAGAGTCAATGCTACAGTGTATGAATACCAAAAGTTTTGCAATTGCCCATCTTTACAAAGATGAGAAAAGTATGGATATTCATGTTCATGATTGCTATGAAATATATTATTCTATATGTGGAAGTAAGCAATTTTTGATAAACAATAAGTTCTATGATATAAATCCAGGAGATTTATTTGTAATTAACCAATACGAAAGCCATTATTTATCACAAACTGACCAAATGAAGCTAGAACGAATAGTTATATCTGTACATCCTGAATTTGTACGAAATCTTTCTACTGAAATTACTGATTTAGATTATTGTTTTTCCTATCGTCCAGAACACTTTAATCATAAGTTATCACTTACAAAAGATCAGCAACAAAGATTTATGTATTATGTGAATAAGATTAATTCTGTTGAAGCATACGGAAGCGATATTATTGAAAAAAGTTCCTTTATGGAATTACTAGTAATGATTAATTCATTATACCAGGCCAGCGCTATGAGTGATTTAAAGGATACATCTTACAAATACAATGAATTGGTTGAAGATATACTTACTTATGTAAACCTCAATATCTGTAATCCAATCACTATTGAAAGTTTATCAAAGCACTTCTATATAAGTAGTTCTTATTTATGTAGAATATTTAAATCTACTACTGGAACTACAATTAATAAGTATATTACTGCTAGAAGAATAAGTATTGCTAAATCACTGCTTGCAGCCGGCTCTAATGTAAATGATGTTTGCGAGAAATGTGGATTTAATGATTATAGTAATTTTTTGAAGTCATTTACGAAAACTGTTGGAATATCTCCTAAAAAATATTCTCTTTATTCATTTACCTAAAGAGATAAATCCTTATTTTACTATGTATTTAATTAATGAAATATAAAGAAAGTAAAGACACCTGTTAAATAACCTGTGCTTTACTTTCTTGATTTATTGTATATATCTTAAATTATTTTACTCTTAATTAGTTATCGCTCAAATCTTCACCATTAGTTTCGATAACCTTCTTATACCAATCAAAGGATCTCTTCTTTGATCTCTCAAGAGTTCCATTGCCTTCATTGTCCTTATCCACATATATGAAGCCATAACGTTTTTTCATTTCCCCAGTAGTGAAGGAAACTAAGTCTATACATCCCCATGGAGTATATCCCATTAACTCTACACCATCAAGGTTTATAGCTTTCTCCATCTCTTCTATATGTGCTCTTAAATATGCTATTCTGTAATCATCATTTACTGTACCATCTTCTTCCTTAACATCTATAGCTCCAAAACCATTTTCTACTACAAATAGAGGAAGTTCATATCTTTCATATAACATATTTAAGGAATATCTTAAACCTACAGGGTCAATCTGCCAGCCCCAATCTGATGCTTTTACGTATGGATTTTTAACTGTTGATTTTTGACCTCCTGATAATCCATCAGTCGCTTCGTTAGCTCCAGTCTTAACTGCATTAGACATGTAATAGCTGAAGCCAATATAATCTGCAGTTCCTTCTTGTAGTATCTTGGCATCCTCAGGCTCCATCTTTATGTTGTAACCTTTTCTTTGCCATTCTTTTAATGCATACTTTGGATAGTGTCCTCTGCAGTGAACATCAGCAAACAAATATCTATCATGCATTGCTTCTACAGATAACATCATATCATCAGGATGACAAGAGAATGGATAAATTGGAACAAAAGCAATCATGCAGCCTATCTTTAACTCTGGATTTATCTCATGTCCAGCCTTTATTGCTAATGCACTTGCTACAAGCTCATGATGAACCGCTTGGTACATTATCTCTTCTCTATTTTCACCAGCTTCAAATCTAACCCCTGAACAAGTCCATGCGAATATATCTACATCCACATTCTTTTGGTTGTTTATTTCATTAAAGGTCATCCAGTACTTTACCTTATGTTGGTATCTTGTAAACACTGTCTTTGCATATCTTACAAAACAGTCAATTACTTCTCTGCTTCTCCACCCACCATATTTTTTAGCTAAGCCATAAGGCATTTCAAAATGAGATAAAGTTATTACTGGCTCTATATTATTTTTTAATAGTTCATCAAACATATCATCATAGAACTTCAAGCCTTCTTCATTTGGTTCTAATTCATCTCCATTAGGAAATATTCTAGACCATGCAATTGAGGTTCTAAAACATTTGAAACCCATCTCTCCAAACAAAGCAATATCATCTTTATAGTGAGTATAAAAATCTATAGCCTCATGGTTAGGATAGTTATTTCCTTGAATTACTCCATCAGTAATAACTCTTGGAACTCCATGTGCTCCTGCAGTCATAACGTCAGCAACGCTTGGCCCCTTTCCGCCTTTATTCCATCCACCTTCTAATTGGTGAGCAGCTACTGCGCCACCCCATAAAAAATTCTTAGGAAAGCTCATATGTATATCCTCCTTATGTTCTTAAGCTTTATTATTTTATTATAGATACTATATTCTTATTTTAAATTTTAATTTAAGCTCCTTATTTTAACTATCAATTTATACATATATAGAAATTCTTTGATAAATAACTTAAAACACATATTAATTGAATTTCAACTGAGCACAATTATAAATTATTGTATTAAAAGATATAATCTATTTTATTATATACAACTTTTAAAATCGTTTTCAAATATAAAATATATAAACTGTGTTAATACAGTTATAGTTTTAACCTTAATAAAGAATAAAAAAATGGATAGTTCTAATGACCATCCATTTATATATGTACAAGCTATTATTTCCACAATAGTTAAAAATCTTTTGCTAAATCTTTAGCCTTATTTATTGTACCATTTACTATTGCATCTACATCTTGCCCAACCACATCTAACATCTCTGCTGCTACTGTAGTAAAATCTGTTATTCCAAAGAAGCCAAAAATCGTTCTTAGGTATCTATCTCCCATTTCAAAGTCTGCAGCAGGACCTTCTGAATAAGCACCGCCTCTTGCTACTATATTTATTGCCTTCTTTCCTTGAAGCATACCAACTGGTCCTTGCTCTGTATATCTAAAGGTTATACCTGTAACACTTACATAATCAATATATGCCTTTAGTATAGCAGGAATACTTAGATTCCATAGAGGCTCAGCAATAACATATTTATCAGCTTCTGCAAATTGATATGCATATTTCAATACAGGATGTTTCTTGCTTTCCTCATTCTTAGGGCCAAAAACCGATCCAAGATCTTCTGCTGACAAGAAATTAATATCCTCTTTGTACAAATCTAAAGTTATTATTTCATCCTTTGGATTTATTTCTTTATACTTCTCAATAAAGCTATCAGATATCTTAAAAGTTCTTGATGCTTCATCTGGTTTACAATTTGCTTTTATATATAGAACTTTACTCATTTTTTTCAACTCCCTTAAATAATATTCACAATATCTATAATGCTCTTTTTTATAATAAATAAACTTATGTTTTTTTATTTTTATATTTTGTTACCAATTTATATGTACTTCCCCACTTTTTATGTTATAATATTTTCTGTGAAAACGATACATTTCCCGTTTTTATCAACATAAAAATAACCAAATACACCTTTCGTTTGTTTCTTACATATTTCAATTTATGATTTATTCTTCTTTATCATTAAATCGTTCAAATACGAAAATCCAGTTTACAACTACTAATATAAGAATAAAGTACATTTATTAACTGTAAGATTTCTTTATTTAAATCTATATAAACAACTCAAATGATTATACTTAAGTCAAAATTATGCTGGCTTCTTTATGTGATTATAGATTAAGTAATTACATATCTAAATACATCAATAGAATCTTTTTTTCATTAGATTATATATTTTTAACTCTCTTAAAGCTTTACTAATTTTCTTTATATAAATCTTTTAATTTTCACCACTGTAATCTATTAAAATTTAAAATAGATTAAAAATATATAATAGGAGGATTATAAAAATGATCACCAAAGTATTTAAAAAAAGATCATTACTACTGTCACTAGCGTCTTTAGTTGTTATAGGGCAAGTAGGTATTTTCGGTGTTTTCAAACCAGAAAAGGCATTAGCGGTTGGAAGTGTATCAAAAAAAGGAGTTGCTTCTAACTATTACTGTAACAACAATCTTACTAAACTTAGTGACCTTAATGTAGGCTGGTTCTATAACTGGTCAACTAACTACAGTGCTACAACTTCTACAAACATGGAGTATGTACCTATGGTTTGGGGAAGAGATTATGTAACTTCCTCGAATATTACTGCTCTAACTCAAGGTAAAGCTTCAGGTAAATTTAAAAATCTTTTAGCTTTCAACGAGCCTGACTTAGCTGGTCAAGCAGCTATGTCTGTTGATGAGGCAATAGGTTACTGGCCTCAGCTTATGAGTACTGGTTTACGTCTTGGAAGCCCTGCGCCTACTACGCCTGATAATGGCTGGCTTGATAACTTCATGACTCAAGCTAACAGCAAAGGGTACAGAGTTGACTTTATTGCCCTTCACTTCTATCCTGACTTCACAAACCCTAATTCAATAAATGATATAAAGACTAAGATAACTAATGTATATAACAAATATAAAAAGCCAATTTGGATTACAGAACTAGGTACAGTAGACATAAATGCATGGGGAATTCCAACTAGTGCCCCAGTATCTCAACAAGCTGCAGATTCTTATATGCAGAGTGTAGTCGCAATGCTCGAGAGTCTTCCATTCGTTGAAAGATATGCATGGTTTATGGATAAATGTCCTACTGATCCGGTTACAAAATACTCATCTTTATATGATAGCAACGATAATCTTACAAGCATTGGGAAAATCTATCAAACAGTAACTGTTAACAATTCTATTTTCTATCAAGATGCTAATTATGGCGGAACTTCAGTAGCATTGCCAAAAGGAAATTACACCATGGCTCAACTTAATGCTGCCGGAATTCCAAATGACTGGATATCTTCTTTAAAGGTGCCTTCCGGCTGGACTGTGGAGCTTTATCAAAATGATAATTTTACAGGTACAAAATGGACCTTTACATCAAATAGTTCTTACGTAGGTTCTGCAGTTAACGATCAAGCAACCTCTATCAAAATTTACTAATCCTAATAGGTCAAAAAGCATAAGCTATATACCATCTAGCTTATGCTTTTTCACTGTATAGAAAATTATTAAACTTTTAACTGAGCTAAACTAAAGCATTTCAATGTCTTTAGAAGGTTTTTTATTGCAGCCTTACTTTAATATCTCTACGCCAAACTTTTCATCAAAATGCAATTCAATATTTTCAGCCCAAGTACATGCTTTTAGATCCTTCAAGGTTCTATTAAAATAGCTATTAAATTCCTTAGGCATATTAATATTGAGATTGCTCAAGCTTTCTTTTAAGGAAAGATTTCTTTCAGATTTATACTTTCTTACCTCTGAAACAATCCCTTCAATAACCTCTCCAAATTCAAGTATTTTCTCTTTTTCTGTATCTACATCAATTCCCCATCCTAAATTATGAATAGATATATTTTTTTCAAAAGCTCTAAAATACTCTTGATATATCTCTTCAGTAATGTGCGGAACATATATGGAATAAAGCTTCAGTATTTCTAAAAGACTTTTATATAAGGCATATTGAGCTGATTTCCTCTCATTGCTTCCGTGTACCTCAGGCTTATACAATCTATCCTTTACTATTTCTAGGTAATTATCACAAAAATCACTCCAGAAAAATTCATCTATCTCCTTCTTAGCTAGCCCTATCTCATATTGATTTAGATATCCTTTCATGGTTTCTTCTATGCTTTTAGCTTTTTCTATAATCCAACTATCAATCGGTAGCAGATCCTCTGGTTTTTCTCCATCGAAGTCTTGAAGCTGTATAATACAAAAGTTTGCTGCATTCCAAAGCTTAGTGATAAATCTCTTAGACTGCTTAAGTTCCTCTTCAGAAAACATAGTATCAGTGCCAAGCCTTGCACCTGCAGACCAATATCTAAGTTCATCAGCAGAATGTCTATCAATAAGGTCCTTTGGTGATAAAGTGCCATTATTTTTTGATTTACTTATCTTCTCTCCTTTTTTAGCTAGAACAAACCCACATATCATTATATCCTTCCAAGGAAGCTCTCCTGTATGAAACAGACTTCTAACTATGGTATAAAAGGCCCAAGTTCTAATGATTTCATGTGCTTGAGTCCTCATCCCCATTGGCATAAGTTTTTTAGTTAAATCCCTATCACCCTTCCAGTCTGAATTTATCATTGGAGTTAAGGAAGATGTAGCCCAAGTATCAAATACAGCTGTTTCAGCGGTAAATTCATTACATCCACAGTGACAAGCAGAAGACGGTTTTGATTCAATTGGGTTTATTGGAAGCTCCTCTTCCTTTGGAAAAATAGTCTTGCCGCATTTATTACAGTACCAAAGTGGAAATGGAACTCCATAATATCTTTGCCTCGAAATACACCAATCCCACTTCAGGTTTTCAACCCAGTTTATATACTTAGTCTTCATTGAAGCAGGGTACCAGTTTATACTGTCAGCAGCTTTTAGGTACTTTTCTTTTTCGCTTAATATATCAATATACCACTGCTTTGACGGTATTATCTCTATTGGCTTTCCACATCTCTCATGAACTGAAACCTTATGTGTAATAGCTTCGCTTTTTATTAAAAGGTTATTTTCTCTAAGAAGCTCTATTATCTTTTCTCTAGCATTAGCTACCTTTAAGCCTCCTATATAAGGAACTTCACCAGATATTTTGCCATTAGCCTCAACTACCCTTTTGTAACTCAATTTATGCTTTTCATACCATTCTAAGTCAGTAGTATCACCAAAGGTTGCACACATAACTACACCAGTTCCCTTTTCTAAACTTACCTTTTCATCTGAATAAATTGGTATATCAAAGTTATATAAAGGTACTTTAGCAGTTTTCCCTATATATTTTTTATATCTTTCATCTTCTGGATTTATAAATAAGCATACACATCCATATAAAAGTTCTGGCCTAGTTGTTGCAACTATAAGCTCCTCACCATCAACAATGAAAGGAATATAATTAAAGGTACTTTCCTTCTCTATGGCTTCAAGCTCGGCTTGGGCTATGGAGGTTTGACAAGTAGTACACCACAAAACTGGCGACTGCTTTATATAAGCCTTTCCTGCCTTAGCCATATCTATGAAGGCCTTTTGAGATATTTTCTGTACTCTTTTGTTAATAGTCTCATACTGGAGACTCCAATCTACACTAAATCCCATTGCTGTCCAGAGACTTTTAAACTCTTCCTCATATTTTTTAGTGGTCTTTAAGCATTTTTTAATAAACTCACTTCTCGGCATAGATGCTGCTCTTATACCTTCTTCCTTCTCTACAAGCCTTTCTGTAGGAAGCCCATTGTCATCGAAACCAAAAGGATAAAATACATTTTTACCCTGCATTCTTTGAAATCTCGCTATAATTTCAGCCTGAGTATAGGAAAATATATGACCTATATGAAGGCTTCCGCTTATAGTAGGTGGTGGGGTATCTATTGAAAAGGTTTCTTTATTGCTATTAAAATCATATTTATATATCTCATTATCTTGCCAATATTGTTGCCATTTATTTTCAACCTCTGATGGGTTATATTTTTTACTTAACATATTAATTCCTCCTAATAAAAAGTTGGTTTATAATGCAAGAAAATCGTGCACTATTTTCTGCATCATGCATTGATAAATAATTTATATGACTAGCCATTGATCTTAAGAAAAATAGAAATTCTATCTTTTATATAAAATAAAAAAACCTCCGTCCTAAAAATATAGGACGAAGGATAATCTCCGTGGTACCACCTAAGTTTGTACTGATGTACACTCTCAATTTATAGTGCAGGCATTTTATATTGCCGATACTACTTCCCTTTTAACAGCGGGATCTCCGTTAAAGCCTACTCTCTCATAGATTTCGGTTTACAGCTCAGAGGCTACCTTCATCATACACATCATGGGAAATTTCCACCAGCATTCCCTCTCTTTATTTCAGTTATACAACTACTCTTCCTCTTCAAAGACTTTATTTGTTAAATTATACATATATTATCAATTATGTAGTGTATTGTCAATATCTAAATTATAATTTTATATAATACTCATTATATGCTCTATGATTAATATTATTGTGCTTTTATTTGTTTATATTCATTTTTTTATAATTATTTAGTCTGGTAATATTTTTATGGTCTTAAAATCACAGATTATCCAAACATCCAAAAGTTTTTCCTAATTAAGCTTTTTTATTAAGATTTTTATAAACTGCATTCTTAATATAATTATTCCTATAAAAGTATATAATGTAATAATATATGATCAATAAAATTAATAAGAAAGAAGTGAATGTAATGAAGAAAACTGTTTTAATAACAGGCGGAAATAAAGGCATTGGATTAGAATGCACACGACTATTTCTTAAAAATAATTATAAAATTATAATAGTTGCAAGAGACTACACTAATTTTGAATTTGATGATAATGAAAATGTTGAAAAGATAGAATATGATTTATCTTATTTAAGTGGCATAGAGAAGTTAGTTGGTAAACTTGATCATATAGATGTATTAGTTAATAATGCTGGAATAATGAATTCTATACCTTATGATATTTACTCAGAAGAAGAAATAAAAAAAATTATGAATATAAATCTTTATGCACCGATAGAACTTATAAAACATGTTTCAAAATCAATGATTGCTTCTGGCAGTGGGAGGATTGTAAACATCTCATCAATTGCAGGACAAATTGGACATCCAGACATATGGTATGGAATATCAAAGGCTGGACTAATTAATGCAACTAAAAGTTTTGCAAAGTTATTAGGAAGTAAAGGAATTATAATAAATGCAGTAGCTCCAGGACCCGTAGAAACTGATATGATGACACTAATACCTGAACAAAGGAAAAAAGATATAAAAAGCAACGTTTATTTAGATAGGTTCGCCAAACCAGAAGAAGTGGCAAAAACAATATATTGGCTAGCAACAGATAGCCCAGAATATATAAACGGTACATGCATTGATATAAATAATGGTGCATTTCCAAGATAGTTCGAAACATATCTAATAATAATGAATACCATAGATAAGCCAGTTCTACTTAGATTGTGTAAAATAATTCTCTATACTAGTTAAACCGGTTGTAGCCCGCTTCTAAGAAATGAACTGGGATATCTATTCCGCTTAATCAGATAACCGATTCTAATATATCCTCAAACTTAAGAAAGAACTCAATTATGGCTAAATCCTTAAGCCTTATATTATATAAATTGGCTAAAGTTATGAGCAGAATAGTCAGTATTTTTAGAAGCATCGACTAAAAGATGTGTTGATAATTCTACATGCAATCCTTCTCTCAGTAAACTCATCATCAATATATAAGTATCAACATTACTTGGACACTTCTCTCCTAATAAACTTTTTAATATCACACATACTTCTTCAAAAGTAGGCTTTTGGTTAACATATAGAACTTGTTTTAAATCACCATCTACAAAGGCAGTTTTTTTAGGCATTTCCACTGCTTCACCCCTGAATCTCATATCTAGCATATTCAAAACATAGCCTAACTTTCTTTTTAATTTATTGTCAATTCCTTTGTATAAAAGCCAATGTGAATATGGATATCTTGGGTCCGGCATTTTCGCCTTGCATAAAAGCCTAACTATTTCATTCAATTTATCTACTTTATCTGTAAGTTCCTTAACTTGATTTTGTAAAATTTCAATTGTTACATTTTCGCCCATAGCTCTCCCCTTCAAAAGTTTAGATTTTGCCTAAGGTTATATTTTCCATAAGCCTAATTATAAGCATTCTTTAATTTATCTGCAAGGGAATCCGCATCCAACCTTATATTTTACTATATTCAGTGATTTCAATTAATTTAAATTAATATACAAAAAAATAGTAGCCCCAGGTCGAATTGGAAAGCTACCATTCTTATCTTTTAAGAACATATATCTTAGTAATATATAGATTGAATCTTATCTATTTTGCAATTTGCACTTTATTCCAATAATATTTCAACTATTTATGCTACAATTCACTTTAATAATTCTATACTATATTATAAGAGTCAAAATAAAATATTTATTATAGTATGCATCTTAGTATAATATCTTTTACTTCTTCTCTTGTAAGTATATCATCATCCTCGAATTCTTTAAGTGCTTCTAATATAACTTCCTTTTCTGGAACCTCTGCTATTTCATTGAATGTAACCGCAATTCCATATTGCTTATAAACACTTTCTGTTATAGCAATTCCTTCTTCGATTACTTCAGTTTTGCTTTTAGCACTTGGATTTACATCCATTACATTAACAGCATAGTTATATACTTGATTGCTGTAATGGTATCCCATAGCCTTAAGCCATTTAGGAAAAATAACAGCTACAGCCTGACGATAATTTACATGGAATAACTCCTCTGCAATTGTTTCACAGCCATAAAGTGACCATGCGCTTTCTTTTCCACATCTTAGCATTCCAAAAGTGTTAACTGCCGATGCCCACATAAGATCAGCTCTTGCTTCATAATGTTTGGGATCATTTAAGACAACCGGCATACTATCCAAGACTGTTCTCATCACTGTCTCACAAAAGCCTTCAGCAATTTTACTGTTTCCCCCAAAATAATTTGAGAATAATTGTGCAAAGGTCACTAGAGCACCGTAAGCAGTTTCTTTCTGATTTACTGAATAGGTTAATTCAGGATTTAATATAGCAAATGAAGGATACTTACCATACAATGAACCACGTGCTCCGCTTTCATGATCTTCTATTTCAGCTGCTGCATCCACTTCTGAACCACCTGAAGGAAATGTAGGAATTTCGCCAACAGGTAACATTTCTTTATCATTTGGCGAAAGCTCTCCTGAAAGATAATCCCAAAGGTTATCATTTTTAGCACCAAAGGCAATGATCTTTGCCATATCCATGCATACACTGCCGCCTATACCAACCACTACATCTACAGCTTCAACCTTACATATTTTTACTGCTTCTAATACCTTTGAATAAGCTGGAGTTACATTCCCTCCAAAATCCACATATGAAATCTGATTTTTGGTCAACACAGCGGTAATTTTCTCATAGTTGCCACTGGACTTAAGGGAATCTCCTCCATAAACAAGCAGAACTCTATTTCCATATTTCTTTATTTCTTGTGGAAGCTTTTCTAGTGCATCACTTCCAAAATGTATTGTAACTGGATTGCTATACGAAAAATTAAGCATTTTAACTTCCTCCTTGTTAATACCAATGCAATAAATTGCAATTAATTAACTAATTTTCTTTGATAAAACCCAGATTATTAATTAATTGAAAAAGTAACCTTTGCACTACCTAAACCTAAAGCTTCAACTAGACCAGTGGTGTTATCAATGTGTCCAAGTTTTACATAGCTGTATGAGGTATTAAACGCCTTGTAGAAAAGAACAAGACAGTTGTTACCATAAAGCATTAAATCGCCTTCATTAATTTTACCTGGAGATATAGATTTATCTGCACGCAAATCACTTGATAAATAATTATATTTTTCATTACCATTGAGTTCAGACATATCCACTGTTAACGGCAATTGTTTAATAAATGCTTTAGTAGTATCATTATCCTCAATAGTTGTGTTAAATGTCTTATTTCCAACTACTATATTTATGGTAGTCATTTCTTTCACTGTTGTATTCTCCTTCGCACTATCTGTTTGGCTTTTATAGCCTATATCAGCTGAGCTTGAGCCGATCTCAGAAGTAGTAGACTTTTCAGATGATATATTATTATTGTCTGATGCAGTATTATTACATCCTACAAAAGTAAAAATAACAGCGAGAGTAAAAAACATAGATAAGATTCTTTCCATTCTTTATACTCCTTCTCTATTTTTAATATCTCGTATTATCCATGCAAAATCCTAACTTTAACCTTAATACAAGAACTATGATCTTTATTCTATATCAATTAGTTCATATTCTCTGGACCCAACACCTAACCTCGCAGCTTCTTCAACAGTATGGATTCCATGTTTTTCTTCCATTCGATGAATTAAACTTGCTTTTCCTTTGTCGTCTGATTTATATATCAAATCAACACAAGCTTGGTCCAAAGCAACTGGGTCTAAAGAAGCAAGAATTCCGATATCCTTCATTTCCGGATCCTTAGGACAAGAATTACAATCGCAATCTATTGAAATGTCACGCATAACATTAATAAATAAAATATTATCTTTTCTATATTCAACGATTGAACTAGCTGCTTCAGCCATTGACTCTAAAAATGCATCCTGAGGTGTATTAAAGAAACCATCAGGTTTGTTGGCGTTACCAGCTGTATGGATATGCAGCTTCCCCTTACTTGACGCAATACCAATTGAAGTATTTTTTAATGCTCCTCCAAAGCCCCCCATTTGATGTCCCTTAAAATGAGATAATATTAATAACGAATCATAATTTGCTAAATGACTGCCAACATAGTTAACTTTTAAATGTTTGCTATCTTTAATTGGTAGCTCCAGCTCTCCTTCTTCATCCATAATATCTACCTTAAATAGATTAGTAAATCCATGTTCTTGAATTGCTTTCCAATGCTCTTTAGATTCCATTCTTCTACCTGGATAAGCGGTATTACATTCAACTACTGTTCCATGAACATAGTCAACTAACTCTTTCATAAATTCTGGTTTTAAAAAGTTCTTTCCTCCAGGTTCTCCAGAATGGACCTTAACTGCAACTTTACCACCTAATTCTCTTCCTAGTTGTTTGTAAATATTAACCAAGCTTTCTGGCGTAATATTTTTTGTGAATAATACTTTTGATTTACTCATATTCTCATACCTCTCATTTTTATTTTTATCTATATTTAATAATACAAGTATTCCTCCTAGATCTATCTTCTTAATCTTGATCCTTTTGATGTCTGTGAATGGCTTCTGTGCCAGCCTCAATTGCAGTCTCATAATACCCTATCTTGTGTATAATAGTTTCCATAACCTTATTTAATTCTTCCATTTGCTTTTGAACATCCTCTTTTCTTTCAAGAAAAATATCCATACGCTCCTTAAGGGTACTATCGCCTTCTTCGCACAAATCCATATACCTCTTTATATCTTTTATAGACATTCCAGAATTCTTCATACAAGTTATGATATCTAGTCTTTGAAAATCTTCATCTTTGAAAACCCTAGTTCCATTTGGTTTCCTATCTACAAAAGGAAGAAGTCCTTCCTTATCGTAGTAACGCAAGGTTGGAACCGTAACCCCCATTTTTTCTGCAACCTGTCTAATTGTATAGTTCATGATGGCCCTCTTTCTTAACTTAATTATTATTAATCATAATTTTTCTATGCATCCACTAACAGATTTAAATTTTAAAAAACATTCTCCTTTATAATCTAACTCTCCCCATTCATACTCATGTACTTCCCTAAAACTCCGCTCCCTAACTTTAAATTTTATCCGACTGCCACTATCTAATTCAAAAACTAAAATTAAATCTGTATTACTAGTAATAGCACCATTCACATGCACATCAGTGTGGATATCTCTTGTTTTCATAATGAGCCTTGCCTTAGTAGATAGTATTTGCAACTTTTCTTTATTTCTATATAGTCTTATTACCTTAATAATTATAGAAGTTGCAAATAAAATAAATATAACCTGCCCCACCATCATATAATCCCTGTATTTCCACAAACCTTTTTATATAATTCAATTCCTCTTTTCAGACGAGTAAGGCCATCCTCCAAACGTGCCTTTGGACATGCAATGTTCATTCGAATAAAACCTCTTCCAGATTCTCCATAGGATTGGCCGTTAGAAATATATAAGCCTACTTCACTACGCAAAAACTCGCATAGACAGGTTGTATCCTGTGCAATTCTGCTACAGTCAATCCACAAAAGATAAGTTGCATTGGAAGGAACCAGATATAATTCCGTTAGCTCAGATACTATGAACTTCTCTACAGCTCTTTTGTTTTCTTCTATATAGGAGCGAAGCTCGTTCAGCCACTTTTCTCCTTTAGTGAAGGCTGCAACTGTAGCTTCCATGGCTATTGCATTTGGTTCAGCCACTTCATCTGTATTTAATGCCTTATTTATTTTGTGCCTTAGCACCTCATTGGGAACTACAACTGCTGCGGTCTGTACTCCAGCTATGTTGAAGGTTTTTGTAGGTGCAATACATGTGATACTGTTATTTGCACATATTTCTGAAACAGATGCAAATGGAATATATTCATGCTGCATATCGGTCAAATCACAGTGAATCTCATCTGATAGAACAAGCACATTATGTTTAAAGCATAGTTCTCCAATCCTTTCTAATGTCTCTTTATCCCATACCTTTCCTATAGGGTTCT
Organism: Clostridium fungisolvens; assembly: GCF_014193895.1. Taxonomy (NCBI): domain Bacteria; kingdom Bacillati; phylum Bacillota; class Clostridia; order Eubacteriales; family Clostridiaceae; genus Clostridium; species Clostridium fungisolvens. Next base: position 750,840 of record NZ_BLZR01000001.1, on the reverse strand, counting down.
GAGGGTTGCAGAGAATCATCATGGTTGTTTGTGGATCAGAAAGTTTATCTTCCAAATCCTTGAAATCAATACTGTATTGTTTTCCATCATATAGCAGTTTATTCTCCACGATATTTCTGCCATTATTCACAATAGAATTAAAGAAGATATTGTAAACAGGCGTCTGAACCAGTATGTTTTCCCCCACAGATGTCATTTTTCTAACAGCACTAGATATAGCAGGCACAACTCCTGTGCAAAAAATCAACCATTCCTTATCTATATGAAAATGGTGTCTTCGATCCCACCAGTTACTAATGGCTTGATACCAATCCTCAGGAACAATGGTATAACCTAAAATTCCTTTTGCCACCTTTTCCTGAATTGCCTCTATAATTTCCGGAGCAGTTTTAAAATCCATATCCGCCACCCACATAGGTAGCACATTTTCATTCACATCCCATTTCAGAGAATTGGTATTACGTCTGTCCGTTAATGCTCTAAAATCATATTGCATACTTTATTTCCCCCATTACGATCTGTGTCTTATTAGGATCTATCTTTGTTTCATCCATAATCAGTTCCCCTATGCCTTCTGCTCGGATTATACCGCCAGACGGGTTCATAACACTATCAATTTCACTACAAATCTGTACATCAACTGTAGAATATTCAAATGCTAGAGTAGTATTTAACACTCTACAATTTTTCATCACAAGATTGTCAATATAGCATAGCCCCTGTAAACTCTCAATGGTGCAGTTTACAAAGGTTAAATTCTTAGAATTCCATCCAAGATATTCCCCTGAAATAAAGGAATCGTATACTGTTACATTTTCACAGTTCCAGAATGCATCCTTTGACAGCATCTTTGCATTATGGATTTCAATGTTTTTTCCTCCGTCAAATGAATAGTTCCCTACCAACTGAAATCCATCAATTTTAATATTTGAACTGTTCATACCAAAGTAATCTCCCTTGGCTGTTACATTTTTGAAAGAGATCTCATCGCAGTTCCATAAAGTCTCACCAGCATTAGGTATGTTTACATTCTCTAATTTAATCCTTTTTGCACGCCTAAAGTTCTTAGGTGCTTCAATTATAGTATTAACTACTTCAATATTATCTGTATACCAGATTCCGGAACGAGCCATTTCAGACAAAATGCTGTCTTCTACAACAATGTTATTGCAATACCATAATGGGTATTTCCACTTAAACATACTGTGATCTATTTTTATATTCTGACTCTCTTTTAAAGGAGATTCTCCATCAGCAAAGGTGGAATAAGAAACCTTCAAATCTTTACTATGGAATAATGCTCTTTCACCAGTGAGCAACTGTTGTTTTATTAGCTTCATAATTCTACTCCCCCATTTTTTATACAATTATTTAAAACTTCAAGTTTTCATCCAGTGCTTATTATAGAGCTACTAACTCAACTATTAATTTGTACAGGTAACCCCGCCCCCAGAAATCGAGAGTTTCGAACAAGTATAAATTAATTTTCTATACAGGACTTTTTATACTAATTAATCATATCTATACCCAAATGATAAATGATAAAGTTAACTTTAGGTCAATACCTAATTTTAAAAAAGCTCCTAAAATGTAATAGTAAATTACGTAGTCGAATTGGACACAGTCCATGGCTCAAATCGCAAAAGGAAAGTAATTATAAAAATGCTTTTTAGGGTCTTTATGAAAAGAATTTCTGATCAACGCTGTACTAAAATTTTTTATTGTCTAACAATATTAATAGCACACCATCTATCTAATGAAATTAGACAAAGGGTGTGCATTTTTATAGCTGGACTGCATCCATTTTAAATTTATTTAATCCTCAAATCATGCTATTTTTCAAAATACGGACAATCTCATCCTGTGTCAACACCTTGTATCCACCTTCAAAGATAAAGGAGCCTTTTGCAATACCGTCAAGCATTTCCTCAGTCGCACCAAGATCATTTATATTCATCACTAAGCCAATTTCTCTCATATAAGCTTCCATTAGATTAAGTCCCTCTACAGCGACTTGTTCATCTGTTTTCCCTTCGGGATTTACATTCCAGACGTTAGTTGCATAACGTTTGAACTTTTGAAGACCGTATGGCATTATGAATCTGTAATATGCCATGGAGATTGCTGAAAGTGTCATTCCATGTGTTGCATCTGTATAAGCACCAATGGACTGCCCAATCATATGAACCATCCAATCTGTTGACTTGCCTTTCGCAACAAGAGTGTTAAGTGCCCACGTTGCAGTCCACATAATGTTGCTTCTTGCTTCGTAGTCTGTTGGATTCTTAACTGCAATCCTTGAACTATGAATCAAAGACTTTAATAAGCCCTCCATAATGTAATCAGAAGTATTATCATCTTCATTACTGAAATACTGCTCCAATATGTGCGACATAATATCAAAGAATCCTGCTACCATCTGATATTGAGGTACGGTATAGGTTAATACAGGGTTCAGAATAGAGAATTTAGGGAACACATTATCACCAAATACATGACCGATTTTTAGCTTTGCAGCATGGTTAGTAATAACAGATCCTCCGTTCATTTCAGAACCAGTGCCAACCATTGTTAAAACGCATCCTACTGGGATGATTTTATTATCTACATCTTCCATTCGCAGATAGTATTTGGCCCATGGATCTTCCTCACAATGTGCTGAAACCGACACAGCTTTTGCATAATCACATACTGAGCCGCCTCCTACTGACAAAATTAAATCGACATTGTTATCCTTGGCTCTCTTACAGCCTTCATACAGCTTTTCCACGGTTGGATTTGGCATAACTCCTGCATCCTCAAAGACTTCTTTGCCGTTATCATTTAGAATTTTTACAATCTTGTTATATAAACCGGTGCTTTTGATGGATCCTCCACCGTAAACAAGCAACACATTCTTTCCGTACTTTGGAAGTTCTTCATTCAAAAAATTCAATGAATCCTCTCCAAAGTATAATTTCGTAGGGTTTGAATAAATAAAGTTTCCTAACATTTTATTGTCCTCCTTATATTTTTCAACTTAAGACATTATTGCACTTACAACCATTAATTCTATTAATAGTTTTTAATTGAAATCAATTGGATCAAGGTAATTGAAATACCAAATGCAGCACCATACGCATACATGGTGTTTAATAACCCAGAATTAGCTACAGAAATATTCAGTGAAATAGCAACTTTATCTAAAATACCATTAAATACAAAGGCCATCATTGCAAGGACAAAGTTCATCAATGCAAAAAACATTAAAGTAAGACTTGTTTTTTTCATTTTGTTCTCCTTTGAAAATAGTTAAAGGTAATATTAATCATAATTATTTGTAGCTACAAACCTATCATAAATGGTAAAGTTAACTTTATGTCAATACTTTATTTAATGATTTTCCCTAAAATGAAAAACTAAATTCTTGATTATAAGTTTAAAACTTGCAAAAAACACAAAGGACAGCTTAAACCACTGTACCTAGTTTAAGCTGTCCTTACTACTCTTAATTAATAGAAGGTTTTTATTTAAATATTTTTTCTCTTGAATAAATTATATTGCCAAAACTCCCATCAATCCGGTCAAATTGCTCATTAACTTTTTTAGCAATATATGCTCTTTGTCCCATGAAATCAAAAGGTATATCATCAGAATTTCCTTCTCTAATATCTACACATAATTGAATTATATTGTTTATTAGTTCTTTTGGTGCATCCCCTGTACCATGAGAAAGAAGTATTCTATCGAACATGCCTTCTGTTTTTAATAATAGGTTTTTCATAGATTTTTCGTAACTGGATAATCCAAATGAATTTTTATCAAATAGAAAAGTGGCTTGGTTTGCTGCATCTCCTGTCATTAATACTCTCTCTTCTTTAAAAAGAATTGCCATTTGACCTGGTGTATGCCCTGCAGCATTATGAACTTCTAGTGTTATTCCACCAAGATTGAAGGTGGTCCCGTCTGTTAACTGCTTAAATTCATATGAAGCTTTTGTTTTTACGTAATCACTATCTTTTATTTTATTAAAATCTTTAAATTGAGACTTCACATAATCTTTACGTAAATCCAAATTATTATGTTCCTTGTAGACTTGATCATCAACATGATTCATGTATACATCATCAAAATTTGCTGCCCCGGAGGCATGATCTACATGACCATGTGTTAAAATCACTGTGATAGGATTACTCGTGAGCTTTTTTACGTATTCGCTTAAATCTCCAACACCTGTACCTGTATCTATTAGAACAGATCTATTATTCCCTTCAACCAAATACATCAACTCACCTGTGAGACCAAAAATTCTTATTATCCTTTCGGAAACTTTTTCAGTTCTAAAAAATTGTAACTGTTCCATTATTCTGAGCCCCCACTTCGATATTGACTTTCTTTCTCCTTATATTTAATTCATATATATTAGGAATGCTGTAATTATTCTTAGCATTCCTATTTAACAATTTCTATTTAAATTTTTGCCCTGCATTTACTTAGTTCTTCTGCTAAAGAATCAATTTGATCTTGTTTTAAAATAGATAATGGGCCAAAAATAGGATTAGCTGTTAGTGGCTTATTAAATGATAAATCAAGTAGTTCTGGAATTTCCCTAAAACTATCAAGTTGTGCACCTATATACTTTCGAAGTATCGCTATCCCTTCTTCGCATGCTAGTACATCTTTTAAAGAACTATTTATATTTAAATAAGGGTAGTAATCACAAGATGGTTTACAGATAACTTCAATTTTACCAGCCTCTACTTTCATTACTACATTATTATCTTTTTCTTCTATCATTAAAGGTCTTTCTCCATTTATTATGACATCTCCAAGTTTAACATCTGGAAGAACTATCTCTGCCACGCAATTAAATGGTATTTCAAAATTATATTTTATTTTATTCTCGTCCACAAACTGCCAGCCATTTTTGTAAGTTCCTGAAACAGATTTATAAGTAATAGAAGCATTATTCATATATCTGAATGGTTGAGGCTTAATAAAGGCTTTCTTAAATCCTGGTTCATCAATAACTGGATTTAATCCACATATGTCTCTTGCTATCCACTCTACTACAGAACCATAAGCATAGTGATTCATACTGTTCATTCCGGTACTGCTCACTGAACCATCTTCATTAACTGAATTCCATCGCTCCCAAATTGTAGTTGCTCCCATATTGACACTATAAAGCCAACTAGGAAAATCTTCATTGAATAATAGCTTATAAGCAAAGTCGTTTGCACCTACATTAGAAAGAACTCTGCTGATGTAAGGTGTTCCTACAAACCCTGTATCTAAATGTGATCCTTTATTAACTAATTTCATCTTTAAAGCTTCTGCAACACGTGTACGATGTGTTTCTGGAAGCAAGTCCATAAATAACGCCAAAACATGAGCAGTTTGAGTATCTACAGAAATTTTCCCATTTGGAGTCACATATTCCTTACAAAATGCTTCTTTTATTTCTTGCTGAAGCTTTCTATAATAAACTGCATCCTCCTTCTTTCCGAGAGATTCTGCAGCGTCTCCAATCAATCTTACAGAATAATAATAGTATGCAGTTGCAACATAATATTGATCAGTGCCTCCGTTAAAAATATCTGTTTTATCAGGATTATCTAGAGCCAGCCAGTCCGCAATATGATTTCCAGTTTGCCATAAACGCTTCCCGCCATCTGCTTCATCTTGTCTTATTATATAACCAACCCAGTCTTTCATGATTTCATAATGCTTTTCAAGCATTGCTTTATCCCCAAAGAATAGATAAGTTGTCCACGGAACAATTGTTGCTACATCACTCCAAGCACTTGAGCCATGGCCTGTTCCAACTTCTCTTTGATTCCTAACACGGGGTATAATCACAGGTACTGACCCATCAATCAATTTTTGTTCTTCTCTAAGATCCCTCATATATTTATTATAAAATGCTGCTGTATTAGTAAAAAAGCTTGCTGTGCCTGAAAAAAACTGAGCATCTCCAGTCCATCCCATTCGTTCATCTCTTTGTGGGCAGTCTGTTGGAACATCTACAAAATTACTTTTTTGCCCCCACTTTGCATTTAAAATCAAACGATTTACTCTTTCATCAGAAGTTTTTATTTCTCCTATTTCATCCATATGTGAATAAATAGCATATGCAGTAAAATCATCTGGATTTACATCCATACCCTCTACCTTTACAAAACGAAAACCATAATAAGTGAAATGAGGTCTTACATGGGCCTTTTTACCTTTTGAAATATACTTATACTCTGCTTTTGCACTTCTTAAATTATCTCTATAGAAGCAGCCATTTTGAAGAAGCTCTCCATACTGTATTATTACTCTTTCATCTTGAGGAATATTGACATCAAATTCCACCCATCCTGCCATATTCTGTCCAAAATCTAGAACTATTTCTCCTTTTGAAGTAATGAGTTTTTTAGGTCTAAAAGTTTCATGTTTTACTATTGGAGGACTTAAACGCTCTGACATAGGCCCAATTTTTAATTCAACTGGTTTTACACCTAACCAACTATCATCATTACAATTATCTTTTGACCAGTCTGCTATTTCTAAGTTTGCATTATAATACTCTCCGTCATAAATGCTACTTTCAATAACTGGTCCTTTGTGAGATTTCCAAGTTTCATCTGATGCTATAACAACTTTAGTTCCATCTTCTTTTGTTATTACTAGTTCACATATTAACGCCATTCGATCACCATAAGTATTTTCGAACCCGCCTAGCCCAAAACGTCCAGAGAACCACCCCTTACCAAGCATTGCACCAATAGCATTCTTTCCAGATTTTAAGTATCTCGTCACATCAAAAGACTGATACTGCATCCAACAATCATATACAGAATAGCCAGGTAATAGATATTCATCTGATATTTTTTCTCCATTAATCTCAATTTCATAAATACCTGCAGCAGAGGCATAAACCCTGGCTGACTTAATTTCTCCATCTATCAAAAAAGACTTTCTTAAATATGGATGAATTCCGTTGTCTAAATCAGGTGTAACCCATATACCTTTCCACGGATCATTCAATTTCCCTGTTTCAAATGTAGCTATCTCACTTTCAGCAACTTCCCCATTATCTCCTGTAACTTTCACTTTCCAATAATAGCAAGTATACGGCTCCATTTTAATATCTGGTCTAAAGGAACGGCTGTCTGCGTCTTTACAATTACCACTGTCAAACACTATATTTTCTGGTTGAAACTTATCACTTTTACTAATTATTATTTGTGCACTTTCCTGCTTCTTTGCCTTAGTATCCTCCACAACCCATGAAAGATTTAAATCACTTATATCATAACCAATCGGATTTTCAAAATGATTAGCTCTTAATCTAACAATTTTCATAATCAAACTTCCTTTTCTATACTAAAATATATGCTTTACTGTTCGTTAAAAAACAATGACCGTACCTCATTTCCCACTTACAAAAGTACGGTCATATTTAGATCTATAAAGTAGATTTAGTTTTCAGCATCTCTTTTGTGTAAATCCCCTACGATTTCATTATATTTCTTCGAGTCTAAATCATAAAATAACATAAAGATTATTGCTATAACTGCAAATATTGCTCCACCTATATTATATAAAAATGATATTCCATTTAATGTTGCTGGTGATTGTGCTGCGTTTGGCATATATCCAACTGCAACCAAAGCAGCTCCAGCTATATATCCTGCAATACCTGAAGAAGCTTTCTGAGTAAATACAAAAGTAGAAGTTATTATGCCCTCTGTACGTTTTCCAAATTTCCAGTGAGCATAGTCAACAGTATCCGGAAGTATTCCCCATACTAATGGTACAAATAATCCTGATCCAATACCAAATACAGCTGTTAAAACAAGTATTGCAGTCAAATTATTATATCCAACAAAGTATTGAATTACGTTTGAAATAACAACTATAGACATACCTAGAATTAAAGCATTCTTCTTCCCAATCTTGCCAACTATAACTGGAACAAGAAGAATTGTGGCGATTAAAGGCAACATAGAAAGTAATCCCACTGTTGGTATTAAATCTGGTCTTTTAACAGCATATATTAAATAGTACATTTGAACATTGTTTCTAATTGTAAAGCCTGACATAAAGAATACGAAAGCTCCAACTAGTAATAATAAATATTTGTTTCTGAATATAATTGGTAAAGCATCTTTCAATCTTACTTCTTCAACTTTTTTTACAACAACTCTTTCTCTTACTTTTGAAATCCAAAACAAGTAAAGTGCTGCAGCAATTACTGCAAAAATTGACATTGTAAGAATAAAGCCTTTAGACATATCTTTTCCACCTAACATCTGAACAAATGGCATCATTCCTACTGCTACAATCATCATTCCAGTCATACCTAAGAATTGTGCATAATTGTTAAGCTTAACTCTCTCCATTGGTTCCTGTGTAATTGCTGGTAATATTGCCTGACATGGCAATGTTGCAACTGTAGTTGCTATCATAAATCCTATATATGTTACATAAGCATATACTACTTTTCCTGAATCTCCAAAGCCTGGTACAACAAAACATGCTACTCCTAGTACACAAAACGGTATAAAGCCAAACATTACAAACGGTCTGAATTTCCCCCACTTACTCTTAGTGTGATCCATTAAATAACCTATAGTAAAATCACAAACTGCATCCACTAATCTTGCCACCAAAAATAAAGTTCCTGCCACCATAGCATTTATTTTAAATACATCTGTATAGAAGAACATTAGATACATATTAATTGACTGTATCATTATATTTGCAGCAAATCCGCCTCCGCCAAATGCTAGTTTTTCAACAAAGGATATTTTACTGGTTTCATTAACTGCGATATTCTTATCTAAACCTTCCATTATAATACCTCCATTACATACTCAAAGTTTACTATTCTTGAAATAAAAATTAATTTATGATATTTTATTTGTAAGTTATTAATTTTTGGCACTCATGTTATTATTTGAACTGAGTGTCTTTTTTTATTATATAATTTCTCTTTATAGATTTTTTTATTTAGCAACTAACCACCCATAGGATGTGCGCAATACCCATGGATGAAAATACATTTGAAAAGCTTTTCATGTAAACATTTTAACATTATATGATTATTATTTTAATGACGTATTTAAACATGTTGTACAACCAAAATCAAGCTTATATTTATTTAAGTATATTTTTTATTTGGTTTGTTTTTTAATTGTTTTTATGCTAAATTATTAAAGAGTTCCTATATCGAAACTTATATTTATACTTGTTCGAAAATCCCGGCTTCTGGGGGTTTTCGAACAAGTATAAATTAATAGTTGAGTTAGAACTCTGTATTAAGTAACTGAATCAACAATTAATATATAACTAGGGTGATGTTATGAATTCTTCTGAACTTGATTCTTTTTTACGAGAATATACTTTTTATGAGAGATTTTTATTAAGCAAAATAAATCCTAAAGATATTAACTCATTACAAAACTTTATAAAAAATAATTATTTTGATGAGAAAGTTATGAAGAAATTCGATCTTTTCGATAGTTCGTCTATAGAAGATGCTTTAATTAATTCTCAAAAACCTTTTAATAATAGAACTATTTCTAACTTAACAGATGATATTACATTTGTATGTCATCCTCGTTTTGCTGAAACGCCAGAGCATCATCACAATTATGTTGAAATGATTTATGTGTATTCCGGTGAGTTTCATCAAACGGTAAACGGAAACAAAATTGAAATGAAAAAAGGTGAGTTTTGCTTATTAGATACTAATGTTGTACATTCAATTGCACAAACATCTGAAAATGACATCATTATAAACTGTATTATGAGCAAAAAATATCTTGATGATATTTTAATAAATCGCCTATCTGGTAATGACTTAATTTCAAGCTTTTTTATTCATGCAATTTATCAAAGTAATAATTATAATGACTATATTCTTTTTAGATCTGAAGAATCCGAAATACTTGGTAAACTGATGGAATATGTCCTTTGTGAGTACTTTGATAGCTCTCTTTGCTCCAGCGAAGTTATTAACAGTTATATGGTAATAATTTTTTCTGAACTTCTTAGAGTATTTGAAAACCAATCAAATTCTGAGAATTATGGTTTGCTAAAAAACACTAAAATTACAGATATAATTCTCTACATACAAAATAATTGTAAAGATGCAACTTTAGCTTCTGTTGCAGAACAATTTCACTTTCATCCAACCTATTTAGGTTCGATAATAAAAAAATTTCAAGGAGATAATTTTATATCTATATTACAAGATGCAAAGTTAAAAAAAGCTTGTTTTCTCTTAAAGAACTCTGATCTTTCAGTATTAGATATTTCCAAAAGCATAGGATACGAGAACACTAACTTTTTTTATAAAATCTTTAAAAAGAATTATGGATGCACTCCTTCTGAATATAGAAAAAATATAAGATAAATTAACTTATGTTTAAATAAAATATGACTGTGCTTTTCTTTTTAACAGAGAAGCACAGTCATATTTTTATTATAGGCGCTGTTAAAGCATCGTTTTGAGCATTGCCTTATTATAAAGTAAATTTACATATCAACTGATCAATTATATTTTATTAGATAATTGTACAATGCTCCAATTAAGTTTGAATCATTGTAGAATTTGCAAGTAGTTACTTCTGGTTTTATCCCTATATTGGGATCTAATTTATCGAAATGTTTTTCAATATTCGCTTTTATATATCTAATTAATACCTCTTGGTCGCTTATTCCTCCGCCAATTGCTATCCTCTCTGGATCATAAATATATTGCAAATTAAAAAGCTGCAAAACCAATCTATAGCAGTAATCATCTAATATATTAAGTACATCTTTATCTCCAGTATTTGCATACTGAAAAACTTTAACTCCATCTACCTCTTCTATTGGTAAGTTTTTAATTTTCGCCACTGGAATACACAGTCCAGACACACCCGCTTGTCCAGCCCACATATGAGAATACTCGCTTTGGAAAGCTGCATTATTAGTAAAAATAAAACTAAACTCTCCTGCAATAAAATTTTTCCCTTTATGAAGCTTTTTGTCCTTGATTATTCCTCCACCAACTCCTGTGCCTAATATGACAACTATTCCATCCTCACAATCCTTAAGACTTCCAAGCCATACCTCTGCTAAAGCTGCACATTTTCCATCATTCTCTACTGTAATTGGTACTGGACATCGTTTTTGAAGTAATGCTACGATTTCCTTATCTGTATTATATTCTAAACTTCCACCAGTATATAAATATCCACGATCACTATCTATACGCCCAGGCATACTCATAGCTATCCCTTTAACTCTGTGCTTATATATATCATAGATTTCTCCAACTGAATTAATAAAATTCTCTATTTTATCCACCGGAGTAGGTACCTTCCCTTTTTCAAAAAACTCTGCTTTTTCGTTCATAACTGCATATTTTATAGATGATCCACCTACATCTAAAACTAAAAATTCCATATAATATACTCCTTATTTTACATATCGAGTTTTATGCATACTTAGTTCTTTTATATTCATATTGCTACTAGCGTAACCTTAGGTTAACTCTTCCATTACAAGAAGATATCTCAATATAAATAGAATTTTCATCTTCTTTTATAAATTCAAATTCCTGTACAAAATTCTTATATTTTTTATCTAAAATTAGCAAACATGAACTTAAATTGCTAGGTATTTCAATATGCCATAATATTTCATCATTATCTTTCATCCAATTGCTTACTATATCCCCTTTTATAGATTTATATTTACAATGAACAAAATCAATCTCCTCTTCAAAATATGGTTTGATAAATATCTTATTTGCCCCATATGACTCTTCAGCAATGTTTATTCCAGCCAATCCTTGATAAAACCACTGTATATATGAACTATACATTGCATGGTTGTCTGATCCAGGCTCCCCATAAACAAAATACTCGCTTAAAGTACTTTGCTCTCTCTTAAGCATACTATAAAAAGTATTTTCTCCTCTTTTGCTAATCCATTTATAAACAACATCTTGGTAACTATATTTGTTTAGAACTTCATAGGTCATAAACATTCCAAAAATACCACAAGTTATATAATAGTTATTATTCTTTATTTTATCTGCAAATTTCTTCGCAAGCTTTTGAGGTTCCCCATCTAAATTGAAATACAAAGCAAATGCATAGCTAGTTTGGCTATCATCTGCATAAGTACCATCTTCATTCTTATATAAACTAATTATTGATCTTTTTACTTCTTCAGCTTTAGTTCTATATTCTTCGTAATCATCTTCATTTCCAATTATTTTTGCAAATTCACATAGCAAATATATGTGATAATAGTAGAAACAACTTGCCGTAAATCCAGCAGCAGGAGCCACTTTTCTATTATCAACCTCAACTGCATCAGTACTTCCCCAATCACCTAAGCAGCATTTTGATAAATACTCAAGACCAAGGCCAATTAAATAGTCCACTTGATTTTTTACATACTTATATTCACTTTCTATAATTTTTGTATTTCCATAGTATTGATACATTTTTTTAATTATATAAGAATATACTAATTGCCATCCCAGTGGTCCTGCTCCATCTCCTGTACCATTGCTTTTTATCCCCATGTATGGTGCTGTTTCTGTAACTCCACCATTTTCTCTTATGTCATATCTAAAATCTCTTATTACTTTTTCATATAAGTTTTCTGTATCAAACATAAACATTTGTGAAGCTGATAGACATACTACATCGCCACCATATCCGAATCTCTCTCTTGCACAATCTTCAAAAAGTGAATGTATATTATTTAATTTTGTGTTCCTAGCCACCTCATATAATCTATTCAATAATTCATTTGAACATTTAAACGAGCCTGCTTCCTCCAATTTTGTATGCACATATACAGCCTTAATATCAGTAATATTCTCTATTGTTATTCCTTTAACCTCAACATACCTAAAGGAATGATAGGTAAATTTATTAACATAATGTGTTTTTCCATCATTTAAAATACATAAATCTCTTTGATCTGCTATTTCAGGTGCTCCAGGTCCACCTGGTATTTGAAAATCGCCAAAAAATTTCCCAACAAATCCTGCTAAAGTTGAAATTACATTTACTGTGCCATCTGAATTTAAGTTTTCTCCATATATCAATTGCACTTCTTGTCCAGCTTCTCCAATAAAATTAATATCAATAAATCCTTGCACTGTTTCTCCAAAATCTATCAATACGTTATGTTTTTTATTTATGCTTATATTTTTCGGTTGAACAATTTTAGCCTTTTCACTTTTCTCGATAAAGCTAGCCATTAATTTTCCACCTGGAGATGTAGTTAATACAGCATTTTCCCATTTAACATCTAAAGCGTTAAGCCCCTTCCATGTTTCGTTAGCAAGTCTAGCGTCAAATCTTTCACCTAAATATATATTATTAAAAAGATAAGGACCTTTAGATACTTCCCAAGATTCATCTGTTGAAATATTAACTTTTTCATCAGCTTGTGTATTTATCTTTAAATCTGCAATTAACTTAGTTTCCCCTATATCTAATACATCTCTGAGATTGTATTTTCCAAATAATTTTAACGGTGCTGGATTATACCATCCATTTCCTAACTCAACTGAAATTACGTTGTCACCATTATTTAAAAACTTACTAACTTCATAAACATCATAGTAAACACCTTTTGAATACTTTGTCCAATCAGTATTTAATTCAGATTTTCCAACTTTTATTCCATTTAAATACACATTATAATATCCTAATCCCACTATATATAAAAAAGCTTCCTTTATCTCATCGTTAACATTAAATTTTTTTCTCATTAAACAGTTTCTGTTGTCCTTATAATAATCAATCTCATTTTCTAACTTTTCTCCATCTGATATCCATTTACCAATAAAGTCACCAAAAAGCGCTGTCCTGAATTTTGTACTTGTAGTACAATTATCAGATTCACCCCATAACTTTATTGTCACTGTATATTCTGTTTCCGGCTCAAATTGTAAATCCTTTAGATAAATTATATTATCAGCAGAATTTACCTTTTTACTTTCATAAATATTAATATCTTCTTTATCTATAATAATTTCATAGCTTTTTTGTCTTTTATCTGCTATCCAGCTTATTATTAATGAGTTCGAATCTACCTTTATACATGAATCCTGATTATTAACTCTAATATTACTTATATTCATACTTATAATTCCCCTCCACATATCTCGCGTATTATCTTTATAACAATAATAAGTTCCCATCTTATTTGAATGAAACACCTATAAGATAGGAACTTATTTTATAAATTATACTATTTCCAATTCTGCTTTTCTTTCTTCCTCAACTGCCATATTATCAGCGATCTTAAAGAAAGGATACCAACATACGAATCTAAATAATACTGCTACAGCTTGGAATGCAGCAATTCTCCAGCTTCCTTGTATAAATCCTGAAAGAATTACTGGTGTACCTGCTGGTGTACTTACACCAGCTACTGGTGGAAGAATTCCAGCAACAGTTAAATAATAAGCTACTGCCATTACAATACCATCCAATAATACATAAGGTATTGCAAATACAAGATTCATTACTAAAGGAGTACCATAAGCTAGTGGTTCGCCAATTGTAAATAGTGCCGGAACAAAAGCAACCTTACCTAAAGTTTTATATCTTGCACTTTTAGCCATAAATGCTAACATAAATGCTAGTTGTATTAAGTTTCCTGCGCAATAAGTAAAGAAGAAAGCCATACCAGTAATATTAGGTAAGTGTTGTCCTGATGAAAAAGCAGCAAGTTGTTGGGCATCCATTGCAGCCCATATTGGTGCTACTACACCTAGAGTAACAGCATGTCCGTGAAGTCCAAGGAACCATAAGAATTGAGCTAATACAGCAACTATAATGACAGATCCAACTCCTGAACCTAATGAAGTTAAAGGTGCTTGCAAGAATTTATAAATTAACACATGTATACTTCCGTAACTTGTCATACTAAATGCTGCTGATATAACGGAAAATATTGTTAATATAATAATACCTGGAATTAAGCTTGAAAATGATTTAGCAACAAATTCTGGAACACTGTCAGGTACTTTTATAACAATGCCACCTTTGATAATAGCTACATATAACCTAGTACTTACAAATGCAACAATCATTCCAGTGAATATTCCCATAGCACCTAACCATTGATTAGAAATAGTAAATGCTTGTCCAAGGGGACCCATATCTCCTAGAGTATAAGGTGTAAGAATAAAGAATGATACCATTGATATTAATCCAGCTGGAAATGCATCCACTTGAAAACTTGTAGCTAGTGCATAAGCCACCGCAAATGCAACAAGTACTGCCATAAAGTTATTTGTAAAATTTATAGGTACATCAAAATATTTTCCTAGACCATTGCTAACAATAAAATTTTGGTATGCTGGTATCGGAAATATTTTAAGTAAAGTTGCAAAGGCACTCATTATTGTAGCTGGTAATATTAACATCATACCTTTCATTACTGCTTGCAAATATTTATTTTGCCCAATTGCACTTGTTAAAGGTTGTATCTTTTCTTGAACCTTGTCTAAATTAATAGCCATTTAAATTCCCCCTATTTTTTTATATATTATTAATATTTTAAATAATAATATCTTTAATAATTATTCCATTCGGAAACCTTTTCATTGTTTTTATACGATTACACAATCTGCATGGGAATATAATCCCCATATTTTAAAAGTGTTTTTACCTAGAGTTTGTATTTCTATAAACATCAATAAACTCTTGCGCAATAATTTTAAATGCATCAGCACTCATCAATTGATCTTCAGCGTGCATCAACATCAAGGTTGGTACAACTGCTTTTCCATTTGCCTCCTGCTGAATCAATTCGGAGTGTGCATGATGACCCTCTATAAAAACCTTTGCACCTTCTTCTATAAGAGAATCAGCTTTTTCAAAATTACCTTTTTTAGCTTCTCTAATCGCTTCAATATAATTGCTTCTTGCTTCTCCTACTGCAGATATTATTTTGAAACTTATTAATTCTATTCCGTCCATTTATATATCCCCTAACACTTGTTTTGCTCTATTTATAACTTTTCCACCGTCCATCATTCCGTATACCATCATATCAATAACTTCCACTGGAATCGGCTTTACCTTTTCTTTAACTTCACTTAATAAATACTTCACTTGTGGCCCTAAAAAAACTATATCTGCACCTTTAGTTACATTTGAAGCCTCTACTGCCGCATATGCATTTATTTCACATTCATAATTTATCTTTTCAGCCGCTTGCCTCATTTTAGTTACTAGAGCACTTGTAGACATTCCTGCATTACATAATAATACTATTTTTCTCATTACTACTACCTCTTTCTGTAATTGAATTATTTGCTTTGCTTTATGTACTTATAATAAGGTATATTGAATTATATTTTAACTTAATAAAATGCCACATAACTGCGGCATTTTATTAATAAACTTTTATATTTTTCAAAACCTTTTTTACATCCATAATTCCATAATCACTTTCATTGATTAAAATTGTAGGAATATTGTAATCACTACTCATTTTGGAAACATCTTTGAAAGCATATTTTACTTGAGGAGCAAGTAAAACAATATCAGTCTTATCTATATATTTTGATAATTCGAATAGTCCTATGGATGCTACTATATAGTCTAAATTCTGTTCCTTTATCTCTTTTCGTAGTGCTCTCACAAATATGCTCGATGACATTCCTTGAGAGCAACAAAGTATTATTCTCATTTAAATTCTCCTTAGAATAATTTAAATAAACTGCTAATATCTATTATTTAAATATGCTATCAATTGTATTTTCTTTTTCCTGAATAGCCATTTCTTTGATAATGCGCTTAAATGTATTTAAAGTTGGATTTTTCTCTAATTCAATCATAGCTTTTTTATTGAAGACTAAAGCAGTTATACTCTCATTAAATAAGCTTAGGGATTCCGTACTATCTTTTTGTGTACTTATTAAAAATATAAATTTAACCTGCTGCTTGTCCCATTTTATTACTTTCTCAAGCATACCTATTGCTACAAAAGTTGAATCTGATATAGGTTTAATTGGATGTGGCAATACAATATTATTTCCAAATTCAGTAGATGCCATTTCTTCTCTTTGCATAACTAACTGATAAAAATCTGGTGGTATATCAATTACTTTTTTAATTCCATCACACATATTTCTAAGCACTTTTTCTTTTGTAGACCCTTTTAAATCCTTGAAAAACAATTCGTCTTTAAAATACTTATTTATAAATGAAAAGTCATTTTCTGTTTCAGTAAATATATTTTTTACTAAATCAACATCTTCTTCAGTCAAAAAATATTGTACGTTAATGACTGGTATTTGAGTGTTAAAATCAATTGGAACAGTAGATATAATATAATCATATTTACTTTGATCTATGTCTAATAACTCATATAGCTTTGCTACTCTTATATCATTTATATAATTTTTAAATTTTTGTTTTAACTTATATAACAATATTTGTGAACTTCCGGCTCCACTTGCACATACAACGATTATATTTTTACTCCTTATTTCTTCATGAAGTCTTTCAAGCGCCAAAGCAAAGTGTAATGCAATATATCCAATCTCATTAACATTGACATCATACTTTTTTATTTCTTTTATAATACTTCCAACATAAAGGGATATCTCAAAAGCCAACGAATTTTCATTTTTTATTTTATCAATTAGAGGATTTTCAATAAAAAGCCCATACTTTAAACGGTTCATCATAGGTTGAAAATGTAGTGCTAAACAAGTAAATAACTCGAAGTTTTGTGAAAAGTCCAACTTAAAATTTTGTTTTATATGCTCAAATATATAATTCAATAAATCCTGGGTTTCTTGGCTAATTAATAAAGTATCATTACTGAATTGCATTGATTTTTTCCCAAGTAAATGAATGGTTATATAATATATTTCTTTTTTAGGTAGTTTAACTTTAAATTGATTTTCTAATTTATCTATTAGCATACATGCTATTTTAAATTCTTTTTCATCTTCTAAATTTTTATAGATAGGGTCTATGATTTCATTCTCTATTAATTTATCTACCCTCATTAGTAAAATCATTATGTGTATTACAAGATTTCTAAATCCTATATCTGTCAATGTAAAATTATTTTCTGTTATTGTATCGTATAATAATTTTTTAATGATTTCTTTATGCTCGTTCTTTTCCGTGTTCAGTACAACTGAGTCATATAAATCCGTATGAAAATAATATTTTGAAATGCATGACCTTTTATTAAATTCTTCTCCAATAATTTTCATTCCGTAATTAGGCTTATTTTCTATATCTAAATGATAATACTCAAGTCTTTCCCTAACTTCTTTCAGATCATTTGTTAAAGTTGATCGACTAACAAAAAGTTTCTCTTCTAATTCCTCTATTTTTATATATTTATCAGTACTTAGTAATAATTTTATTAAATAATTAATTCTCTCTTCTGGGTAAACTGGAATTAAATGTTGATCTTGTGTTTCTTTTTTTATAAGATCTTGTATAAATTTGAAGTATAAATCTTGATCAAATATTTCAAAATAATATCCAACACCTGGTTTTGATATCAATTTAACCCCATTTTCTAAGAAAGTTAGCTTGTAATTTTTCAAATCATTTCTTAATGTTCTTGGTGCTATTTCTAAATGCTCACATAGCTCTTCACTTTTCATTGGGACTCTACTATTTGAAAGCAACTTAAATAATTTCAAAAACCGTTTATCGTTTAAATACATACACTCACCTGCCTATATGTGTATTATATATTATAAGTTTTCTTACTTCATCGTTAGTTTCACGTAAAGTTTGGCCACATTATTGTGGCAAAATTTTATTAGCTGAATATATTTTAATACGTTATAAAAACTTTTTTAATGACTTATTTAAACATCTTATATAACCAAAACCAAGCTTTATTTTATATTGTACTTTTAGCTAATATTATTTCTGTTGAAGATGTATTTACCAAGAAGAAGAAATATAAAGAGTTGCCTTTAAAAGTAAAAAAAGAGGCTATTCATAACGCATATAGATACATTATGAAATGGCCTCTTTAACACTTTTGTATAGATTAATTATTAACTTGATGCTTTTTGTTTTCTTCTATATCCAATTACAAGAAGATAATATCCCATAATTACAGATAATACTCCTCCAGTAATTAGGATAGAAGAGCCTAATATTGAGCCTGTAATAGGAAGACTTCCTGTTACACTGGACTCAACTACGAAATAATCACTACAGTGATTTGTAGTATAAGATACATACCCATCACTATCAACCTTAACTTTACTTTGAATTATATCATAAGTATTTTTATCTGAATAATACCTACAAACATCAACTATCTTTCCAGCCCAGTCTTTCCCTATAAATACTTTAACTAAAGCATTTCCTGGTAACGGACCGTCATAGTTAAATGTAAATGGAGCTATTAATGCATCTTTTCCTGTCACTTCCTTTACCTTTGCAGTCTCCCTTGCTTTAAGCTCTGTTGGAACTACCTTTAACGATAAGTCAATATCACCCAAAACATCTTTCTCTATGTCTTTTCCATTAAAAGTCCAACTCACATTTTTTCCAATAAAGGTAACTTGTTTATTCTGTTCTTTTATTGCATTAAATATCTCTTTGCTAACAATCGGAGAATTAGTTACATCTATCACTGGTACTTGAATATCATACTTAATAGCATTCTTTATTGCCTCTATTACTGAATCAGTGTTATCATTTGATATTTTTGTTGGTATCGCAGCTATTTCCTTTAGCTCTATAATTTTCTTTTCAGCTGCAATAAGCGTGTTATAGTTTGCAACTAAAGCTTTCTGTGTGGTTGTAAGTGCATCATATACTGTTCTTGCAGCCGTTACCTTACTTTCATCTAAAAGTGTTAACGATACGGGTATTGCAGCTATCTTTTCAACAACTGAATTTGCTGCTATTTGATCTGCTTTTGTTGCTTCATTTTGTGCTTTTATATCAGATATCTTCTTTTCTGCTGCTATAAGAGTATTGTAGTTTGTAACTAAAGCTTTCTGTGTGGTTGTAAGTTCATCATATGCTGTTCTTGCAGCTGTTACCTTACTTTCATCTAAAAGTGTTACTGCTGCTGGTATTGCAGCTATCTTTTCAATAACTGAATTTGCTGCTATTTGATCTTGTGATTGTCCTGCTTCTGAAACCAGCTTAATCTCACTTCTGTCACGCACTCTTAATCTATTTCCATCTGGGTCAGTAGATGCAAGTCCTATTCCACTAATAGTATTTCCAACTTTAGCAATTTGCTCTAGCTTTGCACTAGTAGGATCAGAATAATCTATATAACCATCTATAAATAATCTTGCTTCTACTCCAGTTTGGTCTTTAACGTAGATTGCTGAAACAACACCGCTAACTGTAACAACATTAGTTACTATACCCTGTACCTTTAGCAGTTTTCCTCCATTAACATCGTCCATTGCAGCCTTAGTAGATACAAAATCAGGGTCCAAAGGATTATCATTTTTATCTGTTACTTCAATATTTATAACCCTTAATTCTTTATCTCCAAGATATTGATCTAATGTACCTGTTACCTTTACTTTTTCTCCAACTTCTATATCCATACCTGAAACAGGATAAATGTTTATTCCTCCAGTTTTATCCTGGATATATATAGTATCAAAAAATGCATTTCCGCTTTTAGTCCCTGCAGTTACTGTACCTTCTACTTGAAATACTTGACCAAATACTCCTGCCCTCACTTGATTTATTGGAGTAGTTGGCATAACATTTTTTACTGAGTCAAGAATATTCATCATAATGTTATAATTACTATTTTGAAGTTGTCCGTAATTATCTAGTGTAGCTTTAATTTCAAAGTCTGAGAAGAATACTGTTCCTCCAACAAATAGTTTTCCACCACCAGAAAGTGTTTCTGTTGCTAAAGCAACTACATTGCCCTTTCCAATACTACCTTCTTGAGAAGGCATTGCTGATGCAGCATTTGCAACATATGAACCACCTAACTTATCATTATCAGAATCAAAAGCATAGGTTGTTGGAGTTCCCTTTACTAACCAAGTTGCATTACTGCCTAAGGTTATAGAAGATCCACTATAGAAGCTATAGTTTTGTTGTGCAACCACTTTATCTAAATATGGAGAGTTTGTATTATAAACATTCATAGGAACACGATATGGAGTTCCTCCTGCTTTTCCAGGTGGATTAACATTAGGATTATTTTCATAATCTACAACTTCATCATCATTAATTCTAGAAGTTGCTCCTATAGCTGCTAAAATTTTATTTTGCTGATTTGCAGTGTGATTTATTGAGTCATCCCTACTATCCTGATAATCTGCAAGTCCAGTAACAATTATATTACCGCCTCTTTGTACATATCTTTGTATCACTGCAATTTCCTCATCAGTATATGGAGTTGCACTATAATTCACACCTGTATTCTTATCTGATCCAGCTTTTTTAGCTGGAGGTGAAAGGATTAATAGCTTAGCACTCTTTAGGGCATCATCAGTAAGTTTATCCTTCTGAACGATAATGTTTATGTTTTCATTATTAGCAAGTGTTGTAAGATTCTTTGTATTTCCTGCATAATAACCATTTACATAATCATTATAATGAGATCCATCAACTACAACGTTAGTAACAACTGCTGGATCAGCCACATTAAGCTTTAATACATCAGTGTATATTTTATCCACACCATTAATTGTAGCTACTAGCTTCACATCTACATTATATTTTCCTGCTGTAGTAGGAGTATAATCAAAGGAATAAGCTCCTGTTCCTAATGAGTTAACATCTGCAATTGACGCAGCCTTGTTAATCACATTACCATTGATAGAATATTCAAGACTCTTAACCTTCAAAGGAGAATTTTCATTATTGTACAAGTTTGATGTTATTGTCATTTTTGTATCTTTTATTGGTAAAGAAGTACTACCAGTTGTTGAGCTTATACCACTCTTATCAGTTTCACTTATCCATACTGGAGCAGTAACTGCTATATCCTTATCTGCTTCTACTACTTTTATATAGTAGTAAGAATAATCCGCTGGCAATTTGAACTCTAAAGAATCCTTACTTGTTGTAAGTGTTTTACTTTCAAGTTCCTTTCCACCATCCACTATTACCGAAACCTTACCTAATGCTTCTTTATCTGGGTCTTCAAGATCAACTTTAATATCAACAGTACTTGGTTTACTATCAAGAATAGTACCCATAACTTCATCATTAAGTGTATATTTTATTTTTAAATTATTATCTTCTGTAGCATACGTACGTCTATTTCTTATTGCGTCGTAAATATTGTCTCTTGTTAAGCTATCTGCGAGCACAACCGTTCTAGCCGTATTAGCATCTCCCCACATACCTTTATGATTATCTTGGTTATTAGTTGGAGCTACATGCCATCCTTTTTGTAATGCTCTATCATAATAGCTGTAAGATGGAAAATATCCACTACTTCCTATAGGGCCTTCTCCATTTCCAACTTCTATTAGTGTTATTAATTTATCAATTTGAGGATCATAATTAGCAAAGTCTTTAAAATCACCAAAGGTTGTACCTGGATGATTGAATTGAGATACTGAACTTGGAAATTGTTTCAATACGTTATAGTATTGTTGTAATCCATCTGCATTTTTGTACTTTTGAGTATCACGACTTTCAAAGCCTGGAGTATCAAAAGTATTTATATGACCTGTTCCATCTGACCATGTCATTTCAAATGCATAAATTCCAGCAAAATTAGAATCTGTGTATTTATCAGCAGCCTTAAGTCCGTTATTCCATTTTACACTCTTAGAACCATCTGCCATTGATGAAGCGCTTCCATTATCAAAAGAATTAGAGTGGTCTGTAACAGCAAAAAAATCTAATTTTGCTTTATCTTTTGCATGAGAAAATGCATCATCAAGAGTTCCTATCCCATCTGAGTTTGTTGTATGAGAATGTAATTGACCAAAATATATATTATAATCGCTGATGTTTTGAGCAGGATTTATAATAACGCTATAAGGATTTTTTATATCCTTTGGGTTAGTAGATATATTTTTCCCATCAGTTGCCTGTATATAGTATTCAAATCCTGATGTCTCTAGCTTATCATTTGGAATTATTACACTATATGCACTATTATTAGCTGTCATATCTACTGAATTATAATCAGTTTGTCCTTTTGTTCTATAAAATACCTTTGCTCCAGTAACTGACATATTATCAGTTATTATTGCATCAATTGATAAGTCCTTATTCTTAGCATTTGATGTAATTGGAGTATGCACAATTGTTGGGGCAATCAAATCTTCAGGGTTAACTGTAAACTTTATTGTGCATGTTGCTGTATTTCCTTGATCATCAGTACCTTTAACAGTAACAACAGTATTTTGAGCTGATGTTACTGAAGAATTTCCTGATATTGCTATACTCTTTTTATCATTTGCTAATACCACATTTACTACATTCTCTGGCGTAGATGTTGCATTAGAAAGAGTAATTACAGCATTTGCATTTGTATCAGTAAATAAATCTGTTGCACTAAATGCTAATGGGTTTTCTCCAACTGCAATTGTTTGATCTTTGATAGTCTTACTATTTATCGGATTATTTTGAGCCACTAAAGATGTTGTTTGTCCAGCATTTACAGTATAAGTACCGTAAATTGGTGCCTTCTTAACACCATCAGCACCGTATATCCCTAATGTAATGCCTTCTCCATTTTTTACTGCTACCTTAAATGTTTTATTTCTATCGATTACAGCTGTTCCAATAATATTGCTGCTTGAATCTCTAGCTTCCACTACATCTCCTGCAGTGCCATTGATACTTCCTGCAATATACCCATAATCCGCAGTATTAGTTATTGGAGTTATTTGTCCAATGGTTACAGTTTGTACTGATGAAGTTCCCACTGCTGCATATTTTTTTATTCTCAAGCTAACTGCTGTTATATTATCACCAATATTAGAAGCCTTAACTGTATTCACGCCTATAGCAATTGGTGCATAACCTCTAGTTGGTGACCAAGTTCCATCTGTTCCCTTAACAGTTCCATACATATTACTTCCGTTATAAATACTGAATTTAGGAATACCACCATCCGCTAAATACCCATCATTAGCCTTAGTAGAAATTGCAAATTCTTCATTCTGATAGACATACATTGGATATACAGGCATCTGCATTCCATTATCATCACCAGCTGCATAAACTACTTTAGTATAATTAGTTAATAGATTAGAAAATACCATAAAAAATGTAATAACCAAGCTAAAAATTTTACGATTTCTTTTTCTTACCAATAAAATCTCCCCCTACACCTATCTTAAACACTTATATAATTTACTATCTAGTTCTTGATAACCGCCCCCTTATTTTTTACTTTTCTCTTATTACCTTTTAGCTTTGTTTTGTTATTATCTATAAATAACACTGAAATAAAGGCTGTTATCGGTACCGCAATAACAATGGCAATACTTCCGGCTATACCTTGTACTATTTCAGTACATACAATATCTAAGTTAGACATTTGTATATATGGCATATTTGTAGCAGCTATAATTATAAGTAAAGTAAGCGAACTTCCTACAAAAGCAAGAATCAGTGTATTTGCCATGGTTCCAATGATATCTTTACCAACATTCATTCCAGAGTTAAATAGCTGTTTTCTATCTAGCTTAGGATTGGTAGCATGAATTTCAAATATTGCCGATACAATAGATACTCCAATATCCATAATAGCTCCTAAGGATGCTATAAGGATTGCAGCATACATTAACCCATTCATATTAAATTTTGTATTTTCAGCTAATACAATTAGACTTTCAGTATTTTCAGCTGTTAAACCTGATAGATGTGCAAAATACCCAGCAACAAAGGAGATAATTCCCGCAATCACCACTCCTGATATAGTCCCTAGTATTGCCGAAAAGGTTTTACTATTTAGTCCACCTATAATTGATAAAGTGGTCAATATTATCATTACTGCCGATATTGTGGCTAAAACTATAGGATTAAAACCATTAAGAATACCTGGTAGCATAAAATAAAAGATTACAATAACGGAAAAAATTATAGAAACAACAGATTTTAGTCCTTTCATTCTTCCTACAAATATCAATAGAGCAAAGAAAATAGCAATTAGCATATATACAACGGTATTCCTTTTATAGCTATATACAGACAAATTAGTCACATTATCGTTGCTTATGTTATAACTGACTATTACTTTCATCCCCTCTTTTGTGTAAACACTATAAAGTCTACTCATGGAATTCTTAATATCAAACTGTTGATGAGCATAAGTACCTGTAAGCATTTCCACCTTTATTTGTTGATCACCAATATAAATATTAGGGACTATTGGATCTCTACTTAACTTTTCATCAGTAACCGATAATACCTTAGCTACTTCATAGTTCAAGCTATTTTTTCCAATTCTCTCTTTCCCATTGTTAAACATCTTATTAGCAATAAAAATTAAAATAAGACATATAAAAACCATGGCTACTACACTAATAAATTCCCTATTCTTTTTCATTTGCCCCCTCCATAACTCGTGAAAAATATTTTCTTGTACTAATCAGTTCATATCCTTGATTATCATATCATTAGGACTAGTTTTGATATATACAATATGGTTTAATTTAACATATATAATGTATTTTTAACATTTCCCATTTGTAAGATTATATATTTTATTTGAGCTTAGTTTTCAATGAATTTCCATTTTAAAAGTCTTCAACTTATCAGATATGTTTATTAAAGAAAAACACTATAATTTGATATATAATCATTGCACCAAAACAAATATTTACTATAATTAAAAACATAGGATATCAAATAATTATATGGTACATGAAAGGTGAAAAAGAATCTTATATGATAAAAAAATTTTTTATAAGTTTAATTATTCTTATTTGTATAGCTTTAATAGGCTATTTAATCACATTTAGATTTAATATAGATTCGGATAAGGTTATTAAAATCCAGATTTCCATTACTGGTGAAGCTGGATTGGAAGATAAAGTGATAACAGATAAAGATGATATAAAAAAGGTGGCTGATTATTTCAATTCCTTGATATTAATTAAAAGTTTCTCTAGACCTAAGGATGCGGTAGATGGTATAGCGTTTATAGACAAGGATGATAATGTAGTAAAAGTTATAAGTTGGGGGCAAAGTGGTATACTATGGTCCGATAAGGAAACATACTTATTTGGCAGAAGAAGAATAAATAACTTAACCAAGTTATTAAAAGAATGTGGTAACTAATAAAGATGAACTGCAATAAACTTAAAGGACTGAAAGCTCATTATAAGCTCTCAGTCCTTTTTACAACCATATAATTTCAAACTACCCTATTATTTAAACACTTATTTTACTTCCACAAGCTCATAGCTTTGACTTCCAAGTCCTATCTTCTCAGCATAGTCCAGTGTATATCTTCCTCTTCTAAATACAGTTTTCCCATTGTTTCTATCAACAACATCAAGACATGCCTTATCTATGGCTACCGGATCAGTAGATGCAAAAACTCCTACATCATTTACAATTGGTTTCATGCTATGACCTTCACAATCACAATTCTTGGTTATGTTAAATGCAAAGGTTATATAGATATTAGCTTTATCTTTAGCTGCTGCATAAGCATACTCTGAAAGTCGTTCATTAAAGGATTTAGATATTGATGCAACCCAGCTATTTGATATAGCTCCATATGGGCATATTGCCATACAAGAAGCGCAACCAACACACTTATCCTTATCTATTTTTGCTTTTTTATCCACAGTTATTGCACTTTCTGGACACCTTTTTGCACATGCTTTGCAAGATTTGCACTTTAAGGAACTTATCTTTGGTATTGAGTTTGCATGTTGTGCAAGCTTTCCGCCTCTTGCAGCACATCCCATTCCTAGTTGCTTTATAGCTCCTCCAAATCCAGCTAGCGCATGGCCTTTAAAGTGGCTCATTATAATAAGCTGTTTTTTATCTGCAATTTCTTTTCCCACTTTACACTTATTGAAGTTTTTCTTATTTATTTCAACCTCTAAATAATCTTCTCCATGCTCCCCATCAGCAATTATTATAGGAAGTTCTGTAAAACCGTGTTCCTTTGCTAGATTTATGTGTTTTTCTCTAGTAGTTCTTTCACCTCTATACAACACATTTGTCTCTATAAATGCACTTTCAATATGCCGTTCCTTTAAGTAATCTATCACTCCTGCATAATTCTTAGATTGGATGAAGGTGTTATTACCCTTCTCTCCAAAGTGAACCTTTAGTGGAATGAACTTTTCTAAAATCACCTTATCTTCTTTTACTATTGTAGTTAAAAGTTCTCTAGCAGCACTGCTTATCTCCTCTGTCTTAGAATAAGAATCCACTGCTTTAAAATAAACCTTTGCCATAGCTTAGCCCTCCATCTTTAATACTCACATAAATCTTATATTTGCACATTAAACTCTGCACCTATTCTTAAAAACTTACCTATAAAATATATATCATCAAGACTTATACCTACTCTTTATCTCTTAAAAGCTTATCTAAATATACTGATTTCATCTGCTTGCTTGCCATAGCTCTCTTGATTGGAGGAAGTTTTAAAATAGATGAAAAAACTGCTGCCATAGCTCTATGACTCAATAATGCTTTATTATCAAAAAGAAGTTCAGTTAGCTGTCCCTTTTCAATAGCTTGAAGAACTATTCTATGGGTCGTATTAGCTGGAGTTATTATCTCCTTCCCTCTATGTTTAAGGTATATGCTCTTCTTAGGGCAGTTTCTAACACATACTCCGCATCCAAGGCATATCCCCTCATCAACTTTTGCTTTTTTAGTTATAGGATCAACTTTTATAGCTTCTATAGGACATACCTTTGAACACTTACCACAACCTACACAGCTTTCGTCGGTTACTTGAGGCAAAAACGCTGTAGTTTGAATAGGTGCCATGTATCCAAACTTTTTAACAGCAAGCATTCCTTCACAACAACAGCCACAACAATTACACATAAATACAGAACCATTTCTAACATTCTCACCACACTGTACCAAGTTATGTTCATATGCCATATTTAGTATATCCAAACCTTCTGATGCATCAATAGTTCTAGCATATCCATTTTTACTCAAGGTGTGGGCTGTATTGCCAAGAGTTATGCAGGTCTCCATAGGTGCATCACAATTTTCTCCTAAATGCTGCATCTTATGTCTGCAAAAACACATGCTTACAGCAATATGTTTTGCCTCTTTAATGACATTACTAGCTCTATCATAATCCATTATCTCAAGTTCATTTTGCCTTGAAAGAACTCCTTCTTGAACAAAAACCTTTCCAAATCTAGTTTCTGTGCCTAAAAATAGATCTTTAATAAAGTCTTCTTCTACATTAAGATATTGGTAGTACAGCTCAGATAGAGTTTTCTGATCGATATCATCTCTGGTTCTCATAAGAGAAAACTCAAAAAATCCTATCATAGGAGGTGGAAGACAATATTCTTTTTTACCATCAAAATCAATATCCATAATTATAGCTCTAGAAGCTAATTTTTCAAGAATTCCTTGGGTTTCAGCTTCACTTAATTTCCATATCTGGCTTGCGGTTTTTAATGTAAATGGCTTTATAGGAAGCATAGCAACTAATTCTGCTTCTTTTTCAGTAAAAAGCATGCTTAGTATTTTATATAAGGTTTTTGAAGGTGGAGCTCCCTGCGGAAATCTATTAATTCTATCCTCTAGCATCTTGTAAGCGTTTTTATTTGAAATATGAGACATAGTTTCACAACCTTTCTAAAGATGATTACATCATCTTCAAATCTCTGCTGGATTATTATGATAACTTTAAAGATACAGATTTAATTTGAAGGGATTAATCTAGCATATACCTAATATTTTGTACTCATTAGTACAATTTTACATTTCTATATATTACAAGTCAAAGAAAAAATATGAAAAGGTGTATACAAATTATAAGCTACTAATTTATATATACCTTTTCTCTAATTATTATCTTGCACTATGTTAAAGATTAATATTTAAGTTAAGGTTTTGATTCTTATTTTACACACAGTGCTTTGATAGCTACTTAATTACTAATAATACCAATCACACTTTTTATATAATTCTAACATTATATTGACATTGTAAATATTTAAATTGTATAATTATTCCATTAAGTTTACAGTGTCAACTTATTAATACCAGGGGGAAATTTATGAAAATTTTAATAGTAAGTGATAGTTCAGCTACACTAGGAAAAACTTTAGAAGAAGCTTTGTTAAAGGCTTTAAAAGAAAATAACTATGTTTTCAAACATTATAATGTTAGTGCGGCCGAAATGAAAAAATGTATAGGCTGCTTTAATTGCTGGGTAAAAACACCTGGGGTATGTATATTTGATGATATAACCAGAGATATAGCTGAAGCTGATGTAAATAGTGACCTTTATATCATACTTAATGAAATAAAGTATGGTGGTTATAGTTCTAAAATAAAAAAAGTACTTGATAGAAGCATATGCAAACTACTTCCTTTCTTTAAAGAAGTAAATGGAGAAATGCACCATGCTCCACGCTATGATAAATATCCAGATCTATTTTTTATAGGTTATGGCGACAATATTACACAAAAAGAAGAACAAGATTTTAAGAACTTAAATCAAGCCAATGCTATAAATTTTCAAGTAGAAAAAGCTAAAACTCAAATATGCAGACAACGGGAACAGGTTGAAGCTTCAGTTCTTATGGTATTAGACCATATTAAGAAAATAGGAGGAGAAGAGTAATGGCGAAAATATGTTTTATAAATGGTAGCCCCAAAGGGAATAATAGTGCATCTAAAAATTTTATTGATGAATTATACAAAATCACATCAAATAATATAGAAGAAATAAATCACATCTCCTTGAACGATAAACTTGATTATGAGGTGATTGCTGATTCAGATGCTATTGTGCTTGCTTTTCCTTTATATATTGATACACTCCCCTCTTCAGTGATTGAATTTTTAGAAACTTTAGAGCCATTAGCTAAAAATTCTACTAAACATCCTAAAGTATATACTATCGTAAACTGTGGTTTTTTTGAAGGAATTCAAACCAAAAATGCAATAGCCCTGTTAGAGAACTTTTGCCTTAAGACAGGCTTTATATGGCGATTTGGAGTAGGTATAGGTGCTGGTGAATTTATGAAATTAACTAAAGATATAATTCCAATAAACAGTGATATAAAACGAGAGATATATACTGCTTTCATCGCTCTAAGCGAAGATATTGTAAACAATAAACAAGATTCTAAAGAAAACCTCTTTATATCACCTAACTTTCCCAAGTCTAAGTTTATATCTTTTGCTAATAACAGCTGGGTCGATTTTGCCAATACTTTTTTAGTAAGTAAAGAGCAGTTATATTCCACTCCTTTAAAAAATTCTTTTTAACTAAAAAATCCGCTGAAGCCACCTCCCTCAGCGAATTTTAATGCGCGTTTTCCTTTCCGTATTCATATGATGAAAATCTGGCATGCGGATATATTTTGTTTTTTACTGTACCACCTAAAAAGCTATGCTAAATCGTTGAAATAACTAGGTTTAGCTAGATTAAAGATTTTACACTTTTATATACATTAAAAACAAAACAAATTTATTTACTTACAGGCTTATATACACTTCTTTCTCTTGGGCTTAAAAAATATCCCTCTACATTATTTATCCACTTATTGAAATGTTCTGTTTTTAAGTGTTCTTCCATTGCTTTTTCTGATTCATATACTTCATATAGTAAAAACTTGCTAGCATCATCGGAATCTCTTAAGAAATCAAATGCTTTAATTCCTTCTTCCTTTAATGAATATCTCTGATTTTCTAAAGTTGCTTCAATAAACTCTTCTATATATTCTGGCTTAATATAAAAAGTAACACTTTTAACTATCATCTTTCTTCACTCCTGATTTATTATTAATTTTTTACAAAATTCATTTAGATATCATACGAAGAAACACTTTAATTTCAACATACTACTAAACATAATCTAATATTAAAACTTTTTTGTGGAATAATAAATACTATTAATCTTTATAAATGAGGTAATCGTGATGCTTAATCTGATATTATTTATTTTAATTGGCCTTGTTGCCGGCATATTAAGCGGACTTTTTGGTATTGGTGGCGGAGTAATAATAGTTCCTGCACTTATTTACATATGTAGTTTTACTCAATTAAAGGCACAAGGGACTTCATTGGCTGTATTACTTCCCCCAGTAGGTCTATTGGCTTTTTTAGAATATTATAAAAAGGGTGATGTTGATGTAAAAGCAGGAATAATCATCTGTATTACTGTACTTATCGGAGGCATATTTGGTGGTAAAATTGCTCAAGCAATTTCCCCTGAAATGTTAAAGAAAGGCTTTGCACTTTTTATGCTTATAATATCTTTGAAGATGCTATTTGGAAAATAGTCAATGGATTCTTGGCAAAGTCATTTTCCAAGAATCCATTATGAAAACTTACGTAATTCATCTTCATATAGCCACTTCAAGTTAATTATATAGTTTTATATTTGCATATCCTTCTTTTAAAAATATAACTTCTAAGCTATATTAGTATATCATTTTAGCAATTCTATGATTTCATAAATATTTTTTAGCCCAGTCATCTGCTCTACGATCTTCATAATTTCTATAATCACATTCTAGAACTTGTATTAGAAATAATTATACATCATACCATATGTTCAAAAAAGTTTTAAAAAAAAGCTCCAATAATATTAGCAAATATTATTAAAGCCTTGTAAATACTAATTTAAATATTATAATTTTTAAAGCATAGATTTATACTTTCTTCCCCCACACCGCAACACCGTGCTGATCTTTTCCCGTTATAGTTATAGTTGGTTCATCTAACTGCCAATCCCAAGCAGCAGTTATTTTATATACTTCCATAATATTTCCATAGGTAATTGATATTGTGGTAGCATTAAAATACTCCCATTGTCCTTTAATGGAACAACATTCAAACTTTCCATCTTCAGTCAAAATCATTGGTACAGAGTTTAAGACTCCTTGAGGGATTGAAGGTACTAATTTTATTCTCTCATATTCACCTACAATAAATTCTCTAGCTATTGGCTGAGTTATCTCACCAGCATAGGGTTCTGGATTTAACACTGGCCATCCGTCCGGTGTCCAAAACATCTTGTACACATGCATTGTTGAAATCTGAGGAGTTTTAAAATCATGTTCTCTTATATGACATACAAGATACCATTGGTTATCAAAATCTCTCAAAACTGAATTGTGACCTGGTCCCATATATCCTTGTCCATTATCAAAATGATATCCACATGCTATCATATATCCAACTTCATTTTTATAGTCTTCTAAATCTGTCATATCTCTTCCGTTAACATCCACATATGGTCCAGTTACTAATTTACTTCTTCCTACCCTAATATTATAATCGCTTTTTAATGAACCATAGGAAACAAAAAGATAATAGTATCCTGTTTCAGGATTATATTTTACATATGGCCCTTCAATTGAGCAATCAAACCATTTTGGACGACGAGCAATGCATTTACCAATGCCTTCTTCTGCAGCAAGGCCCGTTTCAGGGTCTAGTTTTATAATATGACATCCTCCCCAAAAAGATCCGTAAACCATATACTGCTGACCAGTTTCTTCATCTATTATTAAGTTAGCATCTATTGCATTTACAGGCATATCCTCACTAGTCTTCAGTACACAACCTCTTGGAATAAAAGGGCCTTCCGCATTATCTGCTACTGCAAGAAATATGCAGGACTGGCGCACTCCCCAAGTAGAATTAGAACAGTACAATCTATACTCTTCTCCAACCTTTATAATATCCGGAGCCCAAATTCCAGTGTCTCCAACCCACTCTATAGATTCTTTTGGAGGATTTTCAACTACCTTACCTATATTCTCCCAAGTAATCATATCTACAGATTTTCTTGCTATAGCTCCTGTGCAATAAGTGTAGTAATTACCCGACAATGGATCATGATAAATAGCGGGATCATGTGCTCCCCATAAACTAAATTTATCTTGTTCTTTTGACTCTTCACCAGGTTTAAACTCTGGCTTAGCTATGAGAACTGGTGGTTTACTTGGAAACTTTATATCACATTCTTTAAATTTAGCCATTGTTCTTCTCCTTATTAATTTCAAAACTTTTTATTTAATATTAATTAAAATAATTATCATATTCCTTCATCATATCTTTATAATATATATATCAATATACATTTGTTTAGCCCTATAACCCTAAGCTTAAAGTCTCCTAAATCATTGAATAGTCGAAGATATTATTCTATATCCTTCCTTTTTCAATATACCACGTGGCATAATATATATCAATATTTATTTTAGTATTATCTAAATTAATTAACACAAACTTAAATATACTTTCAAACTTACAAAGAGATTAATAATTACTTATTAACTTAAAGCTTTTATATTTTCCTATACAGTAAAAAAACACCCTTGTAACAGGTGTTTTTAATGGTATAATTATTTTCACAAAAACTTGCAGTATCAATTTTTTTCTTCTATATATGAACCACTACATAATTAAATTTATATTACTTCGTAAATATATACACACCCCTGCTTTCAAATACCAATTTTAGCTTACCTATTTTATCTCCAAGCCTTCTAGCTTCATCCTTGGTCGTAAGTAATAACGGCTTTTCCGTGTTGTCTTTTAAGAACCCTTCTAGACCATCGTTGCTAGGTTTTAAATCAGCATATAATTCTGAGGTTAATACCAAATTCTGCTCACGTACACAATTCTGCATATATATTTTTCTGCCCTTATAATCTTTACTTGCACCAACCTCTTTAAACAGTTCTTGATTAGGGTTTTTATTGAATGTCAAAATTTTTTCTCTAATTAACGCCTCATTCTTATATGTTGCTACTGCTAATATGGTTATAATCAAAATTTGAGAAATTATATTTCTAGCTTTTGCTTTTAACAAAAAATCCGAACCTACACCTATAGCTACAGCCATAGCAGGAAATACAGGTAGTATATACCACGTAATTTTTGTCTTAGCAAAAGTATAAAACAAAAATGGAACTGCTATCCATAGTACTACCGTAAAAACACAGCTTACTAATTTACTGTTTGATTTATATTCATCAAGAAAAGCTACCAAAGCAACTAAGATTCCCATTAGAACTACTGCCCAGTAGAAGTTTAGTACTTGAAGATGCTCTATGTAATAACACACTCCACCAACATGACCCTCCAGGCAGGTTGAAGTTCTGGCCATCAGATCGTACCCTATCATATTCTTTAAAAATTCTAATCCGTCTTTTGGATATCTTAACACCAACCAAATTGCAATTGGAATTGATGCACTTAATATTAGTGCAATAATATGTCTTATTTTGAATTTAAATAAAAGCTTACTAAATAACAAATATATTATTCCTATAACAGCAATACTTCCAGCATGCCAGCTCTTTGTCAAAAATGCCAAAGCAAAGGCCAATCCATATCCATAAAGCCATTTCTTATTCTTTTCAATTAGAGATAAACATAATATGGCTATAGTAAAAAAAAGTACATAAATAGAATCAGCGTCTCCAGTTCTTGCACAGTGTTCTGTTATATATGGTATAGTTGTTGTCAATACTGAAGCTGATACCAATGATGCTATTCTTCCCTTGGTATACAAACAATATATCGAAATTATGAATATTGTAAGCATAGCTGCAAATGCTGGAATTATTCTTAAACCTAATGGATTAAAACCAACCATTTTATAACCTAAAACAATAGCCCAATAGCTTATTGGTGGTTTTAAGTTCCAATAATCATTCTTATAAGTATATGTATTTACGATATAATCATTTCTTCTCATCATTTCATAAGCGCTTACACCGTGTCTTGCTTCATCCCAGCTATCTATAGGTACATTTCCTAGATTATGAAATATATTAAATGCTGCTAATATTAATATTAATATTAATATTAATATTAATATTAATATTAATATAAATAAAACGTAATAACATTTTTCTATCAAGCTTATTATTCTATCTAGCATTTTTGTGTTAAATACGTTCATATAAATCTCTCCTCACAGGGCTGCTGTTATTTGAAAATCAAATCGAATCTTCTATTAGCCTAACCGCAGCCATATATGAGTTATACTGCTTAGAACTAGTTTCCTCTAATTACCTTGTGGTTCATTATATTGGAATAATTTATATAGCCATTGAAATGTCTAAGCTTAACTAAATCAAAATTTATACCTTCTTATAAAATAAAAATGCATCACTTTTAGCGATGCATAAACATGAAATATATAAAAATTCACATTAATTATATTTTTTTCTCTACTCTTTTCCTTCAGAATTAGTAAGTCCCTTAACAAAATTCCTTTGAAGCAGGAAGAATATTAAGATTGATGGTAAGGACAATATCATAACTCCTGCCATAACCTGATCTGAGGCTTGAAAATATTGACCATAGAAGGAGTTAAGCCCAACAGGTAAGGTATACATTTCAGTAGACTGAGCAAGTAAACTTGGCCATAAAAAACTGTTCCAATTTCCAGTGAACATTAGTATAAATTGAGTTGTTAAAGCAGTCTTAGACATTGGCATTACTATTCTAAAAAATGTTCCAAACTTTCCGAGACCATCAACCTCTGCTGCCTCTTCCACTTCTTTGGGAATACTTAAATAAAACTGTCTCATTAAGAATATTCCAAATAGGCTGGTCAAAAACGGTATAGTCATTCCCTTATAGGTATTTACCCAGCCTAGTTTACTTAATAGTATATAGGTAGGCACCATCACGACCTGTCCAGGAATCATCATCATTCCTAGCACTGCTAAAAACATTGCATTTCTTCCTGGAAAATTAATTCTAGCTAAGGAATATCCCGCCATAGAGTTAAATAATAAGTTGCCACAAGTTACAACACCAGCTACTATGATAGAATTCATAGTCCATCTTAAAAATGGGTAATTCTTAAATACGAATATATAATTTTTAAAGGATAGAGCTTTTAGATTAACCGAAAAGTTATTAACCTCTGAAGTAGGCTTCAATGATGTAATTGCACTCCATAGGAAAGGACCTAAGGTTATAAATGCATACCCAATTAGAACTAAATAAAAAACAATTCTAATTGGTGATATAGATTTTTTGTTTTTCATCTTACTTCCCTCCTATGCACTTTCTTCTTTAAATATTGATTTTTGAACTAATGTAAGGGCAAAAATCATCGCGAACAGAACAAAAGCGATAGCACTTGCATACCCCATTCTAAAATCCTTAAAGCCTTTATTGTATAGATATAATACTATTGTCATAGTTTTTCCCAAAGGCCCTCCAGTTCCTCCGGAAATTATATATGCCTGATCAAAAACTTGAAGAGTTCCTATAATTGACACAACTAAGTTGAAAAAGAAAGTTGGTCTTATTAAAGGCAGTGTTATTTTGAAAAATCTTTGGAGATTACTAGCTCCATCTATAGTAGCTGCTTCATGTATATTGACTGGAATATCTTGAAGCCCTGATAAAAATATTATCATGTAGTTACCAACGGAAGCCCATACAGCCATTATTATTATTGCAGGAAGAGCAAAGTTAGGCTCTGAAAACCAATTCTTCGGCGCCACATGGAATATAGCTAAAAACTTATTTAAAACTCCATCTACATTGAATATAAACAAAAACATAACTGAAACTGCAACAGTGGATGTTAATGTAGGTATATAATAAGCAACCCTGAAAAAAGTCTTTCCTTTTATATTTGAGTCAACAACTAATGCCAGTAACAACGCAATGATAAGTTGTGCCGGTACTACTGTTATTGAATATTTAATTGTATTTAATACAGCTATTCTAAAGTCAACATCTTTAAAAACATCTATATAGTTTTTAAGCCCTACATTTTTTGCCTCAAATATGCTTACGCCATCAAGAAGAGAATATTCTTTAAAGCTTAGAATAAAAGCTGTAACCATTGGACCTATGAAAAAAATCAAAGCTGAAATTACGAAAGGAAGTACAAAAAGCCATCCATCAATTTTTTCTCTAACTTTATATTTACTGCTATTTTTCTTAAGTGAAGCCCTTCTATTATTCTGGATTTGATGCATAAGACTCACTCCTCTCTTTTAAAAATAGGAAGCGTACAACTACGCTTCCCTATTACACTATTGTCCTATAGATGTTTTTACCTTTTCTAATGCAGTTTTAGCATCTGATTTTCCAAGTCTTACTTCAGTGCAAGCATTAGTAAGTGCATCATTTACTTTAGCATGTTCTAATCCATAAGTATAAACTGTAGCATTAGCAACTCCATCAACTAAAGCCTTTCTCTCAGGGAACTTTGAAACGTATACATCTCCAAGTGAAGTTCTAGTTGGCATAGCCAATCCACTTTCAGCGGTCATCTGTTGAGCTTCTTTTCCTGTTAAGAATTTAATTGCTTCTGCTGTCTCCTTAGGATTCTTTGTATTCTTACTCATAGAGTAAGAAACTGTGAACGCATAGTTTCCATCGTTATCACCTTTTGGTAATAAAGCAATACCATATTTTAGATTTGGTGCTGATTCAGCAATAGCTGGAATTAACCATCCACCTTCGAAAGTCATTGCAGCCTTTTCTTTATAGAAGGCCTCTCCTCCCCAGCCTGCGCCTAAGGATTTAGGATCAGAACCTGTACCATTCTTAACAAAGGAGGTATAAAAATCAAGTCCCTTTATAGTTCCTTCATTAGTTATATTTAATTTTCCGTCATCATATATTTTGCTTCCTGATTGATTTGCGAAGACTCCCCATCTAGCTACATCATCTTGAAGTGCTAATCCCTTTACCTTATCAGTTGTAAGTTTCTTTGCTACATCTTGAAGCTCTGCCCAAGTTGTTGGCACTGAAACTCCTGCTTTTGAAAGCATATCTTTGTTATAGAATAGCGCTAAAACATTAGTATCCTTTGGAAGACCATATGTTTTTCCGTCCTTTTGGTATCCAGCTAGAAGATTTGATGAAAAATCTTTTAGATCTTCTTTATCTAAGTATTCATCTATAGGTGCTAACGCTCCTTTTGATATATATGCTTGAGCTAAAGATACATCTAGATAAAACAAATCTGGTTCTGTTTTAGATGCAATCTTTGTCTGCATAGCCTGATTGTAATCTCCAGTTATTACTTGCTTCTCTAAAGTTATGTTTGGATGAGCTTTTGTAAAAGCTGCTATTTGACTATCTAATAATTTTGTTTCAGCTGGAGATGAACTCCAAACCCCTACCTTAAGTGTAATTTTTTTATTAGATTCACTTGAACTGTTATCTTTACTGCTGTTACCACATCCAGCAAATAAACCTGTTACTATAACAGCTGCTGATACAATTGATAATAATCTTTTTCTCATAATAACATCCCCTCATAAATTCATTTTTTTATCTTAACTGACGACTCCCTCACTATTAATTTCGGCTCTATGATACTTCTTGCTGGTGATTTACCATTTATCATTTCAACTAACTGCAAAGCTGCAGTTCTTCCTATCTTATCTCTTTCTTGTCTAATAGTCGTAAGCTTTGGCGTTACATATTCACATATATTTATATCATCAAATCCAACAACAGCTATGTCTTCCGGAATGCAGAGCCCCATTTCCTTAATTCCTTCCATCGCACCACAAGCCATTAAATCTGAAGCACAAAATATAGCGGTAACCTCCTTATGCTCACCGATTAGTTTAACTGCAGCTTCTTTTCCACCATCAAAACTAAAACCGCCACTAATAACAAGGTTTTTATCAATTAATAATCCCTGTCTTGCTAATGCTAAGTAATAGCCGTCTAATCTTTCATAGCTTACTTGAGCATCTTCATGTCCATTAATAAATGCTATCTTTTCGTGACCTTGCTCTATTAAGTGTTCTACTGCCTTCGCAGCACCTTTTACGTTATCTACACCTACGGAGCTGCACAAATCATTTTTGATAGAAATATCGTATAAAACACATGGATACTTAAAACTTTCTAATTGTTTAAAGTATTCATCAGTCATCTTCAATCCCAATATAAATACTCCATCCACTTGCTTTTCATGAGGTATCTTACTTAAGTTTTCCACCTTTTGAATATCTGTTGTCGTGGATAGAATTATTGATTCATATCCTTGTTCAGAAAGCTCAGATCTAAACGCCATAAAAATCTCATAAGTTGCATAATCGTCTGGCATGTAATCCTCTACTATAATAGCCATACGATAATTTCTGTTAGCACTTAAACTCTTAGCAACTATATTAGGATGATATCCAAGCTCCGCTGCTATCTTAAGGATATGCTCTCTTGTACTTTCACTTATATCTTCATATTTATTAAAAGCTCTAGAAACAGTACTTATAGAAACGCCTGCCTTCTTTGCTACATCTCGAATTGTAATATTCTTTCCTTGCATAATTTTACCCCTTTATCATTGAAGATTTATCCATAAGTACTATTATAGTGCTTTTAGAACTACTTTTTAATAACTACTGTCGAATTTTTAGATATTTTATATATTCTGTCATTGACTGAAATAGAATTTTCCCCAGTAGAATATACCTCAACAACATCTTGATATATGGAGAACTGAAGCTTTGAATTTCTCCAATTAACTCCAAAACATAATTTGTCCCAATTGCTTGGAATCCAAGGTCTTAATTTTAAGTTGCCATCCAGTCCAATGGATAATCCTGCAAAACCAAAAACCACGCTTTGCCATGACCCTCCAGTAGAAGCACCATGCAATCCAAAGTCAGTATTACCTTGATTATCCTCTAAGTCTGTATATACTGTTTTCATGAAATACTTATATGCATTGTTTGTGTCTCCAACTGCAAGACCTAAGATTGAATACATTGATGGACTTAATGAGGATTTGTGCATAGTTCTCTTTTCATAGTACTCATAGTTTGCTTTCTTAATATCATAGGAAAATTCCTCTGGGAGCATAAGCATAAGTTGTACCACATCAGCTTGCTTAATTAGTTGAGTATCTCCCAGTCTGTCAAGCTTAACTCCCTTTGGCCAAATTGGCATACTATTTTGATCATATTCTGTTATAGGGAGATAGTCTAAATCAAAGAAACCTTGAAACTGTTCTATAATAGTCCCATCTTCACTTTTAGGAATATATATCTTCCTTGAAATATCTACCCACTTTTCAAAATCTTCTTCATTTACACATAACTGATTACATAAAATCTTAAGTTTATTCTCATCTTTTCCATTAAGCCATTCTTTAAAATAAAGAGCTTTATCAATATTCCATTTTGCAAGATAATTTGTAAAAACATTATTATTAACATGTTCATGGAATTCATCTGGTCCTATGACCGAGTTTATCTCATATCTATCCTCTTCCTTATTGTACTCAACTCTACTTTCCCAAAACTTTGCAGTATCTAAAAGCATTTCAACCCCAAAGTTTATTAGAAAATCTTCATCTCCTGTAACTCTAAAATATTCAGTTATCCCAAAAGCAATATCAGAATTTATGTGGAACTCTTCATCACCAGTCCAAATCCTTACTGCATTGCCTTCATAATCAAATCCCCATTTTGGTGTAACTTCTGTGCCATCATCAGCCGCTTCCCACGGGAATCTGGCTCCTTTATAGCCGCTTAACCTTGCATTTTCTCTAGCTCCATCCAAAGTATTATATCTATACATCAAAAGCGCTTTTGCTGCTTTAGGTCTAGTATATATAAAAAATGGAAGCATAAATACTTCAGTATCCCAAAACACATGTCCTTTATAACCTTCTCCATGTAATGCCTTTGCTGCTATACTTACCTTTTGATCACCTTCATAAGCAGATGCTGCCAGCTGGAATAGATTAAAACGTATGCCAACTTGTGCTTTATCATCTCCTTGTATTTGAATGTCTATATCCTTCCAAACTTCATCCCAAGCATCAGAATGACTAGTTTTTTCTGTCTCATAACCTTCTAGAACAAAGTTATTCAATTCTTCTAAGGCTGAGTAATAGAGTTTTTCATCAGTATCTCTATCAGTATAAGTAGTTCCATACTTATAGATAGTTTCAGTATTTCCTGCTCTCATAAAGGTTTCATATACTTCTACTACCTTTTCTCCCAGCTGACTGTATCTCCTTGCTTTAAAGATATTACCTTTTAAATTCTCTCCAATTAATCTAGTAAGCTCTATTATTCCTATTTTCTTATCAATAGTTCTTGTTTCTAGTGCTATACCTGGTCGTATATCATAAGCTTGTATTATACCGAGGTGCTTTGTCCTATTCATAACATCATTAGAACTATTAGTTATGCTGCCGTCTATATAGTTTTCTATAAATACCTTCCCACTAAAATTTTTAGGTGTTATTTCATACTTACTTGCCCATCTATGAACATTACGTTTACTCACATATCTTTCCGAATTAATCTCTATTGTTTTTCCTGACTTAGTAGTTACAACTAATTCCGCAGAAAGGATAGCTTCCTTCATATTAAGTACTCTTTTAAAACTATCTACCGAACACTCTTCCATGTTCACAAGTTCATTATCTATATAGATATTAAAACCTAGTGGATCCTGACAGTTTACAATTTCAGTTACCTGAGCTTGGCCTTTATCAAAGACTCCAGCTACAAAGTTCCCTCTATTTCCGAGCGTTGAAAATTCTAAGCTTCCTCGTAGACCTTTGTATCCATTAGCCAGCACAAAAATGGTTTCGTATTTCTTGATATCATTTTTATTATATTGGCCTAACTCTACCTCCCATAAATTCATAATTTCTAACCACCCCTCTTCGAAAACGTTTTTGTATTTTTATTATAGTTTCCGAAAACTGTTTTCTCAACTTCCTTTTGTTACCGTTTTCACTGGGTAATTTGTATTTTCTTCCCATAAGCTCATTTTACATCTCATTCTCTTAGTCTTTCTCACTTTTACGTACAAGTTATATATTAATTAATCCATAGCAAATCTCTATTTCAACTAATAAGTCTATCATGTATCTCAATAATTTATTTTCGTAAATTTCCGTAAATATTTTCGCTACTAGTTTGCAAAATACATCTGTATAGAGTTTCTGACTCAGTTGTTATTTTTAGATTATGTTTAGTACAAATGTTGAAATTAAATGGTTATACAAGAGATGCTATATGAGCGATCTATTAGAATTAAATGATTTTTTCAGATTAATTTCAACAAAGGTTGATCACATCATCTTAAGTTAAAGCAAAAACCTCACTGAATCAGCCTTTTCAGAGAGGTTTTACAAATCTTTTTTTAATCTTCCTAATATAAATTTTTATAATTATATTTTATCTACAGCATCTCTTATTTTCCTTACAAACTCTTGGTTAATAAGATTATATTTATGCTCTGCATTCTTAGAAGCATTTCCGAAAAACACGTGTGGCTTTTGTTTTGCTGATGGATCAGTTTGTTCGATAAATGAAGCAATATGTATTTGATTACAACCAAGCTTTGGTGCATATTCTTCTACATTATGAAGCTTTATCCCACCAGGTAGGATTTCTAACCTATCACCACAGTGATCAATGATTTTTGTGAGTAGCTCATACCCGTCTTCAATGGTATTCTCTTGTGCCTTTGTAAGTACTCTCTTAACTCCTAATTCCATAAGTATATCTAATGCTTCAAACACATCAGGTACAACATCGATAGCTCTATGAAAAATAACTTCCTTATCTCCTGCTAATTCAACAATTCTTTTGCATCTTTCAATATCTATTCTTCCATCTTCTTTCAATATACCGAAAACTATACCATCAGCTCCACACTGTAGTGCTACTTTAACATCCTTTTCCATTACTCTAAATTCTTCTTCAGTATAACAAAATCCACCTTCTCTAGGCCTTATCATTACTACTACAGGTATATTAAGTCT
This sequence comes from Clostridium fungisolvens, assembly GCF_014193895.1. Lineage (NCBI taxonomy): Bacteria > Bacillati > Bacillota > Clostridia > Eubacteriales > Clostridiaceae > Clostridium > Clostridium fungisolvens. The sequence continues at coordinate 707,949 of NZ_BLZR01000001.1, read as the reverse complement.
TTCCTTAGCCTCAAGTATAGCTCCAGCAGAAGGAGTGAGTCCTCCATACATTACATTAGAATTTAGTTCTACTCTGTCAGCCCCGCCTCTTTCTGCTTCTATAGCATCATCAACTGAACCACAACAAACTTCTATTAAAATTCTGTTTCCCATAATCATCCTCCAACTTCTAAAGCAATTGAAATATCTACATTTAACTAATTTTAAAATTTTATATTTTCTAAACAGCAAAAAACTGGTATCATCGCAATGATACCAGTGTAAGATAAAAAAATCAAATTCTATTATTTAATTTCGCTTAGTGATATATTAATTTCTAAGACTCAAGAGTTTATTCTTTAACTGCTCTTCAATACTTTGTAATTCCACTTCCGCTTCCTTACGCTTTTGACGACCTTCTGTTTGTATTCGAAGCACCTCATCTAGAGTGGAAATTAAAGATTCATTTGTAGCACGAAGTGTTTCGATATCTACAATCCCTCTTTCTGATTCTTTAGCTGTCTCTATAGTTGACATCTTAAGAGTCTCTGCGTTTTTTCTAAGTAGTTCATTAGTCATATTAGTAACTTCATTTTGTACTCTCGCAGCATTAGTAGAATGTGCAACCCCAAGAGCCAAAACAATTTGACTTTTCCAAAGTGGTATTGTATTCACTATTGTAGATTGTATTTTCTCTGACATTAAAGAATCATTATTTTGAACAAGACGAATCTGCGGAGCCATCTGAAGTGATATCATTCTAGTTAACTCCAGATCATGAATCTTCTTTTCAAAGCGATTACAAAGAGATACGAAATCATTAGTCGCTTGAGCATCTTCTGGAAGGCCTGATTTCGTTGCTCTATCTACTAACAACGGAAGTTCTTCCTTCTCCAACTTTTCAAGTTTTTTCTTTCCTGCAAATATATACATAGAAAGCTCTTTAAAGTACACCTTGTTTATCTCATACATTTTATCAAGCATAGCAATATCTTTCAGAAGTTGGATCTGGTGACTTTCAAGCTGATTACAAATCTTATTTATGTTTGCTTCTACCTTCTCATATTTTGCTCTCACCCTGGTTATCTTCTCTGAAGTTTTCTTAAAGAAGCCAAAAAAGCCCTTTTTATCCTCTTCATCTTCAAAACTCTTTAGTTCACCTACCACATTAGTGAGCATTTCACCTATCTCACCTAATTCCTTCATCTTGATATTGTTTAAGGCTGTTTCAGAAAAATCTGCAATTTTCTTTTGTGCTCCCACTCCATATTGAAGTATAGAGTTAGAATTTGTTATATCAATCTTCTCCACAAAGTCATAGACCATTTTCTTTTCTTCATCTGTAAGATAACTTTCATCAATCAAATCATTCTTCTTTTTTTCTTCTTGAACTTTAGTTGTAGTGACATTCTCTTCAAAAGGGTCAAAAGTTAGACTCGGTGTAATATTGATATTTTCTTTTAGTTCATCATTCACTCTTAGTTCCTCCTATTAATTCACTATACTATTTCTTGAAATCATTTTTCGTTAATCCTTCTTGTGTAAAAAGTGTTTGTAGTACAGATATATCAGTAGAAATATCTAAAGCAACATCTTCAAACAAATCATCCAGAAGCTTCTCAAAAGCATCATTAACAGTATCTATTGTATTTTCAATCTCAACTTTAGACTTTTTAATATTTTCTCCTTGTACAGCTTGATCGTTTAACTCGTTATACGTACTGATCAATTTAATCGTCATTGGCAGATAGTGTCTTATAAACTTACTAACCGCTGGCAACTTCTTAGGATTATTCTCTACAAAGCTAAGTATTTGCCCAACAATATCCTGAAGCCTACCTAATTTAGTAGAAATTTTTTCTTCATGTATAGCATCATTCAACTTCTTTATCTGCTCAATATAATTATTCCCAATTTCAAGTGTACTCTTCAATTGTTCATCTTGTAGATCATTTATTTTTTCTTCTTCTTGTTCTTTTTTCTCATTTCTAAGTTCTTCTTCTTTACGTCTCTTATAAGCCTTCTGTGCTTCTAGATAATTATCGTAAACTTCATTACTTATCATAAGCAATGTATTATTATCATCTAAATGACCTTGAGTAAACATACCAAGTTCAATCATCTTCCTTAAATCTTTAATAACAAACCTTTCTTTTTCACCAATAACTTTAGCCAATTTTTCAATATTGCAATAGCTATTACTTCCAAGACAACTTATATATTTTCTAAAACGTCTCACTCTTTTCCTTAAGCTTATACCTTTAAACGTCATTATCATACTTATTATAAAAAATGATGCTACCACTCCAAGGCCTACAAGATTTGCTATTAAGAACTTACCTAAAACAGAAATAAAGGCTGCATATACTGCCGTTTGAACACCAAATAACACGCTTCCTGTAATACCCAAAGTCATGTAAACTACCCCAGATACACGTCCTACCGGTTTCTTACTTATATATTTTTGCATCTCTTTTTGGTCTTTAGTAACAATATCAGTAACGTTTTTATATTGATTTTGTACCTTATATTTCATTTTATCATTAAATTTTTCAGATTTATTCTTCATCTTATCATTAAATTTCTGAGCTTTATCATTCATTTTATCATTAAATTTCTGAGATTTAGTCTTCACGTTTTCTTTCACTTCATTTATGGTATCTTCTGCTTTATTATTAAAATCCTGCTTCAGATTATTGATATCTATATCTATGGAATCCAATGCACTTTTAACTGTATCTTTAATTTCACGTTCTAGATCTGAAAAATCAAGTTTACTCATACCTATGCCTCCATTTTACTTTTTCCTACACTACAAAAGCTATTAAAATTCAATAATATCGTTGCTTTATTATATATCAATATTATTGAAATTACAATTTACAACATCTTTATTTTCTACCAATTTAATCATTATAATTTTAGTTTATAGTAATAGATTATGCCTATGGCTTCACTATTGTTGCATCCTATTATAGATAAAGTAAGCCAATTACAATATTATATGTTTATGCTTAAAACTGATTATAATTATTTTTTATAAATTCTATAAAAACTCTTCACAAAACTAATGTAATTAGTTATTATATTAATATAATTAGTTCAGAGGTGATTTATATGAAACTAACTCAGATAGGTATGATTTATCAGTTGACTTTCTTTCCTCGTATTTTTCCTGTAAATGTATATATTGTAGAAGAAAAAACTAGCCTTACATTGATAGATGCTGGAATTCCAATTAATTTAAAGGGAATATTAAGAACTGCAGATAAAATAGGTAAACCTATTGAACGAATAGTTTTAACCCATGCTCATAGTGATCATATAGGTTCATTACAAACTCTTAAACAAGCTTTACCTAATGCTAAAGTATATATTTCTAAACGAGAAAATCCAATTTTGTTGGGAGACTTATCACTTAATCCTAATGAACCTCAAGCACCTATTAAAGGTGGGGTTCCTAAAAAAAGTATTATGAGTGCCGATGTATTACTAGAAGATGGAGATGCTATAGAATCATTAACCTCAATTTACGCTCCTGGTCATACTCCTGGAATGATGGCTTTTTTAGACAGAAGAAGTAATTCACTTATTGTAGGCGATGCCTTTCAGCTTAGAGGTGGTATAGCCGTAGCTGGTAAGCTAGTACCTACATTCCCTTTTCCTAGTCTATCCACATGGAGTAAAGAACTTGCTATACAAAGCGCAGAAAAACTGCTGCAATATGAACCAACTTTATTAGCCACTGGTCATGGAACAATGCTTAAAAATCCTGTAGATGCTATGAAAAAAGCTATACAGGATGCTAAAATAGCAATAAATAAATAATTAAAGGAGTATAACAAATGTCACCTAGGGTAAATCTTGATTTAAGTACTATTCTAAAAATAGCTGCAGATATAGCCAACACAGAAGGAATCGATGCGGTAACAATGATAGAGTTATCAAAAAGATTAAATGTAAAGTCACCTTCTCTATATAATCATGTTAGTGGAATGAGTGAACTTAAAGTTAATTTAGCTATATACGGTATGGAACAGTTATATGAATTACTAGTTAGAGCTACTATTGGTAAATCAAAAGATGAAGCTATCCGCAGTTTATCAGCAGCGTATGTTTCTTTTGTAAGACAATACCCCGGACTATATAATGCAATAATCTTTGCTCCTAACACTGAAAATGATAAATTTAAAATTGCAGCAGACAAGATTGTAGATTTGCTATTATTAGTCCTAAATTCATATAATTTAGAAAAGGAAGATCAAATTCATATAGTGAGAGGACTAAGAAGTATGCTTCATGGCTTTGCTTCATTGGAACAAACCGGTGGCTTTGCAATGCCGTTTGATGTAGATGAAAGTCTAACTATAATGGTTGATATATTTATTACAGGAATACACTCTATCAAGAATAGAAAATAACTTAATAAAATTCTTGTGTTTAGATAATTCATTGATATATCTGTTTCACTTAATTAATAGTTTTTACAAACCATAATTAGCATTGCATGTTATATTTGTGCAATGCTAATTATATTAATTAATGTACAAAAGAGTTCCTGTATCAAAACTTAATTTATACTTGTTCAAAAATCTCGGCTTACGGGAATTCTCGAGCATATATAAATTAATAGTACAGTTGAGTTAGGAACTCTATATAATCTTCTTTTAAATCATCAAGCTCATCATTAGTGTATTGTAATAAACTCCATCTATATAGTTATCAGCTTTCATAAGTCCTTCTACTTCAAAACCAAACTTTTCATATAATCTTATAGCATTTGTATTATCTTCCCTAGTTACAAGGGTTATTTTTTTAGTAACTTTATTTTCTTTAGCCCACTTTATCAGGTGCTCTATGATTTTACTACCTAATCCTAAGCCACAAAAATCTTTAGCTACAACTATTCCTAAAACTCCTACATGTTTAGTTCTTGCTTTTTGGTTAGAGTTAATTGATGCTATACCTACAATTTTGTCCTCAATAGTAGCTAAAAATATTATAGAGTTTTCTTCTTTATACACACCTTCAATATAATTCTCGTAGTCTTTCAATTCTCTTATAAACTCATTTTTCCCAAATGAAAGAAAATCTGTTTCTCCTCCTACAACATTATAAAAATCAATCATTTCCTTCGCATCTCTCTTATTAGCTTCTCTGATAATAATTTGACTTTTGTCATTTAAAAATATATTTATCACTTCTAAATCCCCCATTAAACAGCTTAAATTTGTTAAACATCCAAAAATTTATGTTCATACTTTTTCAAATGATAATTTCAGTATATATTTACGATCGTATAAATATATATTCATCTAAATAAGCATATTACTTCATATTTTATTATATATTAGTATCCAATGTAATTAAATCTAAGTAAATACAGATAAAATTCTACTTCAAGTGGCATATTAGTAAAAGGCATCACTTGAGAAGTAATGCCTTTTACTAATATATTATCATCTATAAAATTTACTTTCTATTTTATAAATATTGTTTTAACTATATAACCCAAGAAAGATTCTCGTTAAAGAAACTACTTCCTTTATTACATCTATGTTACCACAAATTAAAGGAGTTCTCATAAATTTTTTTTATTTTCTCTTTGTTTAAGTTTATCTTCTGTAGATGTATCATCTAATACATAACTTATATCTTTTTGGCTTATATCAATCTTTAAACCTTGATTTGTCTCCTCGTCAATACTCTCTGATTGCTTTGCAGTATTAAATTTCCTATCATAGTTCACATTTATTAAGTAAAGTAGGTGTACATAAATCTTCTTTGCATTAATAATATCAAAATAAGCATCTAAAACATGAATATCTATATTACTAATATTGCCACTTTCATTAGGTAAATCAATAAATGTATTATAAGGAAGTTGACAATCTACTATATTGGCCTTTTCTTCTATTCCTTCTTGTGTATAAATTAGCTTAATTTTCTTAACACCGTCAAGTACAATTATTTGACCTAGTGGTGAATTTATTATTCTTTTGGACTTTACTTCCACCTTAATATGAGCCTGATAAAGCGTGTTTACTTTCGGCCTATTTTCAGATATATATATGTAATCAACCTCACTATATTCAACAATTTGTCCATTTATCTTATTTGGCAATTCATTTTCTGGTGTAATGCCTATAACATCAACAAAATTCCTTATAATTCCCATAAAACCCTCCTATTATGGTTATTTATTTTATAAATATTACACTTGTAAGTTATTTATTACCTTTTGCTCCTTAATTATCAAAGCATATTAAAGTACATATATTATATTACATGCTAATAAAATGTATTATGCATGTAATATATTTATTAGGAGGATTTTTAATTGGGTGCTAGGTTAGTTAAGTCTAATTTCTTCCCTAAAGAAAATGAACCGATTGAAGCTATTATAAAAATGCCTGAAGAAAAGAGAAGCATAATACATGGTGTAGTTAAAGACTGGAAAAGTAATCCTGTAAAAGATGTAGTTGTAAAACTTTTTGAAGTAATAAATCCAGGTCCTAACTGTACGCTTAAGCCTATAACACATACCTTTACAGATGAATGTGGGCAGTTTTTATTTGGTCCTATATGGTCAAACAAAAAGTATTCAATAAAAGTTTGGTTTAATGATGTAAAAATACGACAATTAATTATTACTCCTGATTGTGATGAACCATATGATGCTGATCATGATCACGTTCATAATAAACCTTATGAAAGAGATACTGATAGAAATCCTTATCAAAATCAAGAATACGGACCTAATAAGAGATCCTATAGAAAAGATGACTTTACTGAATATGATGATTATGACGATAGATAGTATAGTTTAATGGTTTCAAAGTTGACAAATTATAATAGTTATTATGTAACAAAATTTAAAGTTCGTTAAAAACTCACAGTATTTTCCTGATATAATTCTCACTCACTTCTCCAACATGACATATATTACAACAGTATTCAAACTCATTTCATATTATAATCTATCAACATAAATAACTTAGGAGGTAATAATCTTATGGCAAGTTTCGTTAGCAACCTTATTGAGTATTCAGGAATAGCAGATGTTCTCCCTATAGCCCCTCATGCCTTTAAACAATTTAATGTTCAAAAAAACGTTTGTCTTCCTATAGCAAAACCAGACATAGAGCAACTTACTAAGATAATGGCAGAAGTTGTTATCATAAGTACAAGAGTTATAAAAACTCCTGTAGCAACATCACTAGAAGGGCAAATCTTAACAGGCTTTAAACTAATAGTTGAAGGAGAAGTAAGACAAAAGGTCGAATACGTTGCCGATGAGCCTACTCAAACAGTTCATGCTGCACATTTTAATATACCATTTAGTACATTCATAGTTTTACCTGCTACTTATGTACAGGATACTCCACTAGTTGTTACAGGATATATTGAAGATATATATGCTAAGCAAATAGATGAGCGATGTATCTTCAAAAATATAACTATTCTTCTAACAGCAGACTAATTTTGAGGAGAAAAATAATAATCGAACTTAAATTAAGCACCAGCTAATGGTGTTTATTTTTTTATTGGGGAAGCATTCCCTATTAAATAGAGAATACTTCCTTAATAATTTTTACTTTACTATATAATCTGTGCTTCTAGTCTTAAGGTCACGTTCTTAAATATAGTTCTACAATCTATTAACTTCACATAAACATCTTCAACATAAGGAACAACATTAACTACAGAATCTTCAACAAAATCTTCTGGTAGTATTATAAAACTACTAAATGGTACACTAAACTCAGCATTGTGAACTGTCTGAGTAGGTTCAGCAGCTATATATTCAATCTTCTGATGAAGTCTTCCTTCTATTAGAAGTTTATGCCCAGTCAATATCTGTCCTTCCTCTGAAGTACCTGCCACTGTTTCAATCACACGTGTTGTAACAATTTCTACATCAACGATTGTGTTTAATATATCTTCAACATTCGGCTTTTGAAATGGAATAGTTAGATTCTCATCAACACTTAACTGCTTAAAGCTTGTTGGTATAACAATTCCAACATAATAAGCTTGATCCATATCAGTTACTGTAATAGTTCCAAATCTTCCTGTAACTGTTGCTGTATTAAAATGCTGTCCTAGTGACCAATTTCCAACTTTAATAACTGTAAATGACTGACCAGGGTTTAAAGTTGTATTTGGTACTGTTATTTGTCCTAATACACTATCTAATAAAGTTATATTGCTAAGAACTACATTACCAGTATTAGTTACGATGAATTTAAAGATAGGATTTATTGTTTGCGGAATCTCTGGTCCAGGAGGTGTATCTGCATCAACAAAAGTTTTGCCTCCATCTGCAGAAATAAGCTTTTCAACATCTATTGAAGGCTGTGCTGGAACACCAAAGTAATGACTTAAATCTGTATCTGTTACTGTTCTACCCTGGAAAACTCCTGTAGCAGTTGCCATATTTACATGTTGTCCTGCAGCCCATGGTCTTGTAATCATCCATTGGAAAGATGCCCCTGGTGCTAAGCTTGGTAGACTGCCAATTAAACCATATACATCATCTGTTACCTGTACATTAGTCAAGGTTACATTGCCATTATTAGTTACCGTAAATCTAAATTGTGGATCAGTTCCTTGTGGAATACTAGGTCCTGGTGGCACCTCTGCATCTAGCCAAGTAACTCCATTGTCTGGTGATACCTCTTTTTTAACAGCTATCGATGGGGCTATTCCAAAGTAATTAGCTTGATCTGTATCACTCACTGTTTGTCCTTGGAAAACGCCTGTTGCAGTGGCTGTATTTGTATGCTGTCCTATAGTCCACATTTCAGTATTAACCCATTGGAAGGATGCTCCTGGTGCTAAACTAGGAAGTGTACCAATTAAACCATATATATTATCTGTTACTTGAACATTGGTTAAGGTTGTATTACCAGAATTGGTTACTGTATATCTAAATTGTGGACTTGTCCCTTCTGGAATACTTGGTCCTGGTGGCGTATTTGCATCAAACCAGGTCACTCCATTGTCTGGAGATACCTCCTTCAGCACAGTGATTGAAGGAGCTACTGAAACACCTACATAATGAGCTAGATCAGTATCAGTTACTGTTTGACCATCAGAAGTTCCTGTAGCAGTTGCAGTATTAACATGCTGTCCTACTGACCATGGTCTAGTAATAATCCATTGGAAGAACGCTCCTGGTGCTAAGCTTGGAAGTGTACCAATTAAACCATATACGTCGTCAGTTACTTGAACATTTGTTAAGGTTACGTTACCAGTATTAGTTACAGTAAATCTAAATTGAGGATTTGTTCCTTGTAAAACATTTGGCCCAGGAGGTGTATTGGCATCAAACCAAGTTACTCCATTGTCTGGAGATACTTCCTTAACAACAGTTATTTGAGGAGATGCTCCAAAATAATTTGCTAGATCTGTATCAGTTACTGTTTGACCACCTGAAGTTCCTGTAGCTGTTGCAGTATTAACATGCTGTCCTACAACCCATGGTGTTGTTATAACCCACTGGAAAGATGCTCCTTGTGGTAAAGTAGGAAGTGTTCCAATTGGACCATATACATTGTCTATTACCTGAACATTTGTCAAAGTTGTATTGCCTGTATTAGTTACTGTAAATCTAAACTGTGGACTTATTCCTTGAGGTATATTTGGTCCTGGTGCTGTATTAGCATCAAGCCAAGTTACTCCATTATCAGGAGATACTTCCTTTAGGATATTAATTGATGGTTGTTCAACTATTCCAACATTATATGCTGGGTTTGTATCTGTTACTGTTTGACCTTGAGCAGATCCTGTAGCTGTTGCTATATCTACATGCTGTCCAGATGCCCATGGTACAGTGATTGTCCATTGGAAGGAAGATCCTGATGCTAGGCTAGGAAGTGATCCTATAAAACCATATACATCATCTGAAACTTGAACATTTGTTAATGTTATAGTACCAATATTAGTTACTATAAATCTAAACTGTGGACTTGTTCCTTGTGGTATACTTGGTCCAGGTGATACATCTGCGTCAAACCATGTCACTCCATTATCTGGCGATACTTGTTTAATTATTTTTATTGCTGGAACAACACCGAAGTAATTAGCTGGATTTGTTGCACTTATAGTTTGACCTTGGTAAACTCCTGTTGCAGTTGCTATATCAAGTTGCTGTCCTGCTTGCCATGGTTCTGTGACTACCCATTGGAAGGATGCGCCTGATACCAAACTAGGAAGTGTCCCTATTAAACCATACCTATTATCGTTGACTTGAACATTTGTCAAGGTTACTGTTCCTGAATTAGTTACTGTAAATCTAAACTGTGGGTTTGTTCCTTGTAAAACATCTGGTCCAGGAGCTGTATTGGCATCAAACCAATTTATTCCATTATCTGGAGATACCTCTTTTAAAATACTTATAGAAGGTGTAACCCCTAAATAATTTGCTGGATTAGTATCAGTTACTGTCTGACCTTGGAAAGTTCCTGTTGCTGTTGCTGTATCAAGATGTGCTCCTACAGCCCAAGGTACTGTGATACTCCACTGGAAGGATGAACCTGGGGCTAAACTAGGAAGTGAACCTATTAATCCATATACGTCATCTGTCACTTGAACATTGGAAAGTGTTGCTGTTCCTGTGTTAGTAACTGTAAATCTAAACCTAGGGTTAGTACCTTGTGGGATACTTGGACCAGGTGCTGTATTTGCATCAAGCCAAGTTACTCCATTATCTGGTGATACTTCCTTTAAAACATTGATAGCTACAGTAACTCCAAAATAATTGGCTGGGTTTAAAGCAGTTACTGTCTGACCAAGATATTGCCCTGTAGCTGTTGCTATATTAACATGCTGACCTGCAGCCCATGTTTCAGTATTTGTCCACTGCTGTGATTCACCTACTGCTAATGTAGGAACTGTTCCAATCGAACCATACACATTATCTGTTACTACAACATCGGAAAGTATTACACTACCATTGTTTGTCACTGTATATCTAAATTGAGGACTGGTTCCTTGAGGGATAGATGGTCCCGGTGCTGTATTTGCATCAAACCAAGTAACTCCATTATCTGGTGAAACTTCTTTTAAAATAGTTATTGAAGGTGCATTAGTTGTACCTAAATAATGAGCTGGATTTGAAGCTGTTACTGTCTGTCCCTGAAAAACACCTGTAGCTGTGGCTAAATCTGATTCTTGCCCTACAGCCCAAGGTTCAGTAGTAATCCACTGGAAGGATGATCCTGCCGCTAAGCTAGGAAGTGTTCCGATTAAACTATATAAATTATCTGTTACTTGAACATTAGTCAGAGTTACAGTACCAGTATTGGTTACTGTATATCTAAACTGTGGATTTGTACCTTGTGGTATACTAGGACCTGGCGCTATATCTGCATCAAACCAAGTAACTCCATTGTCAGGTGATACTTCTTTCAAAACACTTATTGAAGGTGTAACTCCGAAATAATTAGCTACATCTGAATCACTTACTGTTTGATTTCCATAAACTCCGGTAGCAGTTACTGTATTTGTATGCTGCCCACTTGCCCATGGTCTAGTAATAACCCATTGGAAAGATTCTCCCACAGCTAAACTAGAAAGTGTTCCAATTAAGCCGTATACATTGTCAGTTACGATTACGTTAGTAAGAGGTACATTACCGTCATTTGTTACTGTATATCTAAATTGTGGGTTTGTTCCTTGTGGTATATTAGGTCCCGGTGGAGTATTAGCATCAAACCAAGTTACTCCATTATCTGGTGAAACTTCTTTTAAAACATTAATAGAAGGTTGCCCAGCTACGCCAAAATAATTTGCTGGATTTGTATCAGTTACAGTTATAGCTCCATAAACTCCTGTAGCTGTTGCAATATTAGTTTGTTGTCCAGCAGCCCATGGTTTTGTAATTATCCATTGGAAGGACGCTCCGGCTGCTAAGCTTGGAAGTGCTCCTATTAAACCATAGACATTATCAGTTACCTGGACATTAGTTAAAGTTACATTTCCAGTATTAGTTACTGTATATCTAAATTGTGGATTTGTTCCTTGAAGTATATTGGGTCCTGTTGGATTATTTGCATCAAACCATGTGAGTCCATTATCTGGTGATACTTCTTTTAATATCTTGATAGCAGGCTGATTCACTGTATTTGGATTTGGTGATACATGAACACCACTAGTACCAGATGTCATGCTAAATTTTGTTGTAAGTGTATACCAACCACCAACGAAAATTCCGTTACTTAATGACTGGGTTTCTCCTATATACAGTCCAGAAACTGGATCCAAGGTAGTAGGTGCTCCTGTAGTGAGCCAATATCCTGTAAAGAAACCACCACCACTAAAATCTTGTCCTCCATTTATCAAAGCACCTTGGCCATCATTAAGCCTTGGACCTTGTGGGTATGGTGGAGGTGGTGTGGAACCGCCGCCTGAAGAATTGATATCTCCAGCAACATTTATGAAATTAGCTGGTGTTAAACCACCATGAGGAACAATTGCTCCCCCACTCTGAAATTTTACCTGACCCTGATATCCATTTGTTGGATCAGCATCTGTATCCCAGCGAAGTATATAAACATCCCCAGCGTCTCCTGTGATATCTATTTGACTTGATACTTGAAAGCCTGAAGTTATATTAATAACAAAGGTTTCATTAATACCATTTTGAGTATTTAATCCATCAAGAGATGTTGATGATCTACTTTCAAAACCAGGAGTTGCAGGAAGAGCATTAATCTGATTAAATGCACTTATTAAGTCTGCTTGTAAACCATTAATACGTGAAACTTGCCCAGTCACACCTGATGCCTGACCTGGATTATCATTTACAATTTGCTGCCAAGCACCAAGAGTATTATCATCGGTATAGATAGTTCCAGCATAGGGAACAGTACCAGAAGTACGTTCTTTAGCCACGGTGCCTTTAACAGCTACATCACCTACAAAGCCTTTAGTTGCTCCCTGCCAGTTTGCATCAACACTTCCATTTTGAAAAAAGAATAAATATGAGGGTAGATTCCCTAAATTCACTCCTCCTATAATAGCCATCCTTTAATTCCTCCTTTCCAATCCTAAGGATTTGAAGTGCAAGATAAAAACTTAACATTTACAAAAATAGTAATGTTCTTAAATATAGTTCTTGCATCAACCATTTCAGCATAAATATCTTCAATATAAGGTGTAACTACGACTTTTTTCCTTGATAGTAGATTTCTTACTGGCTGTCCATTTACTTCACATGGTACAATAATGAAAACACTTCTTAAAACATTTTCATAATGTGCAGCGTGAACAGTTTGTGTAGGTTCATCTGCTACATATTTAACCTTTTCCCTTAGCTTTATCTCAACAATAAGCTTACAACCAGAAAGATTTTGTCCTTCATTTGACAGAGCAATAGGAGTTTCAATCAACTTTGTTGATTCAACTACCGCTTCCACTGCAACTGATAGTAGCTGTTCCATATCTGGCTTCGGTTTTGGTATAATTAATGTTTCAGGAATAGAAAGTTGGGTAAAATACTTTGGATCCTCTGGAAAAGAAGTTGCTATTCCAATTCCTTCTACCAGATTCTTAACATTGCTATCCATCAACCATTCCTCCCTCCTAACAAAAATATGCGTTTAACAGCATAGCTATATTATTAAAAATGCATCTCTTACCGTTCTGCATTGCAAAAACATCTTCAATATATCCTTGTACTATAACAGGAGTACCCATTACAAAATTAGCAGGAAGGACAATATAGGTACTAAAAGGGATATTATTATGAGCAGCATGAACTGTTTGAGTAGGTTCATCTGCAACATATTGTATCTTTTGTACTATACTTCCTTCTACTACAAGCTTCCAGCCAGTTAATATCTGACCTTCTAGGGATGTCCCCTTTGGAGTCTTAATAACCTTAGTACTTTTTATTTTAATTTCACTAATCACCTTTACAATTTGCTCTATATCTGGCTTTGCATCAGGTAAGCAAAAGTTTCCTTCAACATTTAATTGCTTAAAAACATTAGAATTTTCAGGTTTAAAATCCGAAATTCCATCATATACAATAAGGTTTTTAACAATAACCGCCATATATTCACCTCCAGAAAATAATAATGGGGTTTATCTTTATATTAGTATATGTGGCTACGCAATTAATGACACGATCTGATAACATTCTACTGTATTTTTATTCTTTTCCTTCTTCAAATAACTGAAATAAACATTTAACTCCAATTTTCGTTAAATTTCCATTCTTTAAGCTAATATTTTTCGCACAAAATGTATTTCTCTCAATAAACTCCAAATATATAGAAACCAATTAAACAGAAAATCAGTTCTTTTTTCTCTACCTATTTTATTTTTTATATTTACATAAATTTATTATAATAAGACATATTTAAGAATATTATTATAGTGTGATTTTTTTGCAGGAGGCATAGGAATGCAGTCACAAGGAAGCTTTATGATTGAAGTAGGCGGATTATCAAATAGTTATCCTTTATACTCCAATACATTCAAGCAATTTCAGATACAAGAGTTTCTTAGTATCCCAGCTGAAAAGCCAGATATAGAGGACATTATTAAGATAAATGCATATGCTGAAGTAATATCAACTAATATAATTAAAACACCATGCTCAGTTTCTCCAGAAGGTCAAAGACTTACAGGATGGAATATGATTGTTAAAGGAAAGATAACTCAAAATATTGAATATATATCAAACTCTCCTCTTCACTCTATACATTCAGCAGAATTCACAGCATTCTTCTCAAACTACATCATTTTAGATGAATGTATAACTCCTGATACACCAATACAAGTCAACTGTTATATAGAAGACTTGTATGTTAATCAAATTGATAATAGAAGATTTTTTAAGAATGTAATGCTACTTCTTGATGCCGTACTTTTAAACCATCCTCCTATAAGATATTTGGAAAATAGTTTTTCCACTTCACCGAACTTTGATAAAATAAAATACTTTTCTCAATTTTCTATAGAAGACTTTATTGATGTACCTTGTTCAAGGCCAAACCTTGAACAAATTATCTCAGTAATTGTCGAGCCTGAGATAATCTCTATAAAATTCATAAATACTATGAAAGGATGCTCAATAGAAGGTCAACACCTTTCAGGCAAAAAAGCTGTTTTAGGAATAAAATTCAAACAAAAGTTACTATATATTGCAGATGAAGCTGATTATTCAGTACATGGCTTACAAAATGAATTTATTACTAGCGCTTATGTTGTTGTACCTGAACTTATAGAAGGCACTTCTCCTGACTTCTTGCTTAGTCATTCCTTGCTGAAGCCCTTTGTCGAAATAGAAGATACTATAACAAGGAAGTTAGATAATAGAAAAATTTATGAGAGCTTAGTAGTTCAGGTAGGACTAGATCACATACCAACCTTTGAGTTATGTTACTCAGAACATAAAAAGTGTTCGGAAGCAAATTTATTTATAATGTACGAAAACGGAAAATGGCAGACACCAGTGACTTTTGAAAAAGAATGCATAAAGCCCAAATGGTCTCCTAATGGATTTGATATTGCCTACATAGAAAAATACGAGCACGCATATTCCTTAATGCTTACTGATATAAAGTGTTATAAAAGTAAGACACTTGATTCAATTGGGTACTATGATAAAATATTCAACTTTTGTTGGTCTGGTGAAGGTAGAAATCTAATATTCTCAGCACTAAACCAACATAAAGTAGACATATATAAGTATGATTTAATATTAAAGAAAATACAAAACCTTACCAATAGTAATGGTCTTGTTAGTTATATAAAACCTAACTGCTGCTTAAGAACTGATAATCTCGCATATATTAAGTCAGTTCAAAGGCTTTTTGATATTTTTGTAATAAACTTAAAAACAGGTGAAACATTTACAATTACAGAGTGTGGCTCGGTAAAATACTTTAACTGGAATAGTACTGGTGAAAAAATAGTATATTCAACTAGTAACACTACTTGTAATGAAGTTTTATATATAACTGACCTCCAAAGCCATAAGACACGATTATTATTGGATAAATTAAACATTACAAACATTAGAAATCTTCAATATTCACCAAATGACTTATTTATTTCATTTATAGGGGAAAGATCGGAGTGCGAAGATTTGTATATTATTAGAGTTGATTCAGGAAAGTTAGTAAATATAACAAAAAATGAGCCTCTTACTAAGATAAGTGATTATCAGTGGAATACTACAGGCAATAAATTATTCTATGCATGTAATTACTTAGAATATTTCAATATATTTTCTATAACTTGTGATGGGACTAATAAAAAACAATTGACCAACACTGTTTCAAATTATATTGAACTTAGCTACAGACCTGTTATAAGATAAGTTGTTAAGCTTAGTTACTATTCAGTAAAACATATAAACGTGACTTATATTGTTAATTTCCATAGAGGTAAAATCATTACCCTCTTAAAGAAAATGTTAACACAAAGCCACGTTTTTATTATTGTATATACTAATAGATTTCCCCTCATTAAGAGAAAATTCTATACTTAAATAAAAATTTATTTAATGACATTTAGTTAAAGATAAGAATTAACAATGGCAGTCGCATTCGTCATCTGAATAATGACATTTTTCTTGTCCTGAAATCACTCTTTCTTTTCCATAAACAGCCTTTCCTACAAGAATTCTAAACTTAGTGTTTTCTTCTTCAGCACATAAATCAAATTGATAAAAACCAAGACAGTCGGTAACTGTATGAGCTATACCAGCATACTCAACTTTTCCAAATTTATAAACTGGCTTTAACAATTTTATTAATGCACATTTTACTGGCATACCATTATTATCCTTGACTTGTCCCCAAACTCTTACGCACTTCTTTCTTTCCAAGATAACATCAGCTTTAATTTCGCAGTCATCATGCTTTACTTCGATATCAATTGTATTCCCCAATACATATTCGCATAATTCTTTTTTCATATCATGGTCGCATCCCATTTTGTTATCCTCCTACTTAATGAAGTTAATTAAACTTCAATGGCATCTCAATAATAGTATATAAAAACAAAAAAATAATGTTCCTTCTTTTGCTATAATATTACCTTTTGCGACACATTCACTATATGACAATACTTTTTTGTTGTTACATATTATATATTTATTTTATGTTATAAAAAAGCCGTTTGTTTGTATTAATTTTTTCACTTTTATCTCTCTAAATAATTTATCTTTATTTTTCCTTTATATTAGATTAAAATTATAATTATCATAAAAATTAACTAATAATGAAGAAAAGGATTCACTATAGACATACAGCCCTTTTCTCAATTTAAATATGCTTATAGGAGATGTGAAACTATGTCAAACGAAGTTAATTCTTCTAATTTTATAAGAAACATAATAGTAGAAGATCTAGATAGTGGTAAACACGACGAGATAATAACTCGTTTTCCACCAGAACCAAATGGTTACTTACATATAGGCCATGCTAAGTCAATACTTTTAAACTTTGGACTTGCAAGTGAATTCAAAGGAAAAACTCACTTAAGATTTGATGATACAAACCCAGTTAAAGAAGATACTGAGTATGTTGAATCAATAAAAGAAGATGTTAAATGGCTTGGTGGTAACTGGGATGAACTTTACTTTGCGTCTGATTACTTTGATGAGATGTACAACAGAGCTATACTTTTAATAAAAAAAGGAAAAGCTTACGTTTGTGATTTAACAGCTGAACAAGCTAGAGAATACAGAGGAACTTTAACTGAACCAGGTAAAGAAAGTCCTTATAGAAATAGGTCTGTAGAAGAAAATTTAGATTTATTTAATAGAATGAAAAATGGTGAATTTGGAGATGGTGAAAAGGTTCTTAGAGCCAAGATAGACATGTCTTCACCAAATATAAATATGAGAGATCCTATTATATACAGAATATCTCATTCTACTCATCACAATACTGGTGATAAGTGGTGCATCTATCCTATGTATGACTTTGCTCATCCATTAGAAGATGCTATTGAACATGTAACTCATTCTATTTGTACTCTAGAGTTTGAAGATCATAGACCTCTTTATGATTGGGTTGTAAGTGAATGTGAGATGGACTGCGCTCCAAGACAAATAGAGTTTGCAAGACTTAACATGACTAACACAGTTATGAGTAAGAGAAAGCTTAAGCAATTAGTAGATGAAAAAGTTGTTGACGGCTGGGATGATCCTAGAATGCCAACAATTTCAGGATTAAGAAGAAAAGGATGTACTCCAGAAGCACTAAGAAACTTCTGTACTGCTATCGGAGTATCTAAAGCTAATTCCTTAGTTGAGTCTCAAATGTTAGATTACTTTATAAGAGAAGATTTACAGCTTAAAGCTCCACTTGCTATGGCTGTGCTAAATCCTCTTAAGCTTGTAATCACTAACTACCCTGAGGATCAAACAGAAATGCTTGAAATAGAAAACAATGCTAAGGATGAATCACAAGGTACTAGACTTGTTCCATTCTCTAGAGAATTATATATTGAAAAAGAAGACTTCATGGAAAACCCACCAAAGAAGTATTTCAGATTATTCCCTGGAAATGAAGTTAGACTAAAAGGCGCATACTTTGTAAAATGTAATGAAATAATCAAAGATGAAAATGGTGAGGTAATCGAAATTCATTGTACTTACGATCCAGAAACTAAGAGTGGTTCTGGATTTACTGGAAGAAAGGTTAAAGGAACTATCCATTGGGTAGATGCAAAAACTTGTATTCCTGCAGAGTTCAGATTGTATGAACCTTTAATATTAGATGATGAAGAAGAAAATGAAGGTAAGCATTTCCTTGAACAAATAAATCCAAACTCAATGGAAATACTACAAGGTTTCATAGAACCAACTGCTTTTAAGCATGCTAAGCCTCAAGATAAATTCCAAATGGTTAGAAACGGCTTCTTTAATGTTGATACAAAATACACTACTGCTGATAAATTAGTGTTTAATAGAATAGTTTCTTTAAAATCATCCTTTAAATTAAGCTAATATAAAATAGTATTACAAATTATCTATTTGAATAAAAAACTGCTAAGGTCTAAGCCATTAGCAGTTTTCTTTTTGTTAAAACACTATACAATTTCACTACAAAAATATAGATATTCATACCTAACTCTATTTTTACATAATAATTTAGCTATCTCATATAGACATGAGATAGCTAAATCAAAATTATATTCCTAAGAATTTTTCAAATCTGCTTCTTACCTTTTCTTCACCCATAATTTGCATTATAGTGTAAAGATCTGGTGTGTTATTTCTGTGAGCTAATGCACTTCTAACTGCACCAGCAACATCAGAAATCATACCTTTGAATTGATCTGGATTTGCTTTAAATTCTTTTCTATTAGCACAATATCCAAGTCTTATTCCAATTTCCTTTAGATCTTCAAACCAAGCTTCTTGACTGCCAGCATTGAAGTTAAATTCATCTTTGTAAGTGTTTATTATTTCCTTTGCAGCATCAATTGAAAGACCCTTTGGTAACTCTATTTGATCTACTGTTTCTTTATCAAATAATTCATCGAAGAAATAGAATATCTTATCTTGTACTTCATCCCATTTAGCGTAGTCTTTTCTTGGCTTTGGACCTTCTTTGTCTATATTAAATATTTCCTTTGCCATAGCTTCATTTGATGTAACCAAATCATACATTTTGTTATCATATTCTTTAGCCCAAGCTATATAGTTTGCATAAACATCATCAGCTTTCATTGCAGCTATACGATCTTTTGATACGTCATTTAATTTAACTAAATCAAATAATGCACCACTCTTACTCATCTTTTCTAATTGAACCTCAAATTCATGGTAATCAGCTGTTGGATTTTCAGCTCTCCATTCTTCAAAAGTTGAGTTAACAATATTAAGCAAGTATTCTATAACTGTAACTGTTGGATATCCCACTTCTTTATAGTAAGAAACAGCAGCTTCTGCATCTTTTCTTTTTGAAAGCTTTCTCTTTGATCCACCATCTTGCTTCATTATTGTAGGAATATGGGCATATCTAGGTGCTTCAAAACCTAATACTTCAAATAACTGAACATGTATAGGAAGTGAAGATAACCATTCTTCTCCTCTTATAACGTCTGTAGTTCTCATTAAGAAATCATCTATAGCATGAGCAAAGTGATAAGTTGGAAGTCCATCTCCCTTTATAAGTACAACATCTTGGTTGTTTTCAGGGAAAGATATATCTCCTTTTATAAGATCATGGAAATCAACTCTTCTTTCTGGATTTCCTGGAGACTTCAATCTTATTATATATTGCTCTCCTCTTTCAATTCTTTCTAAAGCTTCTTCTTCAGTGATATTTCTAAACTTTGCATACTCTCCATAGTAACCTGGAGTTATTTTATTAGCTATTTGTTGTTCTCTTAATTCCGCTAATTCTTCTGGAGTACAGAAATCTGGATAAGCTAATCCTTTTATTAGTAAATCTTTTGCAAATGTATTATAGATATCAGCTCTTTGACTTTGTCTATATGGACCGTACTCACCTTTAGAAGTTTCTTGTCCTGTCATGCCTTCATTGAAATCTAATCCAAAATGATGCATAGTTGCTATAGTATCGTCTATGGCACCAGGAACCTCTCTCTTTTGATCAGTATCTTCAATTCTTAAATAAAATACACCTTCACTTTGACTTGCTAATCTTTCATTGATTAAAGCAGCAAATACTCCACCTATATGTTGGAATCCTGTTGGACTTGGTGCATATCTTACTACCTTTGCACCTTCTTTAAGATTTCTTTTTGGGTATTTTTCCATATAATATTCGATTGATTGTTCAACCTTTGGGAATATTTTCTCTGCTAATTTTTCAAAACTCATTTAACATATCTCCTTTTTAACTATGGTGTATTTAATATTATTATTGAAAATAATGCTTATTTTTAACATCTACTTTATAAGCAATTTAAATTCAATATATTAATTAACCATAACTTTATTTTTTATATAATAAAAGCCCTTCATCCTAAAATACTTAGGACGAAAGGCTATCTTCCGCGTTACCACCTAAATTGATTAATTTCTTAATCCACTTATTTATCTTTAAGGGAATAACCCCATAAATATACTACGTTTATAAACTTTCTATCTATCGCTCCAAAGCTTCCTTCAATAGCTTTAACTTCTAGGATTACACCATCCCTAGATCTCTTTGAATTAAAAATCTATTTACTCTTCTTTATCAACACGTTTATTAAATTTTCATATACAACTTTATTATTGAAAAAATACAAATCAATTATACATTTTGTAAATAATAATGTAAAGATATTTTCTTATTATAGAATAAAGTAATTTTATAAAGCATTAAGCCTTCTTTTTACTTTTTCTAAAATAATTACTTTTGTTATTGTTCCTATTAGTATCATTTTTTCTTGCATTTCTACTTTTTCCTGCACCCACATTTTTCAATACCGCAGGGGTGCTATTACTTAATTCTAATTTACTAGTAGTATATGGATGTTCTTCAATAACCGTTATTGATTTTGCTATAGTTTTCTCAATATATTTAAGTAAATCTTTTTCTTCCTCATCACAGAAAGATATTGCCATACCTTCCGCTCCAGCTCTTCCAGTTCGCCCAATTCTATGCACGTAGGTTTCTGGTACTTCAGGTAAATCAAAATTTATTACATGTGATAATTTCTCTACATCAATACCTCTTGCAGCTATATCTGTTGCAACTAAAACTCTTATTTTCTTTTCTTTAAAATTGTTTAACGCAAGCTGCCTTGAGTTTTGCGACTTATTACCATGTATGGCCTGGGCCTGTATTCCTGATTTAATAAGATCGTTAGTTATTTTATTTGCATTATGTTTTGTTCTAGAAAATACAAGAACAGACTCAATTGATTTATCCTTTAATAGATGAGTAAGCAAGTGTCTCTTATTTCTCTTTTCAACTAAATACACTGACTGCCTAATAGTATCGATAGTAGATGAAACAGGTGCTACCTCTACTTTTACAGGATTCAAAAGAATAGATTCTATCAGCTTTGAAATTTCCTTAGGCATAGTTGCAGAAAATAACATTGTCTGCCTATTCTTGGGAAGTTTCGCTATTATTCTTTTCACATCATATCCTAGTCCCATATCAAGCATTCTATCTGCCTCATCAAGCACTAAAAATTCTATATGTTGTAGGTTTATATACTTTTGTTGTACTAAATCCAGTAATCTTCCTGGCGTTGCAACCAAAATATCTATTCCTGCCTTTAACCTCTCTACCTGAGCTTTTTGTGAAACTCCTCCAAAAATTGCAGTATTCTTTATACCTGTATACCTTCCATATGCCGAAAAACTTTCTTCAATCTGGATGGCTAATTCTCTTGTTGGCGCTAACACTAAGGCCTTAATATTTATATTATTTCTTTTAGTTTCTTTCTTTTTATAAAGAAGCTGCAACATAGGTATAGCAAATGCTGCTGTTTTTCCTGTACCTGTCTGTGCAAATCCCTCTAAATCTTTTCCTTCAAGGATAACCGGAATAGCCTGCTCCTGTATAGGTGTAGCCGTAGTATATCCTACCTTCTTTATAGCTTTTAAAATTGGTTCAATAATCTTCAACTCTTCAAAAAACATTTTTCTCCTTATAGGTACTTACCAATTTAGCACCTTAAAATCTTGTATAGTATTAAAATATAATTATATATGAATATACCTATTAAACTTACTTTATTAAATAGAGCTGGGATATCCATTCCGATGAACAGATTAACTACTTCGATCCTTAAACTCCAAATAAAAATTTCGATGGTTCTACGAATCTTTATTTGGATAGATTAAAACGTGAAGTAGTTTATCTATATAACTAAAAACCCCTTAAATAGAATACCTATTTAAGGGGTAAAAAATCTACTAATTAAAGAATAGTAACATTTTCTGCTTGAGGTCCTTTAGGTCCCTTAGCTACATCAAAAGAAACTTCTTGGTTTTCTTCTAATGTCTTATATCCTTCTGTCTTTATTTGAGAAAAATGTACGAATACATCCTTTCCGTCTTCTCCTGTAATAAATCCAAATCCTTTTTCTGCGTTAAACCATTTAACTTTACCGTTCATATCATATACCTCCGAAATTTTATTATTCTTAAATTTGTTGTAATAACTAACTAATAAAATCTCGATATCATCATACTCTATTACTAGGTACTAATTGAAATATATTTTGTTGCATTATTTACTATTAATTTAAGTACTTGCTAAGAATAACACAGTTTAATATATAAAGCAAGTTATTTAAATTTACATAATTTAAATGTACAACATTCTTATTAGCAATGCAATTTATATGCTTATTTATTCTATTTTCATTTATATATATGATATTAATTATATTCTTATATAGCTTGAATCATTTTTCTACTAAAAATATATAGTTGCATGTAAATTCATTTTAAATTATAGTAACCTATAATCTATTTCGTTTTGAGCCAAACTAATGAATTCTCGTATCGAATTCTTTTTTACACTTTCATCTTTTAACTGATTATTGTGAAAATCACCGCCATCTATGATTTTAGCATTAGAACAATATTCATTAAATTTTTTATAAAAGTCTCCAAAATCACCTTTATGTGTGCAAAACGGAATAACAGTTTTATTTTGCAGATTATATTCCTTTAAGAATGATGCAATTGGAGGAGCAATAGTATACCACCATATCGGTGACCCAATAAAGATGATATCATATTTTTCAATGTTCTCTATATGCCTCTTTAATTGTGGTGTATGTCCGCTTTTTATATGCATTAATCCTAAAGTTGCTGCCGAGGCTACATTATATGATTTTTCAAGCTCTATTTCAAAAATATCACTACTTATAGTTTTATGAATACTTTCAGCAACTTGTCTAGTATTACCTTGAAGGGAATAGTATACAATTAATATTTTCTTATTATCCATCTTGATTCTCCTTTTTTATACTATAATTTAGTTATGTAAGGATTTTATTATGGCTGTTCTTAAGGATTAAAAATTACTCAGTCTATATTCATACCTTAAGCTTTTCAATTACAGCTTTATTTGGCTTTGGATAATGTCCAAACTTATTGTACCCATTGGTGTAAATTGCTTTTGTTGGACATAAATTATAGCATGCAAAGCAACCATGACATTTAGCTTCATCAAATACTGGAAAATCATTCATTTTAATAACCTTATATGGGCATGTGTTAACACATTTTTTGCACTGGATACATAATGTGCTATCCACTTTCTTGGCCCCCATAATCTTTCTCATCATTAATGCAGTTCCAAGTTTACTAAGCACAATATATTTAGTTTTTACTAAGACCTTTTTCTCATTCACTACTTCTCTATTTCTTATTTTTAAACATATTTTTGATAATTCATCTATAAAAATATTAAACTCGTCCATCTGTTGTTTAGTTGGATTATTTATATGTCCATGATCATGCTTCATAACTGGAGGATAGTTTTCAGGGGTGTTTAAACCATGATCAAGTACTACTTTAAAACCTTTTTTTGTTATCTTCTCTGCTAAAACTTTTGTTGCTGCTCCGTTATCTTTTCCATAGGTACTAAAAACAAAAGCTGGTTTATTAATACTTTCCATACCATCAATATACTCTTTTACAAACTCAGCAATTGAATATTCATCTGCATAAGTAGCAAAACCTATGATATTATACTCATCTAAATTTGGATAACCATCTCTCATATTCATAAGATCAAACTCTACATCATGAATCTTACTAATTATATACTCACAAGCTAATTTAGTATTTCCAGTCAGCGAAAAATATAAAATCGCACCCTTCATAATCATTATCCCTTCCTCAACAAATTAATATATATCTAAGTCTTTTTTGGATTATTCATTCCAACTTTATTTTAATATTATATCTATCTCCCCCTATTGTCAATGACTAAATTGACTAAAAGCACTTTTTTTAGTTATAATATAGAATATACAATCCACGGTGGTGATAAAAAATGAGCAAAAGATCAGATATATTAGATGCTACTCTTCAGCTGATTGTAGAAGAAAGTATCCAATCAGTTACTTTAGCTAAGATTTTAAAAAAAGCAGATGTTGGTTCTGGAACTTTATATAATTACTTTTCCAGTAAGGATGACTTAATAAACGCCTTATACCAGGATATACTCTTAAAAATGGATACTTTCATCTTATCAAATTATGATCAATCTGAAGGCATAAAGATACGGTTTGATAAATTAGTTTCTGGTTTATTAGAATATACCCTTCAATACTTCGATGAACTTAATTTTGCTGAGCAATACGCATATTTGCTACATAAAACGAAATGCCATGATGATACTTCAATAAATAATGCTTTTATCGACATTGTATATAACTTAATTATTGAAGGACAAAATCAAAGAATTATTAAAAATATAGATACTTCTTTGGTTGCCCAAATTATATCAGGTATAATTACCTCAGTTGTAAAAGGCCACAAGGGCGGTAAATTACAGCTTGATGAAGCTAAAAAGCAGGAAGTTCTCAATGCTTGCTGGCATTCTATAAGAGCCTAAATAATAATTGGTATAAACTGAAAAAACTCTCACAAATCCAGTGAGAGTTTTTACTAATTACAAAATTTTAATTTGAAGACTTCTAATTATTAAATTTATCTTTTCTATAGTCAGTGATCACTCTTCAGACTTAGAACGTTCAATCCAAAATATTTCGATTTAATTAATATACTAACGTTACTTACAATCATCTGTTCCTCTTTTCCTGCATTCCTCTAGGTGATATGGATAGGTCGAAACCACTATATTATGATTTCTAAGTAAGGTTTCTCTAAGAATCAAACTTGTATGATTATGTAAAACTTCTCCCCTTTTTTCATGACTTATGAATTCCGGTAATATTACTGTTACCTTTTCATCTTCACCAGCTGCATCTGCTATCAACTGTATATTATCAATCAAAGGATTTATTATTGCCCTGTAAGGAGAATACTTAGCAACAAGTATAATATCTGTGTTCAACTCATTCCATCTCTGTTTCAATTTATCTATAGCTTCCTGATCTGGCGACACATTTAGAGCAATAACATTATCACTTAAACTATTAGCATATTGAAGTGTACTTATAGATGCTTTATTTAAACTAGCTATGGGAACTACTACAATATGAGTATATTTTATCTTCATATTTATGTCTTTTAGATTTACAGTACTTATACTTAAACCCTTAGCTACTTTGTCATAGTGAGCTTTAATCCTTAACTGTCCTAAAATTATAATTGGAATCAGTATTACAACTATAAAAGCCCCTTGACTAAATTTTTCAATCAAAATTACTATTCCTGTTATTAAAGTTAATACAGTTCCTATTCCATTTATAACAGCACCTTTTTTCCAGCCTTCTTCTTTTTCTTTTATCCAGTGATTAACCATACCAAATTGACCTAAAGTAAAAGAAGTAAAGACTCCTAATGCATATAAAGGAATCAGCCTATGGGTATCTGCTCTAAATATTATGACCAAAATACATGCAATAAAAGTTAACCCTACGATTCCAAATGTAAACCCAAGGCGCTTTCCTCTAACAGTAAATTGTCTTGGTGCATAGCCGTCTTTAGCAACTATATACATAAGCATTGGAAATCCAGTAAAAGCTGTATTACACGCCATAAGTAGTATTATAGCTGTACTGAACTGTATTATATAGAACATAAAACCATTGCTAAAAATCCCTGAAGCTATTTGTGAGATAACTGTAGGTCCATCTGTAATTGGTACTGCTGTATAAAATATAGCAAGTACTGATGAACCTCCAAATATGAAAAATATCATTAATGCCAACAATATCATAACAATTTTTGCATTTCTTTGACTTGGTTCTTTAAAATTAGGAACAGAATTACTTACTGCCTCTAGTCCTGTTAAGGCAGAACATCCTGAAGCAAAAGCTCTTAATATCAAAAATAAGGATAAGCTTTGTGTAGCCTTTGTAGGTACTGGATACATAGGTGCTGGATGAATATTTAGCACAAAATATTTAAATAGTCCATAAACTATCATAAATATCATACTAACTATAAATATATAACTAGGAATCGCAAATATCTTTGAAGATTCACTTATTCCTCTTAAATTTAAAATAGTTAAAATCACAATTATTACCACAACTATCAAAACTTTATATTGCATTAAGCTACTAAACGCTGAGGCAATGGCATCTGCTCCAGCACTAGCACTAACTGCCACTGTAAGTATATAGTCTATTATCAATCCTGCACCTGCAGTTAAACCAGCTTTATCGCTCAAGTTTTCCTTAGCTACCTTATATGCACCTCCACCCTGTGGATATGCTTTAATAATTTGTATGTATGAAATTGTAAGTATTATAAGTAGGCCAATAATCATAAATGAAGTCCATGTTAGCCATTCATATGCAGCTGAACCTAATACTATTAAAACAAAAAGGATTTCCTGTGCTGCATATGCTACAGAAGATACCGCATCACTAGCCATAATTGCGAGACCAAAAGGTACATTATATTTCTCATGCTTACTTTGCTCACTACGTAATGGCTCTCCAAGTAACACATCTGAAAATTTTCTATTCATTGCTTTGCCCCCTATACTATGTTGTAAAAAATATCCTTGTTTAAATAATAAATAAATCTGATATTGTACCTTAATTTATAGAACCTTTTATTAATTATACTTTCTCTCATTTTTCTAAAAATGATACATTATATTAAAACTAATGTTTTTATTTTGATATGGCACTTGATCATATTCCAATATATTGAAGTTTTTTAATATTAGCTTTAATCCAATTCATATCTTAAATAAATATTAGAAATATATTTCAGAACTGATCGTAAAAGCATGCAGTATGTAAGAAAAATTACGAAAATATATAATAGTGGCTGAATATTTATTTACTGATTATTTTATCAATTAAACAAGGAGGTGTATTTATTGTGAAAAAAATTTTTCGATCCAACTTTTTTAAGCTTTCTTTGTTTTCATTACTATTTGTGGCACTGTTAACATTTAAAGCATACGGATCTGTTGATTCTGCTGGAACTCTTTCAGATTTACAGACAAAGATATCTTCAGCCATGCATTCTAGACTGACTACATACAGCATAAGTTACTCTGGAACTACTTCAACACTTAGTAGCGATATTTCTAATGCTATAAACAGTATTTATAACGGGGATGATTATTTGCATTATACCAGTAAAGGTTATTCCTACTCTTACACTGTTAGCGGCGGTGTTGCTACAATCAATTTTACTTTTAATTATTGGAATACAGCCGCTCAAGATAGTTATGTCAGTACCAAAGTTAATGGAGTATTAAGCCAGATAATAACTTCCGGAATGAATGATTTCGAGAAAGAAAAAGCTATTCATGACTGGATAGAAAAGAATGTTGCTTATGATACCACATTAGTAAAACATTCAGATTATGATGCAGTTGTATCTCCATACACAACGGTATGCCAAGGCTATGCATTACTATCCTATAAAATGCTAAACCAGGCAGGTATTCAAACTAAGATAGTAGAAGGCACTGCTGGTGGACAAGCACATGCATGGAATCTGGTTTACCTTGATGGAGCATGGTACCACTTTGATACAACTTGGGACGACCCATTACCAGATGTGGCTGGTAGAGTAACCTATGATTATTATAACTTGACGGATGCTCAAATAAAATTAAACCACTCATGGGTGAAAACTTATCCTGCTGCAAGTACTGATTTTGCCACTACTTTAAATTCAAAACTTTTAAGTGATTCTTCAAATTCTTCGGTATACCAAGGTTTGATAGATGCCTTAAACCTTAATTTATTAACACCTGAGTATACTGTAAATAACGCCACTGAATTAAATGCTAAGATTCAGGAAGCAATTAAAAATAATCAAACTAAAATTACAGTAAGATATATGAGCGGTTCTACAGTTGCAACTGATATTGCTACTGCAATTAAAGGGATTTCAAACATTACTTCTTATTCTTATTCAAAGGTTGATTATAACAGAAGCAGTATAACTGGAGATGTAAGATTAGATCTTTCCTTTACTTATTTCACTCCAGTAAGTGTAAGCTCTGTATCTTTATCTAGCACCGATTTAACCCTAGCTGCTGGTGCTTCAAGCACACTTACAGCTACAGTTCTTCCTAGTAACGCTAGCAATAAAACAATTATTTGGTCTACAAGTAATTCTTCAGTTGCAACAGTTGCAGGAGGAGTGGTTAAAGCCATTGGAGGTGGAACAGCTGTAATTACAGCTAAAACATCTGATGGAAGCTACACTGCTACATGTAATATCAATGTTATACAAGGAGTATCAAGCATCACCCTTGCTTCAGCCTCACCTTACGTTAGAGTAGGTGGTGATGATATCACATTAGCAGCTACTGTTAATCCAGCTGGAGCTAATGATAAGTCTTTGACTTGGACAAGCAGTAATCCAACTGTAGCAACAGTAGATTCTACTGGTAAAGTCCATGCAGTAGCTTATGGTTCTGCTGTTATTTCAGCAACTTCAGTACAGGACCCAACTAAAGTTGGAAAATTCACTATTACTGTTCCTGTACCAGTAACCGGAGTTACTGTAACCTCTAGCTCAACAATTGTTAAAATGGGATCTACTTTAACCTTAGGTACCACCATAGCACCTTCTACCGCTACCATTAAGACAGTTACTTGGTCTAGTAGCAATGAAGCTATAGCTAAGGTAAGTTCTACTGGTGTAGTTACTCCTGTGGCTACTGGTACAGTAACTATCACAGCTAAAACCATTGATGGCGGTTTTACTGCAACTAAGGATTTAACAGTTATTTACGGAGTTACTAGCATAACTCTTGATAAAACCTCAGCTTATGTTAGATTGGGAGAAAGTGATTTAACTTTAGTCTCAACAGTTAACCCAAGCAATGCAACAGATAAGTCGTTAACTTGGACTAGCAGTAATCAAAGTATAGCTACTGTTGATTCAAACGGAGCTGTACATGCAGTTGCCTATGGTACGGCTACTATAACAGCTACTTCTGTACAAGATCCAACTAAGGTAGCAAAATGTACAATCATCGTTCCTGTACCAGTAACAGGAGTTACTGTAACTTCTAGTTCTAACGTTGTTAAAATGGGGTCTACTTTAACCTTAGGTACTACTATGGCCCCTATTACTGCTACTATTAAGACAGTTACTTGGTCTAGTAGCAACGAAGCTATAGCTAAGGTAAGTGCTACTGGTGTAGTTACTCCTGTGGCTACTGGTACAGTAACTATCACAGCTAAAACCATTGATGGCGGTTTTACTGCAACTAAGGATTTAACAGTTATTTACGGAGTTACTAGCATAACTCTTGATAAAACCTCAGCTTATGTTAGATTGGGAGAAAGTGATTTAACTTTAGTCTCAACAGTTAACCCAAGCAATGCAACAGATAAGTCGTTAACTTGGACTAGCAGTAATCAAAGCATAGCTACTGTTGATTCAAACGGAACTGTACATGCAGTTGCCTATGGTACGGCTACTATAACAGCTACTTCTGTACAAGATCCAACTAAGGTAGCAAAATGTACAATCATCGTTCCTGTACCAGTAACAGGAGTTACTGTAACTTCTAGTTCTAACGTTGTTAAAATGGGGTCTACTTTAACCTTAGGTACTACTATGGCCCCTATTACTGCTACTATTAAGACAGTTACTTGGTCTAGTAGCAACGAAGCTATAGCTAAGGTAAGTGCTACTGGTGTAGTTACTCCTGTAGCTCCTGGTACAGTAACTATCACAGCTAAAACCATTGATGGCGGTTTTACTTCAACTAAGGATTTAACAGTTATTTACGGAGTTACTAGCATAACTCTTGATAAAACCTCAGCTTATGTTAGATTGGGAGAAAGTGATTTAACTTTAGTCTCAACAGTTAACCCAAGCAATGCAACAGATAAATCGTTAACTTGGACTAGCAGTAATCAAAGCATAGCTACTGTTGATTCAAACGGAACTGTACATGCAGTTGCCTATGGTACGGCTACTATAACAGCTACTTCTGTACAAGATCCAACTAAGGTAGCAAAATGTACAATCATCGTTCCTGTACCAGTAACAGGAGTTACTGTAACTTCTAGTTCTAACGTTGTTAAAATGGGGTCTACTTTAACCTTAGGTACTACTATGGCCCCTATTACTGCTACTATTAAGACAGTTACTTGGTCTAGTAGCAACGAAGCTATAGCTAAGGTAAGTGCTACTGGTGTAGTTACTCCTGTAGCTCCTGGCACAGTAACTATCACAGCTAAAACCATTGATGGTGGTTTTACTTCAACTAAGGATTTAACAGTTATTTACGGGGTTACTAGCATAACTCTTGATAAAACTACAGCTTCTCTTAAGTTAAGTGGTACTGATATAACGTTAATAGCTACCGTTAATCCAACCAATGCTACAGATAAATCACTAACATGGATAAGCAGTAATGTTAATGTAATCTCAGTTGATTCCTCTGGTAAAATTCATGCTGTAGGATTAGGTACTGCTACCGTCACTGTAACTTCTGTACAAGATCCTACGAAATTTGCACGATGCACAGTAACGGTAACAAATTAGTTTATAAGAATATAGTAAAAGACCCACGACGAGCATGTCGTGGGTTTTATTATAATAGTTCTTATAGAAATTTATGGCTATGCGACTTGTTTTGCTTAAGTATTTTAATACATAGTTAAACAGTTATTACTCTAAATCTTCTCCATTTGTCTCTATAACTTTTTTGTACCAATAGAAACTCTTCTTCTTAGAACGTTTCAATGTACCATTGCCTTCATTATCTTTATCTACATAGATAAAGCCATATCTTTTCTTCATTTCACCAGTAGATGCACTTACTAAATCTATACATCCCCATGGTGTATATCCCATTAGTTCTACTCCATCTTCATTAACTGCATCTTCCATTGCTTTAATATGAGCTCTCAAATAGTCTATACGGTAGTCGTCCTCTACATATCCATTTTCATCCGGATTATCCACAGCGCCTAAGCCGTTTTCCACAATAAACAATGGTTTTTGATAACGATCATAGATAGAATTCATAGTTATTCTAAGTCCTAGTGGATCTATCTGCCATCCCCATTCACTTGCCTTTAGGTAAGGATTCTTTAAAGTAGCAAATACATTTCCTGCAGTTTCTTTATTAACTTCTGGATCAGCACTTGTAAGTCTTGAAGAATAGTAACTGAAGGAAATAAAGTCAACAGTATTATTCTTTAATACTTCAAGATCTCCCTCTTCCATTTTTAGGTCTATATTATTCTTTTCAAGCATTTTTATTGCATAGTTTGGATACTCTCCACGAGATTGAACATCTATGAAGAAATAGTTTTCTCTATCCTTCTCCATTGACTTCCATACATCTTCAGGAGCACAGGTATTTGCATAAGTATTACCTGCAGCTAGCATGCATCCAACCTTAATTTCTGGATTTACTTCATGAGCTATCTTAGTAGCTTTAGCACTTGCAACTAATTGATGATGTGCAGCTTGATATTTTACTGCTTCTACATTTTCTCCTTCTTCAAATGTTAAACCTGCTCCAATGAATGGAAGATGTAGCAGCATATTTATTTCATTAAAAGTAAGCCAGTACTTTACTTTGTTGTTATATCTATTAAATATAACATTGCATAATCTTTCATAGTAATCTACCATCTTACGGCTTCTCCATGAACCAATTGTCTTTACTAAGTTCATAGGCACATCAAAGTGAGTTATAGTAACTAATGGCTCAATACCGTATTTCAAGCATTCATCGAATACATCATCATAGAATTTTAATCCTTCTTCATTTGGTTCTGCATCATCTCCATTAGGGAATATCCTAGACCAAGCTAAAGACATTCTAAAACACTTAAAGCCCATTTCTGCAAATAATGCAATATCTTCTTTGTAATGATGATAAAAATCAATAGCTTCGTGACTTGGGTAAAAATGCTCTTCATCGCATTCATACATCTTCATTTTTCCAAGCATAACAGGGAAACGATCCTTT
This sequence comes from Clostridium fungisolvens, assembly GCF_014193895.1. Taxonomy (NCBI): domain Bacteria; kingdom Bacillati; phylum Bacillota; class Clostridia; order Eubacteriales; family Clostridiaceae; genus Clostridium; species Clostridium fungisolvens. Next base: position 674,947 of record NZ_BLZR01000001.1, on the reverse strand, counting down.
CCAGCAGGAATTACATCTACTGTAGATAATCCCTTATTTCCTTCTAAATATCCCCCTTCGAATTGGTTCGCAGCTGTAGCTCCTCCCCACAAAAATCCTTCTGGTAATTTGTTAGTGTTAACTGCCATTTCTATACCTCCAAAAATATATTTTATTCTTTTTCACCCAAAACTTAATGAAAGATTTTGTACTCATTATGACATTTTTAATGTTTCAACAACATTGCTTACTAAGTATATAGTAACTCCTTAATTTAATTATCCAATAAACTAATAAATAAAAACAAAAGAGACCTCAATTAATAAAAAGAGAGAGCTTGTCTCGCTTTGTACTAATGAAGGTCTCGCCTGATTAACTCAGTTACAATCCAACAACTACTATATGTAAGCGTTTATTATATACTATAATTATATTTCTCATTTAATTTATAGTCAATAAATTTTACTTATGAATATATTAAGTAAATTGAAAATCCTACATGTCATTTTTACACGAGCATGCAGGATTCCCTTATTAAACTCTTATATCATAACTAAAAATTACGTTTTATTAAATCTCACATTTATACTATTTGTTTACAAACACATTTCTAAAATCTTATATACATCTTCTTCATTTAAAGCAACATAAGCATATGCTAAAGCACCATGTTCAACTGCTGATTTTGCCATTGCTTCAAAATTTGTTTTGTCTATTCCTAATTCACTTAACGTCATTGGGATACCGCAAGCTTTAAAAAAGTCTTCTGTAGCATCTATTGCTTCATTTGCAAGCGCAAATTTATCTCCCTTAGGTTCTAGATCCCATACATTTATTGCATAATCAACGAATTTATCAATCGTTGCATCACTTAATATATATCTCATCCATCTTGGAGTTAATATAGCAAGACCCACTCCATGAGTTATATCATAGTATGCACTTAATTCATGCTCTATTGGGTGACAAGTCCATGCTCCTGCCTTTCCACTTCCAGTAAGACCATTAAGAGCCATGGAACTAGCCCACATCATGTTAGCACGAGCTTCGTAATTCTTTGGATCTTTTAATGCTATAGGACAGTATTTTATACAGGCTTGTAGTAATCCTTCTGCAAACTTATCCTGTACAAAAGCATCCGTAGTTTTCTTGAAATAATTTTCAATAATATGAGACATTATATCTGCACAACCAGCTGCTGTTTGGATAGCTGGTAATGTATATAAGTATTCAGGATCTAAAATCGATGTTTGAGGTATCATATTCCAAGATGCCGTTCCAAGCTTTTCGTTTGTATCCATTTTTGAAATAACTGCATTTTTATTCATTTCAGATCCAGTTGCTGCTAGCGTTAAGATAGTCACAATAGGTAAAACCTTATCTATCTTCGCTGGATTGGCAACTATATCCCAAGCATCTCCATCATAGTAGTAAGCAGCTCCTACAACCTTTGCGCAGTCTATAGTACTTCCCCCACCAACAGCTAATATAACATCAACATTATGTTCTTTACAAAGTTCTACTCCACGTCTTACTGTCTCTATTCTAGGATTTGGTTCAATACCACTAAGCTCTACAATATTAAAATCTTTTAGTAATTCTTGAATATTATCATAGATTCCATTTTTCTTTATGCTTCCTCCGCCATAAGCAAGCAATACATTTTTGCCATGTCTTTTTAATACTTCTGGAAGGTTAGAAATCTGACCTTTACCAAATAACATTTCAGTATAAGCATGAAATTTAAAATTATCCATTTTCTCTTCCTCCTATTAGTGCATAAATCTCTAATATTTTTTTCATTTATATATTCAAAGTATACGCCTTACAGTTCACTCTAAGTCAATACTAACTCATTACTATTTCCCTAAAATGAAAAACTAAATTCGTGATTAAAGTAGTTAATTTAAAATTCTTATTTTTTACTGTATTACCATAAAAACTTCTAAAAATATTGAAATTTAAAGGTTTGACTGACATACAAATTTTATATTTTCATATACAGTAAAAAAGTGAACTCTGCGCTACAGAATTCACTCTTCTTGTTTTTGTTACATATATATTATTGTTGCTTTACACCTTTTTTTCTTAATAGCACATATCCACCTGCAACAGAAGCTGCCATTAGTAATGTTAAAGGTAATATTGGTGCTGAATCACCAGTTTGTGGTGAAGTTGTACTAGTACTACTTACTGATGTTGTAGTTGAACTAGTATTTGTTGATGTTGTTTGTGTTGGTGCTGTTTGTGTTGGTGTTGTTGGTACTGCTTTGCTTATTGCTTGAGCAGCTAACCATTCCATAATTGTTGTGCTCTTTCCATTGATTGTATCTACACATTGATTATTGTATACATATATCCATGACCAATGCCCCATGTATTCATATGGTGTACCATCTGCTTTTTTGTATAAACCTGTAGTATCAAGTACCTTTTCTAATAATGTCATATGAACGTTCTTTGCTCCAGCTTTTACTAAACGTTCGTAAGTTGGAACCATAAAGCTATTTACAGGAACTGTTGTATCTGTTTTTGAAGCAGTAAACCATAATGGAATATTTTTTAATTTTTGTATATCAGCATCAGTTATTAATGTATCTTTTAAAGCTTCACAGGTTGGGAATGCAGCTGCAAAGTAATCTGTATAGTCTCTAGCCATAACCATTGTCATATATCCACCGTTAGAGTCTCCACCAATGTATACTCTATTTGTATCAATATCCTTGTTATTAGCAACATACTCTTTTATCAAAGACATAAGAGCTTTTTCATATTTTGAAGTTCCATCTCCTCTACCGCCATTTAAACCATCCATCCAGAAAGTTGGTGCTTGTGGTGCTAATACATATGCTCCCTCAAAATATTTTTGCATTTCAGGTGATGCAAAGTTTACAGCCTTATTGCCCATGATTGGAAGAAGACCATCAGTTCCACCTTCTCCTGCACCATGTAACCAAATTACTAATGGATGTTTTTTGCTATCCTTTGCTGGCGCAAAGCTTGCATAGTGTAGCGTAATATTATCGTAAGTTCCTTGTGAAGTAGTAAATTGGTCTGCAAGTATCTTGGTTCCACCTGCATATACATTTCCTACTAAACCTCTGATTGTTTGTGAATTAGAAGTTATATCTCTTTGTTGAGTAATTGTGTAATTAGAAGTTACCCATCCATTTAATCCATTAGATAAACTGTAGTTCATTGGTGAACCTAAAGCTAGATCTGGACCGATTTCCATTTCAAGAACTGCGTAGCTACCGCTAGCCACAGCATTTCCATCCTTATCAGAAACATAAGCCCTTGTAACTTTACGATCGCCTTCTGCAGCACCTAGCATTAAAGTGTTTGGTCTATTTTCAGTTCTTAGAACATGAACCTTAAATGTATCAGTAGCTATTAAGCCTTGATCTACCTTTTGCCCTAAGTTAACGATTACTTTTGTGATTGCTGGTCCCCAGTCTTGTACTTCAGTAACTGTTGAATAACTAGTAGACTTAACTTTAGCTTGACTAGCTAACCATTCCATTATTGTTGTACTTTTTCCGTTAATTGTATCTGTGCATTGGTTATTATACACATAAATCCATGACCAGTGACCCATATATTCATATGGTGATCCATCTGCCTTTTTATATAAACCAGTTGTATCAACTACCTTATCAAATAATGATAAATGAGCATTTTTAGCTCCAGCCTTCACTAAACGATTATAAGTTGGAACTACATAGTCATTTATTGGAACTGTAGTATCTGTTTTAGCTGCAGTAAACCATATTGGAAGGTTCTTCATCTTCTCAATATCTGAATCCTTTATTAAAGTATCCTTTAAAGCTTCACAAGTTGGAAATGCAGCTGCAAAATAATCTGTATAATCTCTTGCCATAAGCATTGTCATATATCCACCGTTAGAATCTCCACCGATGTAAATTCTGCTTGTGTCAATGTCTTTATTGTTTGCAACGTAATCTTTAATTAGCGACATAAGTGCATTTTCGTATTTTGAAGTTCCATCTCCAAATCCATTAAATCCATCCATCCAGAAGCTTGGAGTTTGAGGTGCTAGAACATAAGCTCCTCCAAAATATGCTTGCATTTGCTTTGAAGCAAAGTTGTCTGCCTTATTTGCTGTGATAGGAAGTAATCCATCTGTTCCGCCTTCTCCCATACCATGAAGCCATATAACTAATGGATGTTTGTTATTATCTTTTTCAGGTGTATAGTTTGAATAATGTAAAGTAACATTGTCATAGGTTGCTTGTCCAAGTTTAAAACTATCGACAATAGGTTTAATATCTCCGGCAGAAGTATTAACAACTAGTCCTGAGATTGTCCCCGAACTTGATGCAATATCCTTTTGTTGAGTTATCGTGTAATCACATTTAACCCACCCATTCATAAATGTTGTCAAACTAAAATTAATTGGAGAACTTAAAGTATCATCAGGACCAACACTCATTTCGAGCACTGCATAATTGCCACTATCAACAGCATTACCGTCCTTATCTGAAACATATGCTTTAGTAATAGTTCGATCACCTTCTGCAGCACCAGTAATCGCAGTATTTGATCTAGTATCAGTTCTCAATACATGTACTTTGAAAGTATCTGTACCAACTGAACCTTTATCTACTTTCTTACCTAAGTCAACAATGACCTTTGTTGTTGCTGATCCCCAGTCAAACACCTCAGTAACTGTACGGTAAGATGTTGCTTGAGCTTCTGCAGCAAAGACACTTCTCACTGGAGAAGCCACCATTACGCTTGCTAAAATAACTGCAAGCATTAGCTTTCCACCACGTTTAAATATACTTGCCATTTTTACCCCCCATATCTCAGGCTTTTAAACCTTTTTTTACTTTAAAATCTATATCAATGATCATAAAGTACTTATTTAATATCTAGCTTATTTTATTAATTTTCAGTTATAGTCAATATTATTTTTCTAGCTGTCAAAACTAATATAATTTTAATTTCAACAAATTATGGATGTATTCAACTGTATGATTACTGTTTCAAAACCTTAGCATGTACAATTATTCGGCTATCTTTATCCGAATTTGTACAAGTTGATAAACTCAATACTTTATCATCTACAGTAACCTCTACTCCAGTATCATAAATAGAGTTTTTCTTTAAAGTTTTTAAGAATTTATCATATTCATCTCTTGTGGTAAAACTCTTATTATAGCTCTCACTAGTACTTCCTGTTATATAACAAGAAAAAATTTCACATTTTAGATCCCCATTTGGAGTATAAATCCAGAAATAAGGATTGGACACATAAAAGTCTTTATCTTTATACTTCATTAAGGCACTAAACATTGATGAATTCTTCAGATTATGACCATATATTGTGGTATGTAAGTCTTTAAACTGGCTATTATTTTCATAATCCATAAAAATACTTCCTGCTTTGTTTTCCTCCTTCTTGAAGGTGTGCTTTAAATAAAAGTTATTATCTGTACCTTTCACAATAGGATAGTCAATTCCAATACTCTCAAAATGAATCCATGCAACAATATCACTATTTATCGCTTTAAGATTATCAAAGTCTATCTTCCAAGCTTTTGTGGATTTGCTGTTAGCAGGAACCTCCTCAACATACTTTTGTAAATCCCTGTATTCATCAGTACCTTTCTTATACTCACTCCCTATAATGTATAAACTATATGCCGAATATAAAAAGGTACCTGCACAAATTAATACCATAATTACTTTTAGAGCGCTTCTAATGGAAGCTTTCTTCTTAAAATCTGTTTTGTTTAATTTACCTTCATTATCTTTTTCATTATTATTAACCATATATGTCTCCTGACCAATTTTAAAATACCAAGCCTCCATAACTTCTCAGCAAATTAATTATATATTTCATACAATTGTAAAGCTTTCCATTTATGGATTTTTACATACCGTTTTATTATTGTTTCTTGCCTTATTTTTTATAAACTAAAAAACTTTAATTATTTTTACTACTTAAAAGTCAAAAAATGGAATAATATTATATACCTTCTTTACAGTAAAAAAGTTCTGAAGCTTTCTATATAATAAAAAATAGAGTGTATTTACAACACTCTATTTTTTATTATATTTACTTTTTTTCTTGCTACTCAATTAATATATTTAGCTATTTTTAACAGGTATAATCTCAATTAATATAACTTCGTGTGGCTCCATCTTTTCATTTATTATTAAATCACCGTTGATATCAATACTCTTCATTCTATATCCAAATATTGATTTATTTTTAATATAATTAAGTTCATCAGTTTCCATGGAATTTGGTGCACCAATTCTAAGCCATTCGTCATAGGCAGATCCATTTTCTTTATTAATTCTGTAGGTTTTCACAACTACCTCTCCAGACAATCCTTTTAAAGCAAAGCTTATATTTTTATTTTTCTCATCAAAAACATGATATCTATCTTTTAAAGTAATATCTTTTGAATGGCATTGCTTTTTATCATCGATAAAATGACAATAGTTAAATGCTAAAATCTGAATGGAATTATTGATATTCTTAGTGGCTATGAAATCATTTTCTTTTCTTATTATGCTATTTCCTAATCTATTCATAAGTTGATAGGCGTAATAGATTGGCTTCTTTATTCCATTGTTAGTTATAAAGCCAAGTCCTCCATGAAAGATATTGTTACTTGCCTTAGTTTCTTCAAATATATCACTAAATGACCAGTATGCCATACCATTAACTTTATTAAAATTAGCAATAATATTTTTTACGAAGAATGAAGCCTTGAAACATGTATCATGTATTAAATCTTTTTGGCTTGGAGTAGTATTCCATTCAGAAATAAAAAACTCTTTTATATCTATTTTATGCTTGTCTATCTTATTAACAAAACTATCTATATACTCAATAATAAAACTTTCATTAGCATATAAACAATAATCTATTGAATTCTGAAGTATCAGCTCATCATCTGACACCTTTCCAAACTTATTAATAAGTTCAAGTGAATCTGATTTTCCAATTGGCAATAGTGAATAAGTTCTTACAGCAATAAAGTCTAATGCTATCCTTTCATCTTTTAAATAGCAACTATAACTTTCCAAAAGCTGTAGATCAAATGTTCCTCCAACTCTCAGCTTTGTTTCAACCTGCTTCACACTACTGTAAGTTTCTCTAAAGAATTCAAAATACCTCCTATCTTCATTATTGAAGTAACTCCATTGGTCACAAATTTGAAAATACCAAGTTTGTACTTCATTTCGACCATATCTTTCTATAAGATGCTTCACAAAAGTTTTTATCAGCTTGTTCCACTTATTTATACTTTTAGGAAAACTTATATTAGCCTTCCATGCAAATATATATTTCTTTTCAGCTGCAAGTTGGTCAGGCATATACCCAAGTTCTATGAATGGTTTAAGCTTTATCTCCAATAAAAAATCTATAAGCTCATCAACATAAGTAAAGTTATATTCCGCATTCCCCTGACCGTCTTCACTATAAAGCCTCATCTCATCAGAAAGTATTCCATGAAACCTAACATATTCAAAGCCTATATCTTTTTGAACCAATCTCAATTGATTTCTTAGTTCTTCCCTCATACCTTCTGCAGCCCTTCCAAAAGCTAAAACCTTTTTCCAGCTCTTTTTAAAAGTTTCAACTGAAGAATTTAATTCAATTACATAGCTTTGCTTTTTTTCAGGTAATAATCTAAGTTTATCGTTTTCATGATTAGATATATTCTCTAAATTAAATTTAGAAAAATCTAATTCCAGTGAATTTTCTCTTATTTCATTTAAATAAATATTCCTATATTTTGAAGGAGTCATACCATAGATTTCTTTAAACGCCTTAAAGTAAGATTTTAAATTTGGAAATCCGTTTTCTAATGCTATAAAAGTAACTTTTTTATCTGATAGTACCAAGTCTTTTATAGACTCCTCTAATCGTACATTACTAATAAAAGCATTTAGAGGAATCCCCATTTGTTTTGAAAAATATCTAGATATATATTGGGAATTTAAATGCATATATTGTGAAATATCCTGTAAACTTATTTTTTCTTTATAATGAGTAAGTACAAACTTTATAATACTATTTATCCTCTCATCATCATGATTTATGGAGAATGTATTCTCTGTTTTATCAATAGTAAATTTATTAATTAATCGTACTATAAGTTCCATTATTAACTGTTTGGCCATTAATAAATATCCATTTTCCTTATTTAAACATACTTCTAGCAGCTTTATAATTATATTTTTAATGCTTTTATAGTCTTCCATATTGGTTTCATCAATATTTAATGAGTTTAATTCAAATATTAAATCACTAAAGTTATTATATAAGTTATTAAAATATTTATAATCTATTTCTAAAATGTAGATTTGATTAGTACTTGAACTATCTATACTGTACATTATATTTGGATTAATTAAAATAACATCCTCTTCTCTTAGTTTATATGTTTTGTCTTCTTGCTTTATAAGAATTTCACCTTTAATAACAAATATCAAAATTAGCTTTGGATTTAAGTAGTAGCTCGAGTTTTTAATGCTTTCAATATATAGTTTAACTGGAATTTCTCCTATGGTATCTATAATCTCATTTGTATATCTCATTAATCTCCCTCCATTATATCTATAGTCTATTTTGAATAAAGACTTTGACTTTCCTTTACTGTAAAAAATTGCTGAAGCGACTTTCTTCAATAATTTTTTTGCGCATCTGCCTTTCCGAATGCATATGAGGAAAATTTGGCAGGCGAATAAGTTTTATTTTTTACTGTATAGCCATAAAAACTTCTAACCCATTTGAAATATGTAGATTTAGATAGAATAAAAACTTTATATTTTCTTATACAGTAAAAAAGACCTCTATTAATAAAGAGGTAGGTTTCATCCTGCTTCTTATCAATGAAGGTCTAGCCTGATCAAGTCAGTTACAATCCAACAATCACATATAAGTATTTAATATACAGCTATAAGAACATAATACCATTTTTTACCACAGACAGTCAATTAGCTTCATACTACTTTATATTTACTTTTCAAACTATCTTCACCTGCGCCCTCCTACTTGTAATATTTTTCCATCATCATCACCTCTGATATAAATATTACGCTCTAGACCATATATCTGTAATCAACCGAAAGGTTGATTTATGTTACTAATAAATAATAGTACCTTATCAGCTTACTATAAGCCTATTTCTAATAAATCCATCTTTTCCATACAGTTTCAAAATAAACTATTCATAAATTAGAAGACTGTCTTTTGTTTTTTCTGAAATGCTATATAATATTAATATAATAATTTCATTGGAGGATAACTTATTTTATGAATAACACATTAACAGCTGAAAATATGAGGAAATTACAAGAAGAATTAGAATATAGACTGACTACCAAAAGAGCTGAAATTGCAAGAGAAAAACTAGAAGCTGCTGCACATGGTGATAGATCGGAAAATGCAGAATACAAAGAAGCTTGTGCTAACTATAGAGAAAATGATAATAGAATTCAGTACTTAATGACTATGATCTCAACAGCCATTATTGTAGATGACGAAAGCATAGATAAATCAGTATTAGGACTTAATAGTAAAGCTAAAGTTAAATTCATAGAAGATGATTTCGAGACCGTTGTAACCTTAGTAACTACAATGGATTTAGATCCTGATAACATGAAGATAAGTATCGAATCTGACTTAGGAAAAGCTTTATCAGGCAAGAAAGCTGGAGATGTAGTTGAAGTTAATGCTCCTGGAGAAAATTATAATATAGAAATATTAGAAGTATTGCATGAATAACAAAACTAATTGCAATTATAGAAAAAATCATGTATGAAGATATAGTAACTTCACACATGATTTTTATTCTGTCCAAATTTAATTAGCACTATTAAATTATATACTTATTAAAGCCTTACATCGCTACAAAAAATATCTACACATAATGCTTTTCCATACTAAACCCACGACCTTTTACCTCATTGACCCTATTTATAACCATAAATGCCTTTGGATCTATGGATAAAACCATCTCATTCAATTTTGATAATTCACGATTTGATATAACAGTAAGAACTACCAAATTATCATTATGGAAATACCCAGTTTCAGCATGAATTAAGGTTGATCCCCTATCAAGGTACTTAATAATCATCTGATTGATTTCTTCATACTTATCACTTATAATTTTCACCTGAGTTCTAGACTGTCCAAGTAACAGCACTTTATCAAGTACCACAGTATAAATTAATACTAGTAAAATTCCATATAAAACTTGTTCTTTGTTTGCAAAAAGCATTTGAGACAGAAGTATAGTAAAGTCTAATGAGTACATTACCACTGATACTGGAAGCCCAAGTTTTTTATTCAATACAAGAGGCGGTATGTCCATCCCTCCTGTAGAGGCACCTGCTTTTATCACTATGCCTATACTAAATCCAATCATTATACCTGCATAAATTGTTGATAGCAAATGATCAGAAGTCATATTCTTTAAATACCCAATGTTTTGTAGCACTCCAAGTACAAAAGGATAATAAAAAGTACTTATTAAAGTTGTTAATGCAAACTTTCTGCCAAGTACTAATCCTCCTAATATAAACATACTTACATTAAAAGCAGATACAAACATAGCTATAGGGATACTAAACTGATGGTAAAACAACAAAGCTAATCCGGTAGTACCTCCTGTTATTAGTCCAGTTGGAAGAATAAACATAGTAACTGCTAAAGCATATATGGTATTTCCAAACAAGATTAATGCTATATTTTTAATAAGTAACGAATATTTTTTAAGCATACATATTTTTCTCCTTAGGTCTTTAAACTATTTAATATTATATCTTAATGTCATGTTTTGTTAAATGACTTGCATTAAAGCGTCACTGTTTTATCAAGCAAAAGGAATAAAGATGAAACACTTCAATCCGAAATATAAATTCTATTACGAAGTGGTTCATCTTTATTGATTATTTGAAAGCAACATATATCCCTTAATAATCTTCATTGGTTTTATAATTTAATACTAACTAAATATTCTTCATTATCTATTGAAGACAATTTAGGATTTTCCATTTAGCTAGTCTATTGACCCACAACAAAAGTCACAGTGTACTTCCTTATTGTCTTTCCATCAGCTGCTGTTACAGTTATTACTGCTTTTTCATCTACTTTGCAAGCTTGTTTTATTGTAAGCTGTGCACCATTTATTCCTCTATGATCACTAACTTTTGCAGAAACAATTGGCGCCTTAGTAGTACCAGAAGGTAGTTTATAGATATAATCAAGAACCTCTGGATTGAAATTATCTATCTCATTATCTCCTATACATATTCTGCTTAGAGATGCATCTGTATTTGGTAGCATTTTAAAGTACAATGTATAGATTCTATGATTTCTTCCATCTGCAGAAGTAACGTGAATTGCTGCAAAAGAACTCAAGCAACCAGCTTGTTTTATATTTATCTTTGCATTGGCATCAGTTGCAGTTGCAGTTATAACAGGTTCCTTAGTTGTATATGGAATGGTCACTGTAGTAATTAAATCGCCTTTAAATTCAGGAATTGCCTTGCCATCTACAGTTATATTAGTTAAAGTAGCATCATTCTTAGAAGCAACTACAAACTTAACAGTATAAACATTAGTAGTAACTCCATCTTCTGCTGTCACTTTTATAGTAGCTGTTCCATTTACTGTGTCTGCTTGAGTTATATTTACCGTTTCCACAGTCTTTGTTGCTTCTGTAGAAACCACAGGAATCTTTGTTGTTCCAGAAGGCAATGTAATGCTATATTCTTTTTTACTTGGATCAAAGCCTTCTAAATTTTTACCATCTATACTTATACTCTTCAATGTTGCATCTGTATCCTTTGGAATTTGTACTGTAAAGTTAATAGTATAAGTCTTAATTGTCACTCCATCTTCTGCCGTTACCACTATTTTAGCTGTTCCAGGTAATGCTTCTGGTTTTGTTACCACTGCCACTGCTTTACCTGAATCCTTTACCACTGCATTTATTTCTGGCACTGCTGTTGTACCTGCAGGAAGTTCTATATTGTAAGTAGTGGTATTTTCATCAAAGCCAGTTATTGTTGCCCCACCAACCTTCAAATCACTCAAAGCTGCCTCTGTATGCTTTGGAACATAAGCTGCTGCAGAAATATTATCATACCTAGCATCAACATTCCAAGTTCTTAACCCTATAGCTCCAGAAATATAGCTTGTATCAACTTTATCTATTATAGGGGTATCCATATTATCTACATAAACCTTTATACTTGATCCAATAGCAGATATCTTCATATGATAGCTCTTTCCTGCTTCAATAGTCATTGGTTTAGTGTCTAAAAAGGTCCAAGAACCGTTGGATTTGCCAAGTACCACTCCAGGAACATCTCCATTTTTCCCTAATCCAGCATAATACCCTTTATAGTTATCAGCTCCTATCCCTGGACTGCTTAACCTAAATAATACTCCTGCATTGTTGTTAGCTTGAATATTGCCAAGGGTTATATCTGTCTCATAGGTAAAGTCTGAAAAATTAGTATTTTGAGCTATAGACTTTCCGCCACTATTTGCTAAAACTCCATATTTTCCATCTACTACAGACCAGCTTCCTCCAAAGTTACTCCACTGATTTGCATTTCCACTATCAAAGTTGTCGCTAAAGCTTGTGCTAGTTATAGGTTTGTCTGTAAGAACTCTCTTTCCTATCCCTACATCAATTCCTTGTCCGCCTGTTGTCTGATGGCAATGAACTGCAATGACATTACTATCATTAATCTTAATAGCTCTCTTAGCAGCATCATTCATATCTAGCAATACATAATCTGTTGAATATCCTGTTGCTGTTCCTGCAAGTACTCCATTTATATAAATCTCAGTAGCTTCGTCATGGAAAAGATTGAAGCATAGGTTGTTTATTTCATCAGTTGTGAGATTTCCAGGATTAAAGCTCTTACGCATCCATATATCTGAGGTATTCCAATTGGTTCCAACCGATATTCCAGGAGTGATTGCTGTTCCAAAACCGCCTTGTGCTGAAGTCCATTGGGAATCGTCAAAACTTGAAGAATACCAGTCTGACGCTGTATTTGTTGTAGCATATTTCCAAGTTTGCTTTTGTGATTTTGAAGTAGGTAATACTTCACTATAATAAGAAAGTTTATTAATAACCTTTTCATTGGATGCCTTAATCTTATTTACATCGCATTTCATCTGTCTGTCATAAGTCATTAAACCATTTACTTCAGTTTCTACATCAGTTATCTCAGTATACACTGCTGCACTTAATCCATTATTTGTCTTATAAGATAGAATATTATTTGCATAGGTATCATATAGGTTAGTTAAGTCATCAGCATTATTTACCATAATATAACTTGCTGAGAGAGCTTCATTCCATTGATGTTCTGGAATCTTAAATCCTATACCGCCATATTCTCCGCAAACATTAATTTGAGTCGAACTATTTGGACATGCTGGAGGTGGATAGCTATGAACATCATAAATGTTTCCTGCATTTGCATATGGTCCTCCACTTCCTTGATTTATTAATCTAGAGGAATCAAGACCTGCCACAAGTCCTACAAGTCGTGCTGGTTCGTACTGACCTTGCTCTTCGTTAAATACACACCACATGATGATTGATGGACTATTCCAATGTGTCTGAACCATACGTTGTAGTTCTAATTCATATTGAGGTTTATCTACTGGTGGAGGATTACTCATATAGGAATCAGCAGAAGGCATGTCCTGCCAAACTAAAATTCCTAATTTATCAGCCCAGTAGTACCAACGAGCTGGTTCTACCTTTATGTGTTTTCTTACCATATTAAAACCTAAAGCTTTTTCCTGTTCTATATCAGACTTTAAAGCTGCATCGGTTGGAGCTGTATAAAGTCCATCAGGCCAGAACCCTTGATCCAAAGGTCCCATCATGAAGGTTTCCTTATTGTTTAAAAATATCTTATTTACTCCATTTACTTGATTCATTGATATTTTACGCATTCCAAAATAACTCTTTACTGTATCTATAACTGTTGAGTCTTTCTTTAAATCTACCTGAAGATCATATAAGAAAGGATTATCTGGAGACCATAACTTAGCACTTGTAATTGGGATATATAGAGCTGTATTTGGACTACCGTCCACTTTACCTGCAATTGTTGTTCCATCATAAGCTGTAGCAGTAACTACAGTTCCTTCAGCTACTCCTGTTGTACTTACTGTAAGTTTAAGTCTTCCTCCATCCACATCTGGCTCAATCTTTAAATTATCTATGCTTGAGGATGCTGCAACTGGCTCAAGCCAAGCAGTTTGCCAAATTCCACTAGTTGATGTATACATGATTCCACCTTGATGTAAGGTCTGCTTTCCTCTTGGCTCTCCAGCAGCATCTGTTGGATCATAAACTTTTACAATTAACTCTTGTTCTCCTGTTGCTTTTAAGTATTGAGTGATGTCATAGCTAAATGGATCATAACCACCTTTATGAATACCTACACTTGTACCATTTACAAATACTTCAGATTGCCAATCCACTGCACCAAAGTTTATGATTATTTTCTTATCATTCCAATTCTGTGGCAAAGTGAAAACCCTTCTATACCAGGAATAATCATAATGAGTCATAATTCCTGATAAAGCTGATTCCATAGGATATGGAACAAGTATTTTCCTTGTTAAGTTCCTTCCGGTTGGTACTGGATCACTTTCAGTTCCCTCTTGGAATTGCCATAACCCATTTAGATTCTGCCACTCAGTTCTTTGCATCTGCATTCTTGGATAATCAGGAAGAGCATTATCAGCAGTCACGTCTGCTGACCATTTTGTCATTAAAGGAGCCTGTTGCTTTTCCCATTGCACATATGGTGTCACACTTATATTAGCTACAGCTTCTGCTGTTGTGCCTGATACTGTACCAGTCACTACTACATTTCCAACCTCAGAAAATAATGATGCATCACTAAAATCCCAAGCCACAGGAAGCTGTCTTTTTGTACCATCACTATAATCTACAGTTACAGCACTTGGTAGATTTGGATGTGCATATTGCTGACAAGTTCCTGTCACTGGTTCTACAGAAGCGGTTACTATAGGTACTTGACTACCTTCTGGTTGATAAAAGCATTCCACTGGTACAACCTGTTTTGGTTGACTCGTACTAGACCATTGAAGCTTTAGG
The DNA here is from genome assembly GCF_014193895.1 of Clostridium fungisolvens. NCBI lineage: Bacteria > Bacillati > Bacillota > Clostridia > Eubacteriales > Clostridiaceae > Clostridium > Clostridium fungisolvens. Next base: position 659,807 of record NZ_BLZR01000001.1, on the reverse strand, counting down.
TCCGCTCCACCAGTAGCTTGAAAGTACTCTAGTTTAAAATCATACTGAACTCCTGCCTTAAGACTAATTTTACTGCTTGTTTGAGGAACCTCCCAGTCATTTACCCAATGGTCAATTATTAAATTGCCATTTACCCATAGCCTAAATCCGTTATCACCTATCATATAAAAAGTATAATCTTCACTATATTTAGGCTGTATCTTTCCTGTCCATCTCACTGCACATCCCTCAGTTTGTCCAGTACGTGCTTTAAGTACATCAGTAAAAGCACTATAAAAGTTTATATTTTCATCTATATTGGTAGATACTAAACTTGCAAAATCCGCAGCAGTTGTAGAACTACATTTATAATAGTCACCTTTTAATCCATGATAGGATACTTCTTCAGCTTGAGCAATTGTTGCTGCTTTAGTTAAACTTGGATTAACTGTTAAGACAGAAAGAAAAGTCATTATAATTGATAACATCTTCATAAACTTATTATACTTATTCCTTTTCAAATCCCATTGTCCCCCTATCTATATTCTAAGATTTTTTAACTTTTATAAACTTCTTAAATCCACCTCCTTTTTAAGTATTATTGGTATTACTGTCCTACTACGCTGGATTTCATCGTTAAATAATTTAAATATTAGTTACTGACCACTATTATTCCGTTTCATTCTACAAAAAAATTGTATCATAACGTTTTCACACTGTATTTGTACTATTCATTACTTTTGTATACTTTTGCTACAATTTTTATATCTTATCCTATATTAATAAACTTTACATACCGGTAGCTGTTTACTATAGATGAATTTGCTCTAAATTTATGGTAAAATTATAGTTATTACTTGAATATTTAGATTATTATTACAGGAGGTGAAGATATGAAAGAATCTATAAATTTAAGGCTAATGACTTTTAATATACTTGTTGATCGTAGAACTGATGAGCCATATTCATGGAAACATAGGCGTGAACAAATATTATCTATATTAAGATACTATAATCCAGATATATTTTGTCTCCAAGAAGCTTTGGAGCACCAAAAGGTTTATTTAGAAGAAAATCTTCCTGAGTACTCCTGCTTTGGTATAGGACGTAATGATGGCAATCTATCTGGAGAGCAGGTCCCTATTTTCCATCGTAAAGATATGTTTGATTTAGAAGACCATGGATACTTTTGGTTATCAGAAACTCCATCTATTGCTGGTTCCATTGGCTACGATGCCAAGTGCCCTCGTACGGTTATATGGAAGCAATTAAAACATAAAAGCTCAAATAATACTTTCATTATTGCAAATACTCATTATGATCATGTCGGCAAGGCAGCAAATTCAAAAAGCATTCATGTAATAAAAGAACAGCTTTTACTATTTAATGAGAACATTCCAGCAATTCTATGTGGAGACTTCAACTCCTCCGAACAATCTCCAGCCTATGACGAGATTCTATCCCAAGGCTTCATAGATGCTTCGAAGACAGAAACAACTATTTATTATGGTTTACCTTTTACCTATCATCGTTTTATGATGAATGAATATAAGTCAAATATGGAATCTCTACAGCAACAACATGATAGAATTTTTAGACCGATCGATCATATATTTTATAATGGTTCTATTAAAATTATTCGATATGGTGTCTTACCAGATAATAGATCAGGAGTATATCCTTCAGATCACTTTCCTGTATTGTGTGACTTTAATCTTTGATTCAATATTTAAAAGCCGTGCATTATAAAGAGATTTGTCTCCTTATAATACACGGCCTTTGTGTTTTTATGGGCTGTGTTTAACTACATTGCCCAAATTAAATAACCACTTAATTTCAAAACATTTCTTTAACAGCTCTAATTTATATACTGCTTGTCTTAAAGATAAACTTCTCAATTAGTTCTGCAACGACGCCTTCGTTATTATCAGCACTTGTGGTGTAGTCGCAAGCCTTTTTTACATCTTCCACTGCATTTCCTGCCGCTACCGATAAACCTGCAACTTTTAACATAGCCATATCGTTGTAGTTATCTCCTACTGCAATTGTATCCTTTATATCTATATTTAGTATCCTTGCTAAATCTGCTAAGCCTTGTCCTTTATCTACACCTAAAGAATTAAACTCCATATAACGATTTGATGAATAACTAACAGAACAATATCCATATACTATATCCTTCATATCAGGTTCTAAGCTCATTAAGTAAGGTACGTCTATATTTTGATATAAAATCTTAGCTATCAATTCATTTTCTAAAAAATCTACAGTATTTTCTTCCATAATAGTACATTCAAATTTTTGACGTTCAATCCTTAACTTTTCACTATCTGATAAATTATAGACATATAACTTATCTTTTGTATAAACATGAATACAAACATCCTTGGTTAATCCATACTCAAAAATCTCTTTCATTTTATGAAAATCCAAACCTTTAAACTGCAGCAACTTATTTGCTTTGTTTTCAGTTAAAGCACCTCCATTAAAAGAAAGAACATACTCACCTAGTTCATCATATAAATCTAATATTCTTAAATCTGTCTGAATAGAATTATAGCCTCTTCCTGTGGCTGGAACAAACTTTACTCCATACTCTTCCTTGGCCCTTTTAATAAACTCAATATTTTTTTCACAAATTACATGATCATCATTTAATAAGGTTTCATCCATATCACAAGCAATTAGTTTATATCCCATATCAATTTTCCTCCCTTACATTTTTCCCTTGTATTTATTGTACACAAAAAATTATGTTAAAACTTAATATTTTCTAAATAAGAAAAAACGAGTGATATCAATTGATACCACTCATTATATACTTCTAGAAGCTTAAGTCTTCTCCGTTTGAACCAATTACTTTTTTATACCAATAGAAAGAATCCTTTCTGCTTCTTGTAAGAGGTCCATCACCGTTATCATCCTTCTCTACATAGATAAATCCATAACGCTTTCTCATCTCTCCAGTACCTGCAGAAACTAAGTCAATGCATCCCCATGGAGTATATCCTATTAAATTAACTCCATCTTCTTCTACCGCTTCCTTCATTGCCTCAATGTGTCTAGCTAGGTATTCCATACGATAAGTATCATGGACAGATCCATCTTCCTCCACTTTATCAATAGCTCCCATTCCATTTTCAACAATAAATAAAGGTAAGTTATATCTTTCTTGCAATCTATTAAGTGCAAGTCTCAATCCAACTGGATCAATCTGCCATCCCCAATCAGTTGCCTTTAAATAAGGATTTAAAACTGAAGTAGACATATTTCCATCAGTCACAGTTTTATTTTTATCAGAGCTCACAACTGAACTTGAGTAATAAGAGAATCCTATATAGTCAACAGTGCCATTCTTTAATAGCTCATCGTCTCCATCTTGCTTTTCTAATTTTACACCTAATCTCTCATACTCTTTTAATTTATATTCTGGATAAACCCCACGACATTGAACATCAGAGAAAAAGTGTCTTTGTTGATCGCTTTTCATTAATTTCAATTCATCTTCAGGATTACAAGTAAGTGCATAAGTAGACCCATATGCAGTCATCATACCAATCTTGAAATCTGGATTAATTTCATGACCTAATTGTACAACCTTTGCACTTGCTAAAAACTGATGATAAACTGCTTGTGCTCTTGATTGATCATCATTTTTAATAACTCCACCTGCAAAAGTAGGCATATGATCCATTATATTAATTTCATTAAAAGTCATCCAATACTTAACCTTATTTTTATATCTATTAAATATAGTTTCGCAGTATCTTACATAGAAATCTATAACTCTACGATCTAACCAACCTCCATAATTGTTTGTTAAAGCAAGAGGTGTCTCATAGTGAGAAATTGTTACCACTGGCTCAATATTATGTTTAAGTAATTCATCAAACACGTTATCGTAAAACTCTAGACCTTTTTCGTTAGCAAGCTCATCATCCCCATTTGGGAAAATTCTTGCCCAATTTATAGATAATCTAAAACAGTTAAATCCCATCTCAGCAAATAATGCTATATCTTCTTTATAATGATTATAAAAATCTATGGCCTGGTGACTTGGGTAATATTCTCCTTCATGACATTCTAATACAGCTTCATCAGGAATTGATTCAAAGGGAAAAACCGGTTGGGATTTCCTTGTTCCATCTGGCATAGTATAAGTTATTCTTCTTGCTGACTTATGGCTTCCATTTGTCATAATATCAGCAGTACTTAGGCCTTTACCATCCTCTAAGTATCCACCTTCAAATTGGTTAGCTGCAGTAGCTCCTCCCCATAGAAAACCTTTTCTAAATCCCATCTTAATTATCTCCTCTCTTTAATCCAAGTATGTTTATACATCTTCAGTTAACGCTTAATAATAGGTGTACCAACTTATAATTTCAACACTGTGCTTTGGCAGCACCGCTTATTTAACTAGTATATCTTTAAATAACTTTTTTTCTTATGATATAATCATATATAATAAACATTACAATTTAAACATTTTGATTACATATTAGAATGTGATTTCATTTTTTTTAGCTATTTTCTATAGAATGATGAAATCCTATTCCTATTGATGTATCACTTCGTAATAAGCTTATCATTTTTAAATTCTCTCACCAGAAGCCGTGAGAGTTTTAAAAATAAATTTCGGTTCGAAGTGATGCATCTTTGGATGTATCATTTCGTAATAAAACTCATTATTTTTAAATTCTCTCACCAGAAGCTGTGAGAGTTTTAAAAATAGATTTTGGTTCGAAGTGATGCATCCTTATCACTTACATATATTGAAAAGAGGACTGTACTTATGCTTATTTCAAATAAACTTGAATCTATAGATTCTCTATCAAAATCAGAAGAAATTCTTGCTAATTATATTCTTAATGAAAAAGAAAACATTGAAAATCTATCTACTAAAGATTTGGCAAACGCAACTTATACTTCGCCCTCTACAGTAGTCCGACTATCACAAAAGCTTGGTTTCAGTGGGTGGAACGAACTTAAAGAAAAGTATATTGAAGAACTTCAATACTTAAACAACCATTTTTCTGATGTTGATCCAAATTTTCCATTTGAAGCTCACGATTCTTTTATAAATGTTGCTTCAAAGGTTGCACATTTAGCAGCTAATAGTATTGAAGATACGCTTTCTCTTTTAAAGAATGATGAGTTAAAAAAGGCGGTGGATCTACTTAATAAAGCGCAAATGATTAATGTATATGGAAGCAGTAATTCACTACTTATGGCATATGATTTCAAACATAAAATGCTTAGAATAAATCGTCATGTTGAAATTATGAATTTACCTGGTGAGCAAATGGTGGTTGCTTCAAATTCCTCACCTAAAAATTGTGCTATATTAATTTCTTATTCAGGAGAAAACGAAGAGGTTTTAAAAATTGCAGAGATGTTAAAAAATAAAAACACACCTACAATTGTACTTACAAGCATTGGTGAGAACACCTTAAGATCCTTTGGTGATTGTGCTTTTTCTATATCTACAAGAGAAAAACTTTATTCAAAGATTGCAACATATTCAAGCAATGATTCTATTCATTTAATTTTAGATATTTTATATTCTTGCTTATTCAAGATTAATTACGATTTCAATCTAGAATATAAGACTAATATTTCAAAAGAAATAGATCCAAGATCTTCAACCATTAACTTGATAAAAGAGCAAAATGAACTTTAGAAAAGTGTTGTTTTTAAGCACTGTCTTAAAGTACTGTGTAGAAATTAAAAGAAACTACTTCAATTAGAATAAACTAATTGCAGCAGTTTCTTAAATATGTGATACTTATTTGCTCAAAACTTCCTTAACTTTTTGTAATGCAACCTCTATGACTTTATCCATATCATAATATTTGTACTCTCCTAGACGTCCTCCAAAAACAACTTTACTTTGAGACTCAGCAGCTAACTTGTACTTTTCATACAATGCACTGTTTCTTTCATCATTTACAGGATAATAAGGTTCATCTCCTAGTTTCCATTCTGCGCTATATTCACGGCTAACAACAGTTTTAGGCTGTGTTCCGAATTCGAAATGCTTGTGTTCTATGATACGAGTATATGGTGTTTCCCTATCTGTATAATTTACCACAGCATTACCTTGAAAGTTTTCCATATCCAAAACTTCTGTTTCAAACTTTACACTTCTATATTCCAAAATCCCAAACTTATAGTTAAAATATGCATCAATAGCCCCAGTATAAACTACTTTATCCGCAATACTATCCCATCTTTCTTTATCTTCAAAATAGTCCACATTCAACTTTACTTCAATACCCTCTATCATCTTTTCAACCATTCTAGTATAACCGCCCTCTGGTATACCTTGATATTTAGCATCAAAATAATTATTGTCATAAGTAAATCTTACTGGTAATCTACGAATAATGAATGCAGGCAATTCATTGCAAGGGCGTCCCCATTGTTTTTCAGTATATCCACGTATAAGCTTTTCATATATATCTACACCTACTAAATTTATCGCTTGCTCCTCTAAATTTCTAGGACTTTCAACAAAACTCTCTTTACGCTGCTGTTCTATTTTTTGCTTGGCCTCATCTGGTGTTATAACTCCCCACATCTTATTAAATGTATTCATATTAAAAGGTAGATTATATATTTCCCCATTATAATTTGCTACAGGACTGTTGGTATATCTATTGAATTCCGCAAATTGATTCACATATTGCCAAACTTCCTTATTGTTAGTATGAAATATATGAGCTCCATACCTATGTACCTGAATATCTTCAACTCTTTCAGTATAAATATTTCCTGCAACATGATCACGCTTATCAATAATAAGACATGTCTTTCCAGCTTTTCTAGCCTCCTGTGCAAATACTGCACCGTATAATCCTGCCCCTACTATTAAAAAATCATATTTAACATTCATATAAGTTTTTCTCCTCAAAATATATTTATAGATTTTGATTACAATAATATCCTGGCCAGTACGCCAGTAATTTAATCTTCTAAAATTGTGTCAATTAAAGATAAACTACTTCAATCCTTAAACTCTAAATAAGGATTTCGATGGTTCTACAAATTTTTATTTAGATATACTCTAATATAAAGCAGTCTAAACTTTTTTCTTTCCTATAAAAATATCTTTCTACGATTTTTATCATAGAAAGATATCTAACTATACTGAAATTTATAAACCATTATCTATTTGATTCTTGTAGATTAATTAAACCCAACCAATCTTTGCGATATTTTGTATGCCCCTACAGCAATACTACGACCAATTTGCCCAGGCAAGTTCATTATTCCACCCATAAATCCGTATCTAAGGCTATTATACAACTCTAGATCAGTATCTTTAATATACTTCCATAATTCTTTTTTCTTCTCTAAGTTTTCTGTTGTTCCAGAACGTATTAATAAGATAGTAGATACTACTGTAACAATTTCTAGGTAGTTAAACATATACTTACGAAGCTTTATATTATTAATATCTTCTAATTGTACTCTCTCTATCATAAGCTTGTTCACTTTAATCTGTTGATCAATTCTTTTTATCATTACACTCTCATTAACCGATTGATCACCTCTACCTATAAAATATCTATAAAAATCAACATTAACATAGTAGATTTTATTAACATGTTCAAGTGGAACATATACAAATAAGTTATCAACATAGAAGGTATGCTTTGGCAGTTCTAATCCACAATCTCTTAACAATTGTGTTCTATATATAACAGAATGCATCAATATATACTGACCTTTTCTAAAATGCTTAATGTCATCCCAAGTGAAGATTGTCCCTTCTGGAAGTGCATTTTCATACTTCATAACCTTCTTATTCTTTGCACCTTCTTTTTCATATACAAAATTACTTATTAACATATCAACAGGAGTTTCAGCTGAGGTTAGTTTGTTCAATGCCCTTAATATTTCTTCATATGCACTAGAATCTACCCAATCATCACTATCCACAACTTTAAAATATAGTCCTGTTGCATTTCTTATTCCAGCATTTACAGCCTCTCCATGTCCTCCATTTTGTTGATGTATCGCTCTTACGATAGTCGGATATTTTCTTGCGTATTCATCTGCAATCTCTGCTGTTTTATCAATAGAGCCATCATTAACTATTAATAGTTCTACACACTCTCCCCCTGGCAACAGAGATTCAATACAATGTCTCATATATTCTTGTGAATTATAGCAAGGAATTACTACCGATAATAATTTCATACTAACACTACCTTTTCTAATTATCTCTTTAGGATAAGTTTTAAAATTTATTTTTTAACTTCTATTTATCTTTTGACTTCTTCTTACTTAGTAACTTTCTTCTTTCCTTTAATAAATGTTTCAATCCTTTAAAGAAGTTACCGTTGACTATCATCAAAATTCCATCTAACATAGGCATATTCACTACACCGCCTGTAACTCTAGCTATTCCTCTAAAAGGCATATGGTAGATAGACATCATAATGATGTTAGCTGTGCTTCTCTTTCCAATCTTTCTTAAAAACCAGTACGCAAAAACAATCATATGATATGAAAATCTTGCAAACAATCCCTTTGCATACTCACATTGGGCTATAGTATCGTTATATCCAAGAGGCTTGCTCCTATCCCATGTTGAAACAGGTACCTTGCGTCCAAGTAAATTTTCAAATTCTTCTACGCTAACATTATTTGTTTTTCCTGAATAGTAAGATGGAAGCAGTTCTTTGTCATACGGAAGCGGTGCACCAGTTCCTTCTATAGTAATAGAAGACTCTAATCTTATATCTGCACTCGATGCTCCAACCATAATTTTATATTCTGCTTCTTCAATTTCCCACCTATTTGTTTTAACATTGAAATAGCGGAAAGTCTTATCATCAAAAGGTATTGTTACTGTCTTTGTCTCTCCTGCATTTATAAATACCTTTGTAAAACCTTTTAATTCCTTTTTAGGTCTAAAAATTGCCTCTGATTTACATCCTACATATAGTTGTGCAATTTCCATACCAGCTACTTGTCCCGAATTGGTTAAGTTAAATGTTACTCCATATTTGCTTACATGTATATCTGAATATGCAAAAGTGGTATAACTAAGTCCATATCCAAAAGGGAAAAGAACATCTATATTAGCCGTATCATAATAGCGATAACCAATATAAATTCCTTCTCTATACTCTACGCTTACTTCTTTTCCAGGAAAATTGTAATAAGATGGAGTATCCTCATAACGAATTGGATATGTTTCTGCTAATTTCCCAGAAGGATTCACATCCCCTGATAAAATCCTAAGTATAGCCCTAGATCCAGCCTGCCCACCTAAGTATCCGTGCAATACCGCTTTCACTTTATTAATCCACGGCATTTCTACTGCAGAGCCACAAGAAAGTATTGCAACGATATTTGAGTTAACTTTGTATAAAGCATTTAATAAATCCATCTGGTTATCAGGAATCTTCATACTGTGCCTGTCCAACCCATCAGCTTCTGTAACTTCATCTAATCCTATATATAAAAGGATGACATCTGCTTTTTTTGCAAGTTCACATGCCTTCTCTATTTTTTTCTCACTTTTCTTCCCATAACGTTCAAAACCTACTTCATAACCAATACTTACAATTCCTGATTCATTAAAACAATCTAAAGTATGATCTAAAATTGTAGGATTTACAATAGACGATCCTGCACCTTGATATCTTGCATTCTTTGCAAAATCTCCAATTACAGCTACCTTTTTACCGTATTTAAGTGGTAGTATATTATCTTCATTTTTAAGCAGTACTATAGACTCTTCTGCCACTTTCTGAGCTACCCTATGATGCTTTTCTACCTCAAACTCAATATGTGGTTTCTTATATACTTCCTCAGTAGTAAAGATAAGTTCAAGCAATCTATCAACACACTCATCCAATACTTCTTCTTTAATTTTTCCAGTTTTAATTGCCTGAATTATTTCTTCGTTTGTCTCACCTGCTGTTGTAGGCATCTCTAACTCATTACCAGCAATTAACCCTGCTATACGATCATTACTTCCGCCCCAATCAGTTATTACACATCCTTTGTAATTCCATTCCCCTCGTAGAATATCCTTCATAAGGTGCATATTTTCATTTGTATAAGTACCATTTAACTTATTGTAAGATGACATTATAGTCTTAGTTCTGCCTTCTTTAACTGCAATTTCAAATGCAGTTAGATAGATTTCTCTAAGAGTTCTTTCATCAACTATAGTATCAATAGCCATACGTCTCTCTTCTTGATTGTTAACACAAAAATGCTTAACACAGGCAGATATTCCCTGAGATTGAATCCCCCTTATATAACCTGCTGCCATTTTACCTGCAAGATATGGATCTTCACTGAAATACTGAAAGTTTCTACCGCATAGAGGATTTCTTTTCATATTAACTCCAGGCCCTAGCAGTACATTAACTTTTTGAGAAATAGCTTCTTCACCTAGATACTCTCCAACTCTTTCTCCTAGTTCATCATTCCAGCTATTTGCTACAGTTGCAGCTGTTGGAAAGCATGTTGCTGGAATCCCCTCATTAAGTCCTAAATGATCCGCAGCTACTGCTTGTTTTCTAATACCATGAGGTCCGTCAGCAAGAAACATACTATTAATTCCAAGACGCTCTATCTCTTGAGTCTGCCAAAAATCTTTTCCTGACATTAAAGACGCTTTTTCTTCTAAAGTCATTTTCTCAATTAATTCTCTATACTTCATCTTCTATTCCTCTTTTGGCATTTACAGCAAAAAGCAAAAACTGCTGAAACACCTAACTCAATTTTGAAATCTACGGATGTACCACTTCGTAATAAAATTTATATTTTTAAATTCTCTCACCAGAAGCCGTGAGAGTTTTAAAAATAACTTTCGGTTCGAAGTGGCACATCTTTAATTATTGTCTAATATGTGTTCCTATTTATATAGCTTTAAAGATCGTAAGTGCACTTAATATCAGATATTAGTATACATAACATTCAATATAAAAGCCTATTTGGAAAAAACTATGTTACATTCTGACGGTTTAATAATTTATCAAAAATCTTATAACCTGAAGATTAAATTTACTTTAAAAAGTTTCTTATGAAAGAGGCTTTTTAAAGCAAATTATACCATTTAGAATCATTATAATTTAAAACAACTATATCATCAAGTATCAACCCATAAAGAAAATAATATCACTACCATTTCTGTTGGCTGTATTGATCCTTAATATATTCCTGATGATTTCAGTTCGAATGCAAAGAAGTCAAAACTTCCTTTTCCTTTAAACTCAAAGTAAAGTGCCTATTTTCCATCAATTCCTCTTGCCACATCAGGAGCATAAAGACTATGTATTCCTTTTTTATTTAATGGATCTTGTGTCTTCTTATAAATGACGCCTTCATATTTCCAATCTTTTAAATCATCTATTGGCGTGGACCAACATACGTAATCATTCATGCAAAAAAATGGACCATTAAAACGATCATGAGATCCAAAAACATAAAGGCGATCCTCAAATACATAAGGTTCACCATCAGGAATATATTCATAACTAGGTAGGTACGGGTTGAATACCTGGTTCTCCATAATTTTAATACCTCTTATAAAGTATAATTTAATTTGATCAAATGACTAAATTATAGTTTTTTATGAAAAACAGCTTCAAGTTATACCTGAAACTGTTTTTCATATTGATTTAGATAAAAACTTCTAAATATTCTATCGGGTTGCAATAGATATTTTGTAACTACATATATATTTTATCAAGCAAAGGGGATCGCTTTAATATAACTTTCAAATATTATTACGTTAATGTTATCTTGCACCCGCAACTTTCTCTTCAGTGTTATCCTTAAATATTATCTTGAATATAGGGAAGAATACCCAGAAGGAAATAGCAGAATTAATAATCATTGTTATGAAATCTGCTATAGTTTCACCAACTGAACCCATTGCAAGTATATTCATTAACAAGTTATATATAGGAGCTTTATAAAGACCTTGAAGTGCCGCTGCACCTATAGATATTACAATATAAGCTACTACATACCAAAAGGCAGCTTTCCATATATTACTGTTAGATTTAAAAGTAATATTTCTTTGGGCAAAAAAGTTAATGATTTGTGCAATAGCCATTGTTATCTGAACCGCAAGGAAATAAGCTAATCCGCCGCCGCCTCCTGATGAAATTACACCAGCTGCATAATTAAACACATAGTAAGCACTACCATCAAAGTTGTGTCCAACTTGCAGTACTTGAAAATTTGTATCTACCAGTGTAGTCAGTCCAAGTATTTCCTTAAATAAAGGCATTAAAATCATTTGCAAAACTGTTACTCCATTACTCAGCATAAAAAATACTAAGAATTGAGCTGTACCAGGATGTTTTGACTTATACTTTTTCCATAAGTCTATTACTCCTGAAAATATACTTTTATTCTTTACTTTTTCATTGCTCATTTTAACTCTCCTTAATAACTGTTGCCATTGCTCCATTGCTTTTATTTTTCTTTACCAGCTTATTTCTTTCCTTTAATAAATGACTTAAGCCTTTGAAGAAGTGTCCATTTGCTACCATCAAAATACCATCAACCATCTGGATGTTTGCTACTCCACCTGTCATCCTTGCTATACCTCTAAATGGCATATGATATATAGACATCATTATTACATTAGCAGTCATTCTTTTTCCTGTTTTTCTCAAGAACCAATATGCAAAACTAATCATATGGAATGCAAATCTTGCAAACCAACCTTTGGCGTACTGGCACTGTGCAATAGTATCGTTATAACCAAGAGGTTTCTTTCTATTCCAAGTTGATATAGGAACTTTACGTCCAATTAAAGTTTCAAACTCTTCTTTACTAACATTGTTCGCTTTTCCTGAATAATATGACGGAAGTAATTCTTTATCATATGGAAGTGGTGCTCCAGTACCCTCAATAAAAATACTGTCTATCAACCTTATATCATCACTTGATGCACCAATCATTATTTTATAATCCGACTGTTCTACTTCCCATTTATTTGTTTTCACATTAAAATATCTGAAAGTCTTATCATCAAAAGGTATTGTCATAGTTTTTGTTTCACCTGGATTTATAAATACCTTTGCAAATCCCTTTAGCTCTTTCTTAGGTCTAAATATTTCTTTAGATCTGCATCCTACATATAGCTGAGCAACTTCCATTCCAGGAACATTACCAGAGTTTCTAATCTTAAAAGTAACCTTATCTTTATTTACTTTAATATCCGAATATTCGAAAGTTGTATAACTTAGTCCATACCCAAAAGGGAAAAGAACATCTATATTAGCTGTATCGTAGTAACGATATCCTATATAGACAGCTTCCCTATACTCCACACTTACTTCTTTTCCAGGGAAATTACTAAAAGAAGGAGTATCTTCGTAATGTATTGGATATGTCTCTGCTAGTTTTCCTGAAGGGTTCACCTCACCTGACAGAACTCTAAGCATTGCTCTTGTACCAGCCTGACCACCTAAATAACCATGCAATACTGCTTTTACCTTTTTAAGCCATGGCATTTCTACAGCAGAACCACAGGATAGTATCACAACTATATTTTTATTAACTTCGTATAAAGCATTCAATAGCTCTATCTGATTATCTGGAATCCTCATGTCTTGTCTATCTAGTCCTTCAGCTTCAGTAGCCTCATCTAGCCCAATATATAAAAGGATGACATCTGCTTTTTTAGCAAGTTCACATGCCTTCTCTATTTTTTTCTTACTCTTTTTGCCATAACGTTCAAAACCTGATTCATATCCAACACTTTCAAATTCTGATTCTTTAAAGCAATCTAATGTATTGTGTAAAATAGTAGGATTCACGATAGATGAGCCTGCACCTTGATATCGTGGTTTTTCAGCAAAGTCCCCTATTATAGCAACTTGCGTTCCTTTTTTTAGAGGTAATATGTTATCATCATTTTTTAGAAGAACAATTGATTCTTCTGCAACCTTTTGCGCTATCCTATGATGCTTTTCTTTACTAAACTCACTGTTAGGCTCCTTAAATACTTCCCTTGTAGTAAAATTAAGATCAAGTAATCTATCTACACATTGATCTAATACTTCCTCTTTGATTCTTCCACTTTTAATTGCCTGAATTATTTCTTCATTGGTCTCGCCTGCAGTTGTAGGCATCTCCAACTCATTGCCTGCTACTAATCCAGCTACACGATCGTTACTTCCACCCCAATCTGTAACCACCACACCATTAAAGCCCCATTCTCTGCGAAGTATATCCTGCATAAGATGAATATTTTCATTTGTATAGGTACCATTTAGCATATTATAGGAAGACATTATGGATTTAGTCTTACCTTCTTTAACTGCAATTTCAAATGCAGTCAAATAAATTTCTCTAAGGGTCCTTTCATCCACAACCGTATCAATTGCCATACGTCTCTCTTCTTGGTTGTTTACACAAAAATGCTTAGCACAGGCTGAAATTCCTTGAGATTGAATTCCTCTTATATATCCTGCTGCTATCTTACCAGCAAGATATGGGTCTTCACTAAAATACTCAAAATTTCTTCCACATAAAGGGTTCCTTTTCATATTAATCCCTGGTCCCAAAAGTACATTAACTTTTTGCGCAACCGCTTCTCTGCCAAGATATTCTCCAACCTCTTCTCCTAAAGCTTCATTCCAACTATTTGCTACAGTTGCTGCTGTTGGAAAACAAGTTGCTGGAATACTAGGATTAAGTCCAAGATGGTCTGCAGCTGCAGCCTGTTTTCTAATACCATGAGGACCATCAGACAGAAACATGCTACCTATGTTTAAACGCTCAATATCCATGGATTGCCAAAAATCCTTGCCGGATGTTAGTGATGCTTTTTCTTCTAAAGTCATGCGACTTATTATTTCTGCATATTTCATATCTCACCTCTATATATATGGATGTACCATTTCGTAATAAAATTTATATTTTTAAATTCTCTCAGCAGAACCGTGAGAGTTTTAAAAATAGATTTCGCTCCGAACTGGTACATCTTAAGATATAGATGAACCACTTCTTAATTAAATCTATATTTTCAAATTCTCTTCTCAGAACTCAGAGGAGTTTTGAAAATAGATTTCGGATTGAAGTGTTTCATCTTTAGATGACCCACTTCATACTTAAATTTATATTTTCAAATTCTCCTCTCAAAATCCAGAGGAGTTTTGAAAATAGATTTCGGATTGAAGTGTTTCATCTTTAACCAAGACTGCCTAAGGCAGTCTGGCTGTTTAAGTTTCTCTTATATCAAAAGTTTATACAATTTTAAACTTCAACTTCTTCTTTTTTATTGCTTTTTCTGAAGCTAACAACTAGACCTGCTAATATAGCTAGAACAAGTACAACATCAACACCAATTGTTATCTTAACCCATGTTGGAGTATCTGTACTTAGACCATCTTTAATAGCACCACTATTTGCAATAGTGTATAACATATTGTGAGAAGCTTCTCTTAGTGACCACAAAGTATCATTGCTCTTAGTATTAGCAGAAGGTACTCCCATAGGTGCTACCCCAGTAAGGTAAGTGTCATTTCCTGCACGGATACCAAGTTCAAATACCATGTATGGATATGCGCTTATTCCGCCTCCATTCATATAGAAGTCAGTGTCAATCATACCTTTAAAGCCCCATTCATTACGAAGGATTTGTTTTAGTAGACCCGAACTTGCACCAGCCCAAGTGTTACCTACACTGTTAAAGGAAGACATAACAGCTTTAGCACCGCCTTCTTTAACTGCAAATTCAAATGGCTTTAGGTAAATTTCACGAATAGTTTGTTCATTAGCCCAAGTTAATACTCCGAAAGTACGGTTAGTTTCTTGATCATTTAATGCAAAATGCTTCATGTAAACATATCCGCCCTTACTTTGATATCCCTTGGTAACAGCTGCTGCCATCTTACCTGCAACAAGTCCATCTTCAGAATAATATTCAAAGTTTCTTCCACCAAATGCTGTACGATGAGTATTCATAGCAGGTGCGTACCAACCAGTAACACCATAACTATTAGCTTCAGCTCCAATGCATTGTCCCATAGACTCTGCAAGCTTAACATTCCATGTAGAAGCTACTAAAACTTCTGAAGGGAATGAAATACCAGATACCTTTGTTTTAGCAAGGAATGAGCTAATAGCTGAAGGTCCATCATAATCAAGTGTAGCAGGCTTACCAACTGAAGTAAGTTCTACTGTCTTATATCCTCCATGTACTACTAAGTTAACCATATCATCAACTGATAGTTGGTCAAGTAAAGCATCCCAGCTCTTGTCTTTAATATCAACACCTACATAATCTTTTAACTTCTTACCATTCTTTGCACCAGTAGTAGGAGCTGAAGTCTTAGTATCAGCAGGTACATCATATCTCTTACTATTAACATATTTAACAAAACTTGAATCCACTAAAGTACCTTTTACTTTAGATGTAGTCTTACCATCTGCAGATTTGATTGTATAAGTTTGATTCTTATCAATATCCTTAAGATTTGCAAAACCATTAGCTCTTGAAAGATATGTTGCTATACTTCCTTCGCCTGTGACATTACCATCTAATTGATTTACAGCTGTTTGCTTATCTGTAGAACGAGCTGTAGAGTCGTAAACAACTTGAGAAAGATTCTTTGAAGCTACATCAGCTATCTTTTCATGAGAGTTATTCATAAGCATAAGCTTGTATTCACCTTGCTCAAGAACATATCCACCTTTTGCAGTGTAAGCTTTGTTAGAATCATATGATGCCATATCTTCTACTTTAAATGAAAGTGTAACAGTCTCTGATTCTCCTGCCTTTATTTCATTTGTCTTTGCAAATGCACCAATGACGATTGAAGATTTCTCTAGTTTACCAGTGTAAGGTGCGGAATAGTATAACTCTACTACATCTTTTCCAG
Source organism: Clostridium fungisolvens (assembly GCF_014193895.1). NCBI lineage: Bacteria > Bacillati > Bacillota > Clostridia > Eubacteriales > Clostridiaceae > Clostridium > Clostridium fungisolvens. Next base: position 642,951 of record NZ_BLZR01000001.1, on the reverse strand, counting down.
CCACTGATCCAGTGTTTGTTACCTTTACCTTAACAGATATATCTTTATCATTCCATGATAAGCTATCTGGAACTACTTCTTGCTTAAAGTTTGTGTAGCTTAAACCATATCCAAATGGATACATTACCTTTTCATCGTAGTTTATTGCTCCTTCTGATGCAGCAGTTTCATAGTATCTGTATCCTACATAAACCCCTTCTGCATAGTCAACATAATTTAGTCCAACTTTACCTGAATCAAATGCTTGTGAGTATGACCCATCTGCATTCTTAACAACATAATCGTAGTTTCCAAAGTTTTTTATTGAAGGTGCATCTAAAAGATCTGTAGCATAAACGTCTACAGTTTTACCAGATGGATTAACAGTACCTGCAATAACTTTTCCAAGAGAGTTAAATCCGTTTTGTCCTGGACCTCCGATATTTAATACACTCTTGATTTGACTGTAATTCTTAACCCAGCTAAGTTCAAAAGTATTACTGCTGTTAACAACAAGAATTACTTTATTAAAGTTCTTTGTAACAGCTTCTACCATACCTTTTTCTCTGTTACTAAGTTCAAGATAATGCTTGCTTGCGTCAAGATCATCCTTATTACCAAATCTTTGACCTGTTGGTCCTTGTTGGCTGCCTTTTTCATTAAAAGTATCAGCACCATCTAAGCTTGTTGGAAGATCAGCACCTTCTCCACCTGAACGTGCAATAAATATAATTGCAGTGTCAGAGAAATCCTTAGCTTGCTTCATTCTATCAGCTGTATAGAATGATGCTTCTGGCTCAGGAATAGTCCAGTCTTGTCCATTCATACCCACTATTGGTCTTTGCATTTTTAATGCAAGATAGTCGTTATATAGAGTATCATTTACTTGGAAGCCAGCAGCTTCTAGTCCTGCTTTTGGTGTAACTGCAGTAGATGTATCTGTTGAACCAGAACCAGTACCACCATAAATAGGATTTGTAAAGCTCCATCCAAAAACGTTTACTTTAGTCTTATTTGTAGCTGTTGTTTTTAAAGGAAGAGTATTATCCTTGTTTTGAAGAAGAACTATTCCTTCATCTGCAATCTGCTCAACAAGTTTTTTTGATTTGTCACGTGCTGCAACAGATTCCTTACTAGTAGTGTTCATTGTAGTAAAATAAGATGTAATAATTTCTCTAAATTGATATAATGCAATATTTACCCCGAATACAATTACAAGTAAACCTGCCAATATAGATCTCGTTATTATACGAGACTTTTTCTTACTCATTTTTTTCTTACCCATATCTTCTATTCCCCCTAATTATAAGATTAATGATGCAAAAAAACTTTACCTCCCATTAACTTAATCACGCGTTTCCTTCCCCCCCATATTTTTTACTAATCTCATATGATCCCTTACAAACCGTTACCTTGTAAAGCTTATCACCATTACAAGATTAAATTTAGCACATTATGGTAGCGACCTCAATCAACCAAAAGTTCGGTATGTTAACTTTTAGTTGCGCATAAGAAAAGTCGTTTTAATGCACCTTCGCACATCAAAACGACTTGATTCTTTCCTTGCTGTATTGTTTTATGTAACTTCGAAACAGGGTTACTGTCTTAGACTGTATGTCCCTTTTTCTAGTAATCATATAAATATTTTGAGGTATTTTCTCTTTTAACCTTATTACTTTTAGCTTATCATTTTTAACTGCATCTTCAATAAAGTCAACTGAAACTGCCACATAACCATTGGCTTCACATAATATATGCGCAGCTAATATATTTCCCATTTCATGTTTAACGTAAGGCGCAAATCCATATTCTAGACACTTATCAACTAAACTATGCTGTTTGCCTGATTCCATAGACTTTAATACCAAAGGCATATTTTCCAGTTCTAATATGGAAATCTCGTTTTTTACAGCCAATGGATGCTTTTTAGAAACTACTATGACTACTTCACCTGGTACAACCAGCTCATATTCACAATTTTCTATATCCTCATGTCCAAGAACTAAGCCAACATCAGCCTGCTCTTCAAACAATTTATCAATAGGATATTCATCTGGAAATTCTCTTAACTTCATTTTTATGCTAGGATAAACGCTAGAAAAACCAAATAGCATATCAGGAGGAACTGCAGATGTTGTTGCATATGTAACAACAACATTCAATAAAATATTTTTTCTACCGTTTATTATACTAATTTCTTTTTTTATGTCTTCCATCAGATAACAGATATGTTTAGCTCGAGCATATAACAATTCACCGCATTCTGTAGCTTCCATTCCACGTGATCCTCTACAGAATAACTCAGCTTCCAAGTCCATTTCTAGCTGTTTTATTGTCTTACTTAATCCTTGAGGAGTAATAAATAAATCTTTGGCTGCCAAAGAAACACTTTTCTTCTCGTAAACTTTGATGAAATATTGTAACGCCTCTGTGTTCATACTTTTTCCTTTATACGCGTGTTAAGGGTTGAGATAGTTGATGTAAGTATATCATACTGCATTTGATTTTACAACATCTCCCACGGCAATTCATCCCAGCTTATCCAATATAATAAGAGTTACATCTTGCTTCTTTAATGTCTAGATTTAAATGTGTGGCTAAATCTTATGATATTTATATTGTGGTCTACCTACCTTCCCATATTCCACTAACTTCTCTATCTTATTTTCTTTCTCCATATACTCAAGATATCTTCTAACAGTCACTCTTGCTATCCCTAGTTTCTCTGCTAGCTCTTCCGCTGTAACATCTTCATAATTGCTTTTTTCTATTTCATCCCATATAGATCTATAGGTGTATTTATTGAGTCCCTTTGCAAAATCCTCTTCACTTTGAGAAGTATTTGAACTGGATATTAGTTTATCTAAATCTTTTTGTTCAATCTCATCATTCTTCTTAAACTTATAATACCTGCTCTTAAATTGTATAAGTGCTTCTTTAAATCTTTCAAAGCTAAAGGGCTTTATAAGATAGTCTACAACTCCAAATCTGAAAGCATCCTGTATTCTTTCAATAGATTTATCTGCTGTAATCAAAATAACATCTATATCTATCTCTTGGCCTCTTATCCACTTTAAGAAATCAAGTCCATTTTCTTTAGGAAGAAATACGTCCAGCAATATTAAATCTGGCTTTTTAAGAGCAATATATTTTTTAGCATCTTCAAGATTAGAAACTGCCTTATACAAAGTAAATCCTTCTATCCTTTTTAAAAACTTAGAATTTATTTCCCTAACCATAGGGTCATCTTCAACAATCATTACCTCAATCAAGATTTTCACTCCTTGTCATAGGTATAGTTATATTCCAACTAACTCCGCCCTCTACATCAAAGGTTATAATACCGTTATACTCGTCAACTATTTTTTTTACAATATACATGCCATGACCACGCTGTCCATCCTTTGTTGAAAAACCTTGTTCATATATTTTTTCTCTATATTCTAATGGAATTCCTCCGCCATTATCTTTAACTATTATATTTAGAAAGCTTTCATTCTCAACTATTTTTACGTATATTAGCCCAGTACCATCATTTTTAACTTCATCTAAAGAATTTTCTATCAAGTTTCCTACAATAGATACAACTTCTTCAGAGGTCATATGACTCGGCAGTTTTATAAGTTTTGAATCTTCGTCTATTTTAAGTTTAACCCTGCTCTCCTCTGCCTTATTATACTTTGATAGTAACAGTGCTGATAAGGATGCATTTTTTATTTTCTCATTTAATATATTACTTATATTACTTCTCACTTTAGCTATATCTGATATAAACTGCAGCGCTTCATCATACTCTTCAAGCTGTATCAACCCTGAAATTGTATGAAGCCTATTCATAAATTCATGGTTCTGAGCTCTTAATGACCAAGCCATCTTTTTAGCTCCTGTAAGCTCTTCTGCCATTTTAGTTACATCTGTTTTATCTCTAAAACTTGCAATTACACCTACTACTTTACCTCTATTAATTATCGGAATTCTATTGGTCATTATTATAGTATTATTTATTCTTTGCTCTTCTTCAAACTCAGACTTGCCAGTTTCTAATACAGTGTTCATTCTAGTATTCGGAATAACTTCTTCTATGTTTTTACCTATAATATCATTCTTATTTATTTTATCTTCAAAATGCAATATACTCAATGCAGAATCATTTATGAGAGTAATCCTACCTAGTTGATCGACAGCCATTAACCCTTCATGAATTGCATCAATGATCCCCATCTTTTCATTATAAAGCCTTGTTATTTCCTCAGGCTCCAGTCCAAGTAAAGTCTTTTTTATACTATTTGCTAGTAAAAATGCTCCTACTATCCCTGCAGTGAGACCGCCAATCGTAATTAACACTATATATATAATTGCAGTATGTTTAGCAGTTTCAATGCTGTGAGTGAGAGTACCCACGGAAACAAATCCTATCTCTTGTTTACTTACAGGGTCATATATTGGAGCAAAAGCTCTTAAAGCTTTTCCAAGTGTTCCTGTAGCCTCCGATATATATGTTTCTCCTTTATGTGCTACCCTATCTTCATCTCCTCCTACAAACTTTTTTCCTATCATATCAGGATTAGGATGAGAATATCTAATACCATCCATATCTACAACAATTATATACTCAATCTGATCTAAGCTTTTTAATTGCATATTAACGTATGGGCCGATTTTTTTATTAGGATCTTTAATCTTCAAAGAATCTACTATTTCATTTGAATGTGCTACCATCTCAGCAACATTCATAATATTAGTTCTGGCTTTGTTTTCAATATTCCCTGTCATCCATGACGCTACAAAAAATATAATTATAGATATAGAAACACACACCACTGTAATAACTAATAAAGTAATCTTCGTCTGTAGTTTCATCGTTTTTTTCATATCTAATCACCTAACCTAAAAATACTTAATTTAGTCATACATTACTTACCAATAAGTCTATATAAAATAGTATATTAATTCTCACTGTTTATTTATATAGTTACAAAGTTAAAAGTACAGAATCGTAGAAAAACATTTATATAACCCAGAAGAATTAAATATAGGAATAACTACTTTGCTCCTATTTATATAATACTTCTCTAATTATCGTCTTCCACTCTTCTGTACTTAATTCAGTATCAATCCAATATGTTCAATTTATTCTATCTAACCTTAAAAATTCACCGATTTCTCTATATTATATATTTGTGGGTATATACTTTTATTTGTGGATTTTTTTATAGATAAACTACTTCATATTAGAATTTATCCAAATAAAGATTCGTAGAACCATCGAAATCTTTATTTGGAGTTTAAGGACTGAAGTAGTTTATCTGATTAATAGGAATAGATATCCCAGTTCCATAAATCTAACATATACTGAAATCCATTTTAACTATTAATGGCATGTTACTTGATTTATAGATTCTATTTGAAACTGGTTTATCTATATATGGATGTACCACTTCATTTTAGAATTTATATTTTCAAATCTGCTTCTCAGAATCCAGAGGCACTTTGAAAACAGTTTTCGGTCTGAATTGGTACATCTTTAGTACTGTTGAAACTAAGGTATTTTAGGGAGTATAGGGTAAGGGGATACCTTAATTTCAACTCAATACTTTATCATATTTTATTTTTTTGATTTACACTTATAATTATCCTGTGGCAACTTCGTTATTCATATTTTTCAGTTTTTTATTTCCAAGTACCTTAAATACATATGATACAACAAATGGACAAACTATAGCTGAAACTACACATGCTGCTGCAACTTGAGCTGTAGCTACTGTTGCAATTGCAGCTAAAGTTGGATCTGCTGCTGCAACAGCTGCTGGGGTTGCAACTGCATTTCCTGCAGTTGATCCTGTGGCAAGTCCAATTATAGGTTCTTCCTTAAATAATTTTAGAAGAACATAAGCACCGATTCCAGTAAATGCTGCTACAATACCTAATATTATACCAGGGCCTCCTGCCTTCACAATAGTTTCAAGATTCATTCCTGCACCTAATGGGAATGAGAAGAATGGGATTAATAATAACTTACTGCTTCCTAGGAACTTTCTCATTTCAGAGTCAATGTTTCCCAAAATCATACCTATTACTATCGGTATTAATACTGCTAAAAGTGCCTTAAAAGGAATTTGAGCAAGTCCTGATGCACCTAGTGCTACCAATGTAAAGAACGGACCATCCTTTAAAGATAATAAAGCGTATGCACCTACATCAGTTTCATCACCATATTGTGAAGCAAGTGATGCATATAAGCCACCATTACAATTTGTTAATGCTGCAAGAATTGCTAGTGGTGATAGACCTAATACACCAGCAGTTCCAAAAACTTTTCCTACGAATATACCTATTCCTGCACCTACTATAAACTTTCCTGTTATTAGCAATGCACCTTTTTTCAAAGCTTTTGGTGCTAATTTAAAATTGATTTGTGAACCAATCAAAAACATAAAACAAGCCAGTATTGTTGACGATGCTGCTGGACCAAATAGTGCAGTTGTAAATCCACCAATCTTCAAGAACTGTGGAAAAAACGTATTAACTAGTACTCCTAGAAATAATGGCACTACCATCATACCGCCTGGTATTTTATCAAGTGTCTTCTTAATTGGAATTTGCATTTTTATACCTCCATTTATTCTTTATATTTATCTGAGATTTTCAAATTTGACCATGTTTAAAACTACTGTTAAAATTCTAAACTCGTTAAAGCATCCTATGGATAACTACTTAATTTCAATATAATACTTTAACAGTGCCCTAAAATTTAATGTGTCTTTTCAAAAGGTACTCTATGAGCAAGCTATTGATTTATACCCTTGCTACTCCGCTTTCTCTTGCTGCCTTCTTTATTGCCTCAGCCACATTAGCTGCAACAGTTCTATCTAATGCATTTGGAATTACATTATTCTCATTTAAATCTTCATCTTCTATCATAGAAGCTATTGCATAAGCTGCAGCTATTTTCATCTCTTCATTAATCTCTTTTGCTCTAACGTCCAATGCACCTCTGAATATTCCTGGGAAAGCTAGTACATTGTTAACTTGATTAGGAAAATCTGATCTACCTGTGCCTATTACTCTTGCTCCTGCAGCCTTTGCTTCGTCAGGCATTATTTCAGGAGTTGGATTTGCCATTGCAAATAATATAGAATCTTTATTCATCGCTCTTACCATATCTTGAGTTACTATACCTGGTGCAGAAACCCCTATGAATACATCAGCACCTACTAATGCATCAGCTAAATTTCCTTTAATATTATCTGGATTAGTTACCTTTGCAAGTTCTTTTTTTGCATCATCTACATTTTCTATTCCTCTGTATAGAATACCAACCTTATCGCATGCAATAAGATTCTTTACTCCTAATGAAAGTAATAACTTAGCTATAGCAGTTCCTGCAGCTCCAGCTCCATTTACAACAACCTTTATATCTTCTATTTTTTTATCAACTACCTTTAAAGCATTTATCACACCAGCAAGAACAACTATTGCAGTACCATGTTGGTCATCATGAAATACTGGTATATCTAGTTCTTTCTTCAATCTTTCTTCAACTTCAAAGCATCTTGGTGCTCCTATGTCTTCTAGATTTATCCCACCAAAGCCTGGAGCTATAAGCTTCACAGTTTTTACTATTTCATCTACATTCTTTGTATCTAAACATATTGGAAATGCATCTACATCTGCAAAGGCTTTAAATAAAATTGCTTTACCTTCCATAACCGGTAATCCAGCTTTGGGACCTATATCTCCAAGTCCCAGTACTGCTGTTCCATCTGTTACTACTGCAACTAGATTTCCTTTAGAAGTATACTTGTAGACGTTTTCTTCATCCTCATGAATTTTCCTACATGGTTCTGCAACTCCAGGAGTGTAAGCTAAACTTAAATCTTCTCTTGTTTCAATTGCTACCTTTGATACTACCTCTATCTTTCCTATATTCTTCTCATGTAATTTTAAGCTTTCTTCAAAATAATTCATCTCTTCTACCTACCTTTCATTTATATATCAAAACATTGTAATCGTTTGCTATGAGTAAATAATAACACCACATTCAAAACATTAAAATATTATAAACTTTAAAAACAAATTGTGGTCATAAAGAACACTTTGTTATGTTTTTAACAAAAATCATGCACTTATAACTTTTAGTATGTATAAACTGATAATTGAGTTAGGAACCCTATATTGTAATAATTTTTTTCAATTTGTATCCTTGAGAAAAGCAAAGTAATTTGATGAAATAAAGAGATTATATCTATATATAAGATATAAGAATAAACAAACACCGATATATGAGTATTTTATAAACTTGTTATAAGTTATATTATACCATATAATATACTTATATTGAACCTTTACAAAAAGTAATTAATCTAATAATATAATTTGGAGGATATCATGTGGACTAGAAAAGAATTAAAGGACAGAGCCAAGGCAGTATTAAGTAAAATATACTTAAGTGCACTTGGTGTTAGTATAGTAATAGCATTGGCCGGTGGTAGTACTGGATGGAGTGGCGGAGGCGGCTCTCATTCAAGAAACGGAAGAAATGATTTCTACTCAGGCATAAATAACGGTTTTTTAAATAATGCACCGAATGATTTTCATTCAAGTATTCCTAATGTTTTTCCTATTCATTACCTTTTCCCATTTTTATTATTTGGGCTTGTAGCGTTCTTGGGATTAATTGCTCTTCGTATATTCATTGGCTATTCCCTAGAAGTAGGTGGAAGAAGATATTTTATTAAGTCTGCTCAATATAAAGATAACAAGGGCTGCTTTGGTTTTGGATTCAATGGATATAACTATGGCGGCATAGTTAAAACAATGCTAGTAACAAAGATCTTTATCTTCTTGTGGACTTTGTTGTTAATCATCCCTGGTATAATAAAATCCTATGCTTACAGCATGGTGCCATATATACTTGCTGATAACCCTAATATTGGAGTTAAGAAGGCGATTGCTTTAAGTAATGAAATGACTAGAGGTCATAAATTTGATATGTTCGTATTAGACTTATCCTTTATTGGTTGGTATCTCTTAGGCGCTTTAGCTTTTGGAATAGGTATAATCTTTGTGCTTCCTTACCAAAACGCTACATCTGCAGAATTATATTTAGTATTACGTAGAAATGCATTAAATAGTGGTTTTTGTACCTACGAAGACTTATTATTAGATCAACCAGAACCATACGATAATATGTGGTAACAAAATAATTCATAACGTATGTAAAGCACAAGTTTTATTTGTTTTAAACTATATTTAAGTACGGTTTTCAAATTAATGATCATCAAAAAAGCTCTTGAATCCAACTCATTATAGTAAGCTCCTGATACAAGAATAGTGCAGATAAGGTATGCTTATCTGCACTATTTAATAGTTGAGCTATTATAACTTTTAAGTCAAAAATTTATTGTATTACAATCTATAAATCATGAAAAATAGGTTTCATTTTTTCAAATGTACAAAATTGTTTATATCCTAATTTTTTTAATTCTTCTCTTACAATTTGAATATTATAACCTACATGTTCCTCCTTGTGCGAGTCTGAACCTATAGTAATAATATTTCCACCTAACTCTCTATATAATTTTAGTATTTCTTTTGAAGGCGTTAAGTCCCCTAACCCATATCTAAAACTAGAGGTATTGATTTCTATTCCTTTATCATTTGCAATTACATGTTTCAAAATTTCTATCACTATATTTTTTACTTTTTCAAAAGGATATTCTCCCACTTCGTCATATCTTTTAATCATATCTAAGTGACCTAATACGCTATAATCTTCATACTTATTTATAACCTTTAGTATTTCTTCATAATACTTTTCGTTATATTCCTTTTGGGTTTTTCCTTTTTGAAAATCCTGAGTCCAAAATTCTTTATCATCTACCTGGTGACAAGAAAGTATAACAAAATCAAAATCATATTTATCAAAATCTTTTTGACATTGACCGATTGTATGAACTTGCATCCCAAATTCAATACCTAATTTTATATTTATCTTATCTTTATATTTTTCCTTACACCTTTTGAATTCTTTTATATATTCTTCATAATTACAATTTAGATCTGTTTTAACCCCATAATCCACATGTTCTGTAAAACATATCTCATCAAGTCCTAAAGATATTGCTTGTTTAATCTCCTCTTCCATTGGATAATCAGAGTCATCACTAAAGCTTGTATGCATATGATAATCTGCTAGCATTTACAATCACCTCTTTTTAAAACTAGTTATTTGTCCTTCACAACCACTTAATTTCAAGAATAGCCTTAAAAACATCTTAAAATTACTAAAATCATAACGTTACATTTCTAAAGAGTTCCTATATAGAAGCTTAATTTATACTTGTTCGAAAATCCTGGCTTCTGAGGATCTTTTGGCATGTATAAATTAATAGTTGAGTTGGGAACTCTTTAGATAAATTATACTTAAATTTATAGCCATTATACAATTATATTTATAGATACTAATTTTCTACTTTTGAAAATAAACAGCTATAATTCTTTCCGCTCCTAATTCTAAGCCATAAAAAAACTTATAAAAGTATTGAAATATCTAGGTTTAGATACTTTGAAAATTTTACAATTTTTTATACAATAAAAAAATGTCCCTTAGCAATTTAATGCTATGGGACATTTAATTTAAACTTATATATATTTCACATATCTCTTAAGAACTTTTGCCATAGGTAATCCTAATGCCAATCCTAAAACAATTTGTGCTACATTTCCAGGTATTGACCCTACCGGTGTAATCCAATTTCCATAAAGAATTCCTTCAGTAACATAATATCCAAATATCATCCAAATACCAGATAATATCATTGCAACTGAATTTAACATAAAGCTATCGCCAGATTTATTTTTACTCCAAGCAATACTTCCAACCATATATCCCATTACTCCTCTTACTACAAAAGTAAATGGTGCCCACAGTGCCCATCCTGAAGATAAATCAAAAATAGCCATCCCAACAGCCCCTGCAATGGCCCCTTTTTCTTTACCAAAAACAGTTGCTGTAATAAATAGCATTACAGTTCCTAAGTGAACTAAGCCACCATTAGATAAGAACGGTAATCTAACGTTAATAAATGCTGTTGCTACAAATACTAGTGCGGTTAATAGTGCTGTTATAACCAAATCTTTTGTTTTAAATTTACTTTTGCTTCCATTTACTTCCATTTTATGCCCCACCTTTATATATTTTTATAATTTTGTTTTCTATAATAATTACTTTTTTATGTTTAAGAATATTGTTTAAACTTCGTGTAAGCTCATTAAAGCATCGGATA